>CAYGID010000007.1:49893-58093 GCA_964349835.1 uncultured Bacteroidales bacterium | reverse complement strand
TTCTCCTCTTTTAGTGAATGAGAGCGCTAATGGGTCGCAAAACTTATCATGTCGAGGAGGCAGTTACAGCCAATCAGGCGGAAATTAATGGTGGATGATAAATGAACGGTTATATAGATACGTGATGAAATTGGTCAAAATAGAATCTGGCAGTGTGGTTCGCATTGTACTGCTTTTGTTTTTGGCAGCTTGTGCCGGAAAGGGAGAGAATTTGCGGTTCGATCCGCAAGACAGGATTGACGATGCCGTGGCAAAAAGTATCGAAACCCTGCACACTCCATGGTTGGCAGATAGTTTGCCGCGAAATATCCTTCAGGGAGAAACTCGCTGGAATCGGGTGGGAATCCATGACTGGACCAGTGGCTTTTGGCCGGGAGTACTCTGGTACGCCTATGAGGCTTCCGGCAGGCCCGACCTTCTGGAAAATGCCCGGAAATATACCGAACCGCTCCAAGGGGTGCTGTCGATACCGGTCGATAACCACGATTTGGGCTTTATGTTTTTCTGCAGCTTTGGTAACGGATACCGGCTTACCGGCAATGAGGCGTACCGGAAGGTGTTGCTCACCGCCGCCGACTCTCTGGCCACCCTCTTTAACCCCAAAGTAGGGTCAATCCTCTCGTGGCCTGCCATGCGGGCCAAAATGAACTGGCCCCACAACACCATCATCGACAATATGATGAACCTCGAACTCCTCTTTTGGGCATCGAAAAACGGAGGGGGGGCACACTTGGCCGACATCGCGGTAAAACATGCCGAAACCACCATGCGCACCTTGGTCCGACCCGATTACTCCACCTTTCACGTGGCCGTTTTCGATACAACCGACGGTCGTTTTCTGAAAGGGGTTACTCACCAGGGCTATGCCGACAGCTCCTTCTGGGCCCGTGGACAGGCCTGGGGTATCTACGGCTTTACCATGAGCTACCGGGAGTCGGGAAAGATGCCATTTCTTGAAACCGCCCAAAAACTGGCCGATCGTTTCCTGACCGCCCTTCCCGAAGACACCATTCCCTTCTGGGATCTCTCAGACCCAGCCATCCCGGATGCTCCCCGTGACGCATCCGCCGCAGCCATTGCCGCCTCCGCCCTGCTTGAACTCTCAACACTTGTAGCCACAGAACCCGACCGGCAACGTTATCGTCAGGCAGCAGGAAAACTCCTTCAAGCCCTCTCCACCCCCAAATACCACAGCGGCACACAAAACCAATCCCTTCTCAACCACTCCACAGGCCACAAACCCAACGGCTCCGAAATAGACGCCTCCATTATCTACGCCGACTATTACTACCTCGAAGCACTACTCCGTCTCAAAAAACTGACAAACTGAAGATATGACCCTTTGGATGCAACTGCCTCTTCGACATGATAAGTTTTGCGACCCATTAACGCTTTTGAAGCGCGCACGCGCTTCGAAGCACCAGAGCACCAGAGCACTTGCGCGCAGCGCACATTAACCATTAACCATTAACCATTCACTATGTACCTCCTCCTCCTTCTTCTCTTACTCCCCTTCTCTTCCCTTCAGGCCCAAAACCGCTTGATGGCCTATCCTGCGCCTGCCGGGGTGGTGCAGAACTCCGATTTTTCGGTTCGTGTAAGAATTCCGGGCCAGGCGTGGCAGGAGTTGCCCGAATACGAAATCAAGGTCGATGAGGTTCGGGGAACCGGCCACTCAGAGCAGAAAGCCTCGATGAGCTATTTTGATTTCTCGGGCGAGGTTGAAGTCTCGGTAACTTACAATAAAGGAGCTATCGAAACGGCCCGGGTTCGCCCCTTGTCGTATGCGATTACGCCCGTAATCAATGGGAATACACTTACCTTCAAACTGTCGCAGGCAAGAAACCTTTCGGTTGAGGTGAATGGCGATATTTTTCATAACCTCCAGCTTTTTGCCAATCCGATTCTGGAAAACATACCCAAAGAGGGCGATAAAGATGTAATCTGGTTCGGGCCGGGAGTCCATGAAGTGCCTCGCAAAGTGCTGCGGGTTCCATCGGGAAAAATTGTCTATTTGGCAGGAGGCGCTGTGCTCAGGGGGCAGCTTTTGATAGAAAATGTGGAGAATGTGAAGGTGATCGGGAGCGGAATCATTGATCAGACCGTAAAACAGGGTGTTCGGATTGCCAACTCACGCAATGTGGAGATTTACGGTGTTTTCTGTTCGCAGTGCTTTACCGGGGGATCCGAATATGTAACCATTCGGAATGTGAAAAGTATCAGTTATTTTGGCTGGGGCGACGGTATGAATGTGATCTCGAGTAATCATGTGTTGATTGATGGGGTATTTAACCGTAACTCCGACGACTGCACCACCGTTTACGGCACAAGATTGGGCTTTACCGGCGGCTCGCGCGATGTTACCATGCAGAACTCCACCTTATGGGCTGATGTGGCCCATCCCATTTTGATAGGTACGCATGGTAATACCCCGAATCCCGAAATACTCGAAAATCTCACCTACATCAACCTCGATATTCTCGACCATAAAGAGGCGCAGCTCGATTATCAGGGGTGTATGAGTCTGAATGCGGGCGACAGTAATCTTATCAGGAATGTGCGGTTCGAAAATATACGCATCGAAGATTTCCGGCAGGGTCAGTTGGTGAACCTGCGGGTTTTTTATAACAGCAAATATTGCACCTCGCCCGGCAGAGGAATTGAGGATGTGCTTTTTAAAGACATTATTTACAACGGTAAGAATGCCGAACTTTCGGTTATTGCCGGTTACGACGCGGAAAGGAAGATCAAAAATGTGGTTTTTGAGAATTTGGTGATTAACGGCACGGTGATTTCCGACGATATGAAGGGGAAACCGGCTTGGTATAAAACCGGCGACATGGCCCGGATTTTTGTGGGCGAACACACCGAAGGGATTGTGTTTAGGCGGGGAGAGCAATAGATTCGGCCGAAGAAACTAATTTTTGGATGGTTGTTGGGAATGCGTTGCCGAAAAAGTACTTTTGAGAATAGAACCCTCCTTTAGCTGAATACAATGATACCAATCCGATGCTTTCTCCTTCTTGCCGTCGCCGTGTGGCTGTCGTTTACTGCCCAGGCTCAGCAGCCCGTTACCTATTCCGAGGTCAACGAAGTGATTCCCACTTATAAGTCGAACCCTCCCGAACCCAACCCGATGTTCTTTTTTGGAAGGGGAACCCAGGGAGCCGAGCAGAGAATCTATCCCTATCCGCTCTACGATAATCTCACAAATAAAAAGAGCAACCAAACCTATAAGTTGCTCTATTTGGAAAATGAATATGTGAAGATTGGGGTGATGCCTGAGTTGGGCGGACGGCTCTTCTCGGCTATCGACAAAACCAACAATTACGACTTTATCTATCGTCAGCACGTTATAAAGCCGGCACTTATCGGTTTAACCGGTGCCTGGATTTCGGGCGGTGTGGAGTGGAATATCCCTCATCACCACAGGGCAAGTACCTTTATCCCGGTGCAATCGAGTGTTGAGGAGGGCCCCGATGGCAGCAAAACCATCTGGGTGGGCGAACTTGAGGTGCGGCACCGGATGCGCTGGGCAGTTGGATACACTCTCCGCCCGGGCAGCTCCATTGTAGAGTGTTCTATCAGAATCAACAACCGGACCCCTGTGGAAAATACGATGCTCTGTTTTGCCAATATTGCTGTGTCGGTGAACGATGATTATCAGGTAATTTTTCCTCCGAGTACGCAATGGTCCACTGGTCACAGCAAACGGAGCTTTCAACCGTGGCCCGTTACCAACAATGTGGATGTAAGCTGGTATAAAAACAATCAAAGTTCAAATTCCTGGTTCGCGGTGAACTATGAGGATGATTTTGTGGCCGGATACGATCATGGCAAAGATGCCGGAATTATGAGTGTGGCCGATCACAACATTGTGGCCGGAAAAAAATTCTTTACCTGGGGCGTAGGTAATATGTGGGATAAAATCCTGACCGATGATGATGGCCCTTATCTCGAGATTATGGTGGGAGCCTATTCCGATAATCAGCCCGATTATTCTTGGTTACAGCCCTCCGAAGGGCGTTCGTTCGATATCTCACTCTTCCCTTTTCGCGGGATTCAGGGGGTAAAGAATGCCAATCTGGATGCAGCGGTCAATCTGGAGGTAAAGGAGGGTAAGGCCGAAGTGGGGTTTTATACCACAAAAGCTTGGTCCGATGCGGTAGTTACGCTGAAAGCCGGCAACAAGATCCTCTCCGAAGAACGCGTAGCCATTAGTCCGGCCAAACCCTATTCCAAAAAGGTTGCCCTACCCGCAGGGCAGAATGAGCATGAGCTCCGTGCTTCGATCACAGCGGCAGGCCGTGAATTGGTTGCCTATGCACCTATTGCCCTTGTGCCCACACCGAAACCTGTGGGAACCACTAATCCCGCTGCGCCCGAAGAGATCAAAAATGATGAAGAACTTTTCCTGGCAGGTCAGCGCATCGACCAGTTCCATAATCCTTCGCTCGATGCCGATCCTTACTGGGAAGAGTTGCTTAGTCGCGATTCATTGAATATAGAGGCAAACACAGGTATGGCTCGGTTAAGTTTGAGGAATGCCAAATATGCACTTGCCGAGCGGTATCTCAACAGAGCCATTCAAAGGCTCACAGCCCAATATACCATTCCCAAGAATGCCGAGCCATTTTATTATCTGGGTGTTGCGTTGCAGGCACAGGGGCGTCTCGACGAGGCTTTTACCGCTTATTATAAGGCAGCGTGGAAACAGGAATGGAAGGCTCCTGCCTATTATGGACTGGCCGAAATTGCGTCGCTTCAGGCCAACTATCCACAGGCTCTCAACCTTGTAAACCAGTCGCTCGATGCCAATGCCTTTAATGTGCGTGCGTATGTACTGAAGTCCTCCTTGCTACGCCATTTTAACAAGAGTGATGAGGCTGCCAAACTGGTTGCTTTTGCAATGGATAAGTGTGATCCCCTCGACGCCCAGCTCATGGCCGAACGATGGCTTGCAACAAAAGATAGTAAAGCAGCCCAAACGCTCTTTTCTACCCTTAAAGAGCATCCCATCAATGCACAGGAAATTGCTGCCGGATACTTTGGCTATGGTTTGTGGAATGACGGGCAGGCCGTTTTGGCGCAGCTTGTTTCTGAAACTGCCGATAAGAAAACGCTTTCGCCGCTACTCTATTACTATTTGGGCTATTTTGCCGAAAAGCTCGGCGATACACAAAAGGCCGAAACCTTCCGCAAGCAGGCCGCACTTCAACCCTTTGATTATGTTTTTCCCTTCCAACAGGAGGTGATTGGTGTACTCAAGAGTGCAATCAAAGCCGATCGTACCGATGCAATGGCTCCGTATTATCTGGGGAACCTGCTCTACGACTGGCAACCCGAAGAGGCTATTTCGCTTTGGGAGCGCTCTGCCGAATTAAATCCCAACCTGCCCATTACATGGCGCAATCTGGCCATTGCTTATTCACACCAGAGTGCCGAAGGTTCAAAAGGCAGAGCGATTGCTTGCATGGAGAAGGCTGTGGCCGTTGCAAATCCCTACCCCACACACTTTGCTGAATTAGAACAGCTCTATAAATCTGAAGGAATGCCGGTTGAAAAGCGCCTTGCTTTGCTTGAGACGAATCAGAACCTCGTTGTGCAAAAAGATGAAGCGTTGGGAGCGCTGATTAATCTGAAAATCTTTGCAGGCAAGTCGGACGAAGCCATATCACTGTTGAAGAGCCGTACCTTTAGTATATGGGAGGGTGGGAATGCTTTTAATACAGGGCAGGCTTGGGCCGACGCGCATCTGAGGAGAGGCTTAAACTATTATACTAAAAAGAGATACCGTGAGGCGCTGGCCGATTTTCAGTCGGCCATGACTCCCCCCGAAAACCTGCGTGCACAGGGCGGACGTAATGCCCGACAGACGCAATTAGCCTATTGGACCGGGTGTGCGTATGCCGCTCTGGGAGAGAAGGATAAAGCTTCCAAATCGTGGAATGAAGTGGTAGGTGCCGCAACACAGTCGGGCCAGGGCCAGGGTGGTGGCGGTGGTGCCCGACGTGGTTTTGGGGCCAATTCGCAGGAGCAGCGTTATTATGTGGCGCTGGCACAGAAAAAACTGGGCGTAAAGAGCGACACCGAATCGGTATTTCGCGAATTGGCAGGGATTGGTTCCGCTGCTGTTTCCACTGCCGGTGGCAACGAAGGCGATCCGCAGTTTATTGCAGCACGGCGGATGCCCTCGCGCGATAATCAGGCTTTACCTCTGTACATCAAGGGTCTCGGATATGCCGGCCTTGGCGATGCGGCCAAAGCTCGCGAAGCGTTTAACGCAGCGCTTGCAGCTTCGCCCGATTATCTGAATGCCCGGATAGCCCTTGAACAGTTGTGATATCCTTTAGATAATTTGATGATTTGGAGAATGGTTGCGCGAAGCGCAACAGAGCATTAGAGCTCTAGAGCGTCAGCGCATTAACCATTCACCATTAATTACTAATTTGCGCGTCAGCGCATCAATTTTGTTTGCCATTTTGTTGTTTCACTTAATCAGGTTTCCGAATGAGAACTTTGTTTTTCAGTCTGGTATTGGTGCTATGTGCTTTGGTTGCGCAGGGTCAGTCTAAGAGCTATTACGTTTCGCCCATCGGCGATGACCAACAATCGGGGCTTTCCGAAAAAGCGGCATGGCGCAGCCTCGAGAGGGTGAACCAGATGGAGTTCCAACCCGGCGATAAGTTGCTTTTTGCATCGGGTGGCCTTTGGAAGGGGCAACTCGTTCTGAAGGGCTCAGGCGAGGCAGGCAAACCCATCATTCTAAGCAGCTACGGGGGTTCGGTGAAACCTGTAATCTCTATCGGAAGCGCCGAAGGGGCCGGAATCCGGTTGTTTAATCAGTCGTGGTGGGAAATCAGTAATATGGAGATTACCAGCGGTGCACCTCCTGAGGTGGGAATCGGCCGGCAGGGCATTGTGGCACTTGCTAAAGGCGACGACCAACATGTAGAACATATTGTGATTCGCGATTGCTATATTCACGATATCTGGGGTCAGATGGGGGGAAGTGGCGAATTCTCGGGTTACTACAGCAGTGCAATTCTGGTGAATATCCAACGTGATCGCAACCGCGACCGGACCAAACCCATGAGCACCACCATCAATGACATTTTGATAGAGAATAACCGGATTGAACGGTTCGACAAGTGCGGAATTGTGGTTTGGGGTCCGAAGAACAATGTTGTGGTGCGTAACAATGTGATGGACAATCTGGGGGGCGACGGCATCTTTGTGAACGGATGCGATAAGGGCCTCATTGAGTACAACAAGGTGTGGCGTTCGTGTATGCGCTCGGGGTATGCCGATTTGCCGGGGGGAAAGGACTTCTGGCCCCATACCGCTGCCATCTGGATTCAGCAGGCCAACCAAACGGTGATGCAATTCAATGAGGTGTACGATACCGGAAGGGAGCCTGCAAATGGCGATGGGGTAGCCTACGATTTCGATTTTAATTGCAGAGACTGTATCCTGCAGTACAACTACAGTAAAAATAATCATGGGTTCCTGCTGATTATGTACCGCACCTACAATAATGTGGTCAGGTACAACATTAGCGAAAACGACAAGAGTCATCTGGTGCAGATGCAATGTGATATCAGTGAGGGTAATGTGCTGTATAATAATGTGTTCTACATTGATTACGGCACAGCCGATCTCGATTTTTTCTGTGGCGACGATGGCACAAAGGATAAGGCAAAACTAGGCGCCAATTTCAGCAATAACATCTTTTATGCCACCGGTCAGGCCCGTTTCCGAACCGTTTATACCTCTGGTTTTGTGCTCGAACGGCAGTTCAACGATTCTATCCGAATTGAGAAGGTTCCCGGAACACTCTTTCATCATAACTGCTACTTCGGCCCCTGGAAAAACGGGATTCCCGATGACGCCGAAAAATTGGTGGCCGACCCCCTCTTTATTGCCCCCGGTACCGGAGGCGTAGGGCTGGCAACGTTGAGCGGATATAAACTGAGGGAGGGCTCTCCCTGTATCGATAGCGGAGTTCAGATAGCCATGCCCGGCAATCGCGATTTCTTTGGCAATCCTTTACCCAAAGAGGCCATCGATTTTGGGGTGCATGACAATTAGACAATTAGACAATTTGGTAATTTGGAGATGGGAGTATTGTTGCGCGAAGCGCAACAGAGCAACAGAGCAACAGAGCAACAGAGCAACAGAGCAACAGAGCAACAGAGCA
>CAYGID010000007.1:4242-49793 GCA_964349835.1 uncultured Bacteroidales bacterium | reverse complement strand
CAGAGCAACAGAGCAACAGAGCAACAGAGCAACAGAGCAACAGAGCAACAGAGCAACAGAGCACTAGAGCACCAGAGCACCAGAGCGCAGCGCATAAAATTTGCTTACAATCATGAGTTTTAAGAGGCTTCTATTATTGTTTTCCTTCTTTTGGGGTGGGTTTCTTTCTGAGCTTAGGGCGCAGGAGGCGGCGCCTCTTTACCGCTCGGAGGTATGGAAGGCCGATAACGGCGATGGAACCTACATCAATCCGATTCTGCATGCCGACTACTCCGATCCCGATCTGATTCGTGTGGGTGAGGATTATTTTATGACCGCCTCTAGTTTCAACTGTTCGCCAGGATTGCCCATTCTGCATTCCAAAGACTTGGTAAACTGGCAACTTGTGAATTATGCGCTTCGTGTTCCAGGGTCTGACGCATTTTTCGGCAGACCACAGCATGGGAAAGGGGTGTGGGCTCCCTGTATTCGCCACCGCAAGGGTACCTTCTATATCTATTGGGGCGATCCCGATTTCGGTGTGTTTATGGTTAAAACAGCCAATCCCCTGGGTGAGTGGGATCCGCCCGTACAGGTACTCGAGGGCAAGGGAATTATTGATGCCAGCCCACTTTGGGATGATGATGGCAAAGCCTGGTTGGTGACTGCCTGGGCTGCCAGTCGGGCCCACATTAATAGTCTGCTTACCGTATGGCCCATGAATGAGAGCGGTTCCCTGGTTACGGGCAAGGGGCGGCATGTATACGACGGGCACGACCACAATGCAACCATCGAAGGCCCCAAGTTCTACAAAAGGGAGGGTTGGTACTACATTTTTGCACCTGCCGGAGGGGTTACCAACGGGTGGCAATTGGTTTTGCGATCGAAAAATCTCTATGGGCCTTACGAAGAGAAACAGGTGTTGGCTCAGGGAAACAGCACCGTGAACGGACCCCATCAGGGGGGATGGGTCGATACTCCGGGGGGTGAGTCGTGGTTTCTCCATTTTCAGGACAAAGGGGCTTATGGCCGGATAACGCATCTTCAACCTATTCGCTGGAAAGAGGGGTGGCCGGTGATGGGCAACGATCCCGATGGAGATGGTTGCGGCCAACCGGTGATTACCCATAAAAAGCCCGACGTGGGCAGGGCTTGGCCTCTTTGCTCGCCCGCTGAGTCGGACGAATTCAATGGGCCGTCTCCAGGCCTCCAGTGGCAGTGGGCTGCCAACGAAAAGATCCAATGGAGTGTCCAGATTCCGGGCAGTGGCTATTTGCGTCTGTTGGCTTTCCCTACCACCGATGATGGTCTGCCCCCCGATGACGGCCTGCCTGTGAGGCTATGGGATGTTCCCCACCTGCTGATGCAAAAATTTCCGGCTCCGGCCTTTAGGGCCACCACCAAGGTGAAACTCACCATTGAATTCGACGCCTGGCAGGGCAAGAGAACCGGGTTGGTGGTGATGGGGAGTGATTACAGCTATCTGGCGCTGGCAAGAGATGCAAAGGGCTTCTATTTGCAGCAGGTGTTGTGCAAAGATGCCAATACCGGAGGACGCGAAGAGGTAGTTGATTCTGTGAGGGTAGGAGGGGGCGAACTCTATCTTCGGGTCGAAGTTTCGGCTCCTGATGCTGCCTGTCGCTTTTTTTATAGCGAAGAGGGAGAGATCTTTACCCCGGTTGGTGTGAAACATATTGCCAAACCCGAGTTGTGGATCGGGGCAAAAGTGGGTATCTTCTGCACTGCCGAACCGGGAATCCGAAAAGGGAGTTACGCTGATTTCGACTGGTTCCGCGTGACCCGGTAAATTTTTTTGGGCAAATGATTCTCTTTGCCGGTTTCTGACCCTATCTTTGCACCCGAATTTATGGTGAAATGCTATGGAAATGGATTTTGAATCGCTTATCAATCAGGATATTAAAAAAGCAATGCTAGCCCGCGAGAAGTTGCGGCTTGAGGCATTGCGTTCCATTAAGGCAGCCATTCTGTTGGCCAAAACGGCAGAGGGTGGTTCGGGAACGGTAAGTGAGGCCGATGCGGTGAAGATGTTGCAGAAGATGGCAAAACAGCGGAAAGATTCGGCCGAGATTTACACTACGCAAAACAGACCCGAACTGGCCGCCAAAGAGTTAGACGAACTGGCAATCATTGAAGCCTATCTTCCTAAACAGATGGCGCCCGAAGAGGTTGAATCCTTTGTTCGTGCCCTGATTGTGGAATTGGGAGCCTCCTCTCCCAAAGATATGGGAAAGGTTATGGGTCAGGCAACCAAACAATTGGCGGGTAAAGCCGATGGAAAGTTGGTTGCCGAACTGGTGAAGCAGCTTCTGAACAGTTGATATTCCTCTATGGAGAAACTATCTCCCCGCGAAGCGGCTTCGCCCGACTTGCAGGATGTGGCCGATTTAGTGGCCGATATTGCCTCGCTGTTGATGACATCGGGAGCTCATACAGCGCGCGTGGTTCGGAATGCCTCCCGTGTGGCCGAGGCCTTCGGGTTCGAGGCGCAGATCAGCCTCTTTCAACTAAGCATTATCCTAACGGTATCGAGCAAGGGCGACCCGCACCATCGTGTAACCCTTATTCGCAAAATTAAGCCGCCGCTGCTCGATTTTACGATTGTTTCCAAGATTAGCATCCTCTCCTGGAGAACCCTCGATTCGAGGCTCTCTGTAAAGCAGGTACGTCAGGCATTGGCAAGAATCCAGGCGGCGCCCCGCCGTTCGCGCTGGTGGGTGCTCCTGATGGCCGGAGTAGCCAATGCCTCCTTTTGCCGCCTGTTTGGAGGCGATGGGGCGGCCATGCTGTTGGTGCTTCTGGGTACCTGGTTGGGCCTTTTTGTGAGGCAGGAGCTTCATCACAGAGGCGCCAGCCACTATGTGGTCTTTCTCACCGCGGCCTTTGTCTCCTCTTTTGTTGCCGGTATGGGTTTTCGGTACGGATGGGGCAATACCCCGCAGATTGCCCTGGCAACCAGTGTGTTGTTTTTGGTTCCGGGTGTTCCTTTTCTGAATGCCTTTACGGATATTATTGAAGGTCACGTATTAACGGGCACCTCACGCACGGTAAATGCCGCTGCGCTGATGGTTTGTGTTTCGCTGGGTTTGTTATTGACGATGTTGAGTTTAGGATTAGAGAAGTTATGAGCCAGCTGGTAATTGATTGTTTAACCGATGCATTCTTTGCTTCCTTGGCCGGAGCCGGTTTTGCCATGCTCTCGAATCCCCCTTTGCGAACCATCTTTATCTCGGCTTTATTGGCGGCCATTGCCCATTCATTTCGCTATCTCCTGATGCAATGGGGTATCGAGATTGCCTTTGCCACGCTGATAGTCTCCTTTCTGGTGGGGGCGCTCAGCATCCCTTTTGCCCATTGGGTTCATTCGCCCCCCGATGTATTTGCCTTTCCTTCGCTGCTGCCCATGATTCCCGGTATGTTAATCTACAAGACCATCCTTGGCCTGATAAAGTATATCAACGTTGAGGAGCTGGCGGGCGCAGAGACGATTTTGCTTACCACCGTTCAAAGTGGTCTTAAAGCTACCTTTATTCTGCTTTCTCTCTCGATAGGTGTCTCGCTTCCCATGCTTTTACTAGGGAAATCGAGTGTAAAAAGTACGCGGCTTCCCAAAATTTTTAAGCGCGAAATTTTTAATTTTTTACCTGAGGAGCGGCAGAAACGACGCTGATGCGCTTTTTTTGCCTACTTTCATGGCTTGTACAACTAAATGTCTTAGCGCATGAAACAGGAAACTACGGTAACCTCACCCCCACGGCTTGCCTCGCTCGACGCGCTCAGAGGATTCGACCTCTTTTTCCTTCTTTTTCTGGGTGGGTTTGTCAATGCGCTGGCCCGTGTTGCCGACACGCCCTGGATGGATGCTGTGAATACCCAGTTTCAGCATGTGTCGTGGGAAGGCTTTGCGGCATGGGATCTGGTAATGCCTCTCTTCATGTTTATGGCGGGTGTCTCCATGCCTTTTTCTTTTGCAAAATATGGCGACGGAACCTCTCTGGCGCCCCTTTATCGGCGAATTCTCCGCAGGGTGTTACTTCTTTGGATTTTCGGAGCGGTTTGTCAGGGGAATCTCCTAGCGCTCGATCCCAATCGCCTTCGCCTCTACAGTAATACGCTGCAGGCTATTGCCATGGGGTATGCTATTACTGCTTTGTTGGTGCTGCATCTGAAAAAGGTGCCCTACCTTATTGCAGCGGCGCTGGGACTTCTTGTGCTCTACTGGGTCTGTATGACCTTCCTTCAGGCAGGCCAGTCGGTGCCGGGCTCGTACCAAAAGGAGACCAATCTGGCCGAATGGATAGACAGAGCGGTTCTGCAGCAGTGGCGCGACGGTGTATCGCGCGACGAATCGGGTGTATGGTCGTTCTCAGAGGGCTATCGATACACTTGGATTTTAAGCAGCCTCAATTTTGGGGTCACGGTTCTTAGCGGATATCTGGCCGGATTTGTTTTGTATAGCGGACAATGGGCTGCGCTGAAAAAGGTGCGTATATTGGCCGTTTCGGGAGTGGCGATGATTGCTGCCGGTTGGTTATGGAGTCTTGAGATGCCGGTGATAAAGATTATCTGGACCAGCTCTATGACTTTGGTCTCTTCGGGCTATTGTTTTTTACTCATGGCGCTGTTTTACTATCTTATCGACTACAAAGGGTATCGGAAGGGAACCGGATGGCTAAGAATAATAGGTATGAACTCTATTGTGGCCTATGTTTTGGTACAGGTGGTGAACTTCCGGGCGGTGAGCCACTCTATTCTCTTCGGGATGGAGCAGTTTACGGGCGACTACTACCGGGTGCTGTTGACAGTTGCTAACTTTGCCCTTTTGTATGGCCTACTCTATATGCTGCATAAAAACAAGTTATTTATTCGATTATAACCATGAGACCTCTCTATTTTTTGCTTTTATGCCTGATTGTAAGGAGCACTCTCCTTTCGGCTCAGTTCACCGATGGTGCTGAGGCAGGCGAATTTCCCGATAACGAGCGTTCGTACACCAATCCTATCTTGCCCAGCGGTGCCGATCCCTGGATTATCAAGCAGGGCCCCTTTTACTACTCCTGTTCGGCCGCCGGAAACGGAATCTTTGTGGCCCGTTGGGGTGGCTTGCACCGACCCGGTGAGGCCGTTCCGGTATGGGTGGCCCCCCGTTCGGGCTGGAATGCAAACTGCCTTTGGGCGCCCGAACTTCACTATCTAAAGGGGCGTTGGTATATCTATTACGCGGCCGGGGTTTCGGGGCCTCCCTATATTCATCAACGGGCTGGTGTGCTGGAATCGGTTTCCGACCACCCTTTCGGCCCCTATATCGACCGCGGAATGCTCAATACGGGCGATAATCCCTCCGACAGGAGCAGTGCAAAGTGGGCTATCGATCTTACTGTGCTGGAGTGGAAAGGAAAACTCTACGCCATTTGGTCGGGATGGGAACAGAATGAAACAACCGATAAGACAAAACAGCATCTCTACATTGCCTCCATGGAGAATCCCTATACCATTTCGTCGGCCAGGGTAAAAATCTCATCGCCCGATCAATGGTACGAAACGGGACCCGAACTGAATCTGAACGAAGGACCTCAGGTGCTGAAACGTCCTGCTACCCTGAAGCAGCCCGGCGACCTATTTATTGTGTACTCCTGCGGCCAGTCGTGGCTTCCCTCTTACCAACTCTCCTGGCTTCGTTTGCGCAATGACCGGTCCAATCCGCTGTTTCCGCAGAGTTGGCTTAAAAGTGAGTCGCCCGTCTTTGTGGGAACCGAAACGGTCTTTGGGGTAGGGCACGCCTCTTTTACCACCTCGCCCGACAACAAAGAGTGGTATATTCTCTATCACGCCAAAAAGAGTAAAGCGGCAGGATGGGAGAGAGATGTGAGGCTTCAGCCGTTTAACTGGAACTCCGACGGCACGCCTAATTTCGGCACACCGGTTCCTTCGGGGCTTGAGATGCCTCTCCCTTCGGGAACACGGTAGTGCTAAAATGCGCATTAGCGCATTTTAGCAAGAGCTCTAGTGCATCGCGCTTCGCGCAAGAGCTCTAATGCTACGCTTCGCGCAAGTGCTCTAGTGCATCGAAGCGCATTCGCGCTTCAAGAGCTCTAATATAAAGAGATATACGCGCAAGCGCGGAAGACACTTAGTTCATGGCGCGAAGCGCAGCATTAGAGCGCTAGAGCACTAGAGCACTACTCCAAGTAGGTGTAGCCGTAAAGCCCCGACCGATAGTTGGAGAGGAATTCCTTTCCCTCCTCCACGGTGATTATTCCCTGTTTTACAGAGGTGGTCACCCAGGTTTCGACGGTTCTGACCATCCGTTTGGGGTTGTACTGTACATACTCCAGAACCTCGGCCACTGATTCGCCGTCGATTACTTTTTCAATTTCGTACTCTTTCTCGTAAACCTTCACATGCACGGCATTGGTGTCGCCAAAGAGGTTATGAAGGTCGCCCAAGATCTCTTGGTAGGCTCCCACCAAAAAGACGCCGATATAATAGGACTCTTTACTCTTGAGTTCGTGTACGGGCAGGTGGTAGCTGAAGTTGCGGGTCGAGATAAAGTTATCGATCTTTCCGTCCGAATCGCAGGTAATGTCTTGGAGGGTAGCATTTCTGTCGGGCCTTTCGTCGAGGCGGCTGATGGGGACAATCGGAAAGATCTGATCAATGGCCCAAGAGTCGGGAAGCGATTGGAAAAGCGAAAAGTTGCAGAAGTATTTATCGGAAAGCAATTTTGAGATTTTACGCAGCTCCTCGGGCGAATGTTTAATCTCCTCGGCCATGGTGTACACCTCGCGGGCAATAGACCAGAAGAGCCGTTCTACCTGGGCACGTGTCTTCAGGTCGAGAAGGCCGAGGCTAAAGAGGTCGAGTGCCTCCTCGCGAATTTGCAGCGCATCGTGCCAGGTTTCCAAAAGACGGGGCTGATTAATGTTCTCCCAAAGTTTGTAGAGCTCCTCTACCAGTTCGTGGTCTTCGGGCTTGAGATCCTCATCCTCCTTCCACTCCGGAGCGGAGCTGGTTTCGAGTACCTCAAATATCAACACGGAGTGGTGCGCTGCAAGCGAACGCCCCGATTCGGTAATGATGTTGGGCTGGGGAAGATTGTTCTTTTCGCAGACATCGACCAGGGTCGAGATGGAGTCGTTTACATACTCCTGAATGGAGTAGTTCATGCTGCTACCCGTTGTGGGAGAGCGGGTTCCGTCGTAATCGACGCCTAAACCCCCGCCAATATCCACAAAGTCGATGTTATATCCCATTGCACAGAGCTGCACGTAAAACTGGGAGGCTTCGCGAAGGGCGTTTTTGATGCGGCGAATTTTGGTTACCTGACTCCCGATGTGAAAGTGAATCAGTCGCAGGCATTTCCTCAGCTTGCTCTTTTCAAGAAAATCTAATGCGTCGAGCAACTCGCTGCTGTTCAGTCCGAACTTGCTCACATCGCCTCCCGACTCTTCCCATTTTCCACTGCCCGAGCTGGCCAGTTTAATTCGTATACCTATATTGGGAGTTACCTTCAGTCGTTTCGAGATGGAGGCAACCAGTTTGAGCTCATTGAGTTTTTCAATTACAATGAAGATATTTTTGCCCATTTTTTGCGACAGAAGCGCAAGCTCAATATAATCTTCGTCTTTGTATCCGTTGCAGATGATGAGCGACTTCACATCCACATCGATCGAGAGTACCGCGTGCAATTCGGGCTTTGAACCTGCCTCCAGACCAATGTTGAACTTCTTCCCGTGGCTCACAATCTCTTCAACCACCGGGCGCATCTGATTCACCTTAATAGGGTAGATGATAAAATTCTGTGCGGTGTAACCGTACTCTTCGGCAGCTACCTTAAAGCAGTTCGAAATCTTTTCGATCCGGTTGTCGAGGATGTCGGGAAACCGAATCAGCATGGGAGCCGAAACATCCCGAACCTGTAATTCGTCTATCAACTCTTTTAAGTCGACCGAAACACACTCCTTTTTCGGAGTGACTGTAAGATGCCCCTTTTCGTTGATCGAAAAGTAATTAAGACCCCATCCATTAATGCTGTAAAGTTCAGCGGAATCTTCGATGCGCCATTTTCTCATGACTTGCGAACGTGTAATTTAGTGGGAAAACAAACTGCGAAATTAGCGCTAAAATACCATTAAACCGAATTGTAGAATCAATTTGGCTCCCATTGGCCTATTTTCCTATGCATCAGTGGTATATGCGTGTAAATCCCGACCCTTGTTTCGTGTAGCAAAGTGGCATTTGCTTCGTTTTTGCTCAACGATTGGTTGCTTTCGCATCGGGTAATGGTATAACTTTGTTATATTTCCGTTCAACAATCAAATGCTTGCTCCTATGCGCCCTCTTCTATCTGTTAGAATCGTGCTTTTTTGGCTCTCACTTCTTTTCTCTCAGGGAGTTATATTTTCTGAGCCGCTTCCCAAATTGCAGGTGAGCCGCAATCAGCGCTTTCTGGTGCAGGTATCCCCGAACGCTGCGAACGCTCCCAACGCCTCGACCCGCGGCGAGCAGCAGGAGATTCCCTTTTTCTATCTGGGCGATACGGCCTGGGAGCTGTTTCACCGGCTCAACCGAGAGGAGGCCGACCGTTATCTTGCCGCAAGAGCCCGTCAGGGCTTTACGGTTATTCAGGCAGTGGCCCTTTCGGAGGTCGATGGCCACTCTGTACCCAATCCCTACGGCTTTTTGCCGCTCCGAAATTTTGATCCTGCCCGTCCCGCTGTGGAGGAGGGCCCTGCGAACGACTATTGGGATCATGTGGACTACATTGTTGACCTTGCTAACCAAAAGGGGCTCTATATCGGGTTTCTGCCCACTTGGGGCCGGTATTGGCACGAACCCACCGGCGGAACGCAGCCTCTTTTCAATGCCGCGAATGCTGAAGCTTACGGTGAATTTCTCGGGAAGCGGTACAAAGAGAAAGGGTTAATCTGGATTCTCGGGGGCGACCGGGTAGTAGAAAACGATGCACAAAAGGAGATTATCAGAGCCATGGCTCGGGGGCTCCGCAAAGGCGATGGCGGAGCGCACCTGATTACCTTTCATCCCAGAGGAGGCTCCGGTTCGGCAGAGCTCTTTCACAACGAGGGGTGGCTAGATTTCAATATGCGTCAAAACGGGCATCAGGCCGAATATACCGGCACCTACCAGATGACGCTGGAAAATTACAAGTTAGAGCCGGTGAAACCGGTTATCGACGGGGAGCCTCTCTACGAGGATCATCCCCTCTCTTTTAATCCCGGCAAGTTGGGTCATTCGGTTGCGACTGATGTGCGCCGCGCACTCTACTGGAACCTTTTTAACGGCGCTTTTGGACACACCTACGGTCATCACTCCGTTTGGCAGATGTACGACGGTGAAAAAGGGAGGAGCCCCATCAATAATCCGCTCATGTCATGGTACGAAGCATTGGAGCAGCCGGGTGCTCAGCAGATGGTGTTTGGACGTAAATTATTGCTGTCGAGGCCTTTCCTTACGCGAATTCCCGATCCTTCGCTCATTATTCCCGACCGGGTTGCTACCTCCGTACCGGGTGAAGGGCGTTACCGCTTTGCGGCCACTCGCGATTTGGAGCAGAGCTATGCCATGATTTATGTGCCGGCAGGACGTCGTTTTTCGGTAAAGACCGATTTGATAAAGGCTTCGAAAATCAGAGCCTGGTGGTTCAATCCCCGTAACGGGGAGGCGCGTGTGCTCGAAACCTTTGTAAACCAGGGTAGCCGCACTTTTATCTCGCCCAATCCGGGAGAGGCGCTCGACTGGATTCTGGTGCTCGACGATGCCTCGAAAAAGTACCCGGCTCCGGGTAAGATCCGGCTTTGATACCTCACATATAATACAATGGCTATGAAGATAGAACGATGGTTTGGGCTGATTCTCCTGTTTGCTTTGGGAGGGGCTCTGTTAGACGGATCGGCACCCCTTAAAGCGGGTGATGCAGTATCTTTTTGCGTTTCGGAAACGACGTCTGTGGTAACGACGTCTGTGGTAACGGCATCTGTGGTAACGGCATCTGTGGTAACGGCATCTGTAGAGGAGGCACCTGTAGAAGAGGCACCTGCAGAAAAGGTTCAGGCGGTGATTCTGGGTAAAGGTGTCAATATCAGCCACTGGCTTTCGCAGAGCGAAAGCAGGGGAGAGCAACGCCGCGCCTGGTTTACCCGCGACGATGTGGCAGCTCTTGCCTCGCTCGGTTTCGACCATCTCCGTATTCCGGTCGATGAGGAGCAGATGTTTCTCGAAAACGGAAAGAAAGATGCCGAAGCGTTCGGCCTGCTGCACAATGCCCTGGGCTGGTGCATGGAATTTGGGTTAAAGGCGGTGGTCGATCTCCATATTTTGCGGTCGCACCATTTCAACGCTGAGGTGAAGCCACTCTTTACGGAAATAAAGGCGCAGGAGCGCTTTTATGCCTGTTGGCGGCTTCTTTCGGGCGAATTAAAGAGGTACCCCGTCAACAGGGTTGTGTATGAGTTAATGAACGAACCGGTGGCCGACGATGCCGAAACATGGAACCGGATTGTGCTGCGATGTTTGGAGGAGGTGCGAAAGCGAGAGCCCGATCGTACCGTGATTATCGGGTCGAACCGTTGGCAGAATTTTGCTACGGTAAAGGATCTCCGCTTTCCGGAGGGCGATAAGAATCTGATTATCAGTTTTCATTACTATGAACCCTTCATGCTGACCCACTACAAGGCTTCGTGGACAGATAACAAAAACTATACTGGACCGGTGCACTACCCGGGTCTGTTGGCCACTCGTGAGGAGCTGGCTCTTTTGCCTCGCGAAATGCAGGATAAATTTGGTTGGATTACAACGCAAACTAACGGTTTCGATAAGATTGCCGCCGATTTTGCCAAGGTGGCCGAGGTGGCCGAAAAGTGGCAACTGCCGGTCTATTGCGGCGAGTTTGGCTGTATTGCGCAGGCGCCCGAAAAAGACCGCAACGCTTGGTACCGCGACATGGGCACCCTGCTGCAACGTTTTGGTTTTTCGTACGCAACGTGGGATTACAAGGGTAGTTTTGGTATTCGGCGCAACGGGGAGTGGTTGTGGCCTGTGGTTGAGGCTTTAACCCAACAACGTGGCGATAGCTCGGTTCACCCCCTTTCGCTCTATCCCGGACGGCACAACTATTTTCAGTTTCGGTCGAAGCCAACCCTGTTGATTACCTCTGCCGAACATTACGGCCTGCTAATGAATCGGGCCATGGATCCCGATATCTATCTCGAAACGCTTGCTAAGGATCAGCTTAATCTCACCCGGGTTTTTTCGGGGGCCTATGTTGAGCCTCCCGGGGCGTTTAATATTGTTAACAATACCCTGGCACCGGGGCAGGGCAACTTTCTGTCGCCGTGGCTTCGTTCGGGAGAGCCCGGCTATGCGGGGGGAGGCAACAAATTTGACCTTTCGCAATGGGATCCTCTCTATTTTGAGCGACTTCACCACATTATGCAAAAGGCCTCAGAGTTGGGAATTGTGGTTGAACTCACCCTTTTCTGCCCCATGTACGATGATTCGCAGTGGGCGCTCTCTCCCATGAAAGCCGCAAACAACATACAGAAAACAGGCAATGTGTCGCGAAACGAGGTATACCGTCTCGATGGAGACTCTCTTCTACTCAATGTGCAAGAGAGGCTGGTTGATAAGTTGGTTGCCGAATTGAACGGCTACGATAATCTCTATTTTGAAATTTGCAACGAACCCTATTTTGGCAATGTCGACATGGCTTGGCAACACCGGATAACCGATCGGATTGTGGCTGTCGAGAAACGGCTTCCCAAAAAACATCTCATTTCGGTGAATGTGGCCAACGGTTCGGCCAAAGTCGAGAAGCCCCATGTTTCGTGGAGCATCCTCAATTTTCACTATGCTTCGCCTCCCGCGGCCGTGGCCCAAAACAGCCATTTGCCCTGCGTGGTGGGAATGAACGAAACCGGGTTTAAAGGAACGGGTAACGACTATTACCGCACCGAAGCTTGGGAGTTTATGCTGGCAGGTGGTGGGCTTTATAATCATCTGGATTACTCCTTTACAGCCGAGAAGGCCGACGGAACCGCTGAGGTGAAGAATCCCACTCCCGGGGGCGGGGGCGCCGAATACCGAAAGCAGATGGGCTTTATGAAACAGTTTTTGGAGTCGCACCCCTTTGTAACCATGACGCCCCATTACGAACCCTTGCGCTGTATTGTTGAAGGGGTTCCGGAGGGAGTTACTCCTTATCTGCTGACCGCCGACAGGAAGGCTTATGCCCTCTACCTCCGGAAAGGCTCACCTGTGTTGATGTTCGACCTGCCTGCGGGTGAGTACCGGGTACGAACTGCGAGCCCCTCTCGGGCGGAGTGGCTTTCCGACAGCACGATTCAGCATTCCGGCGGCAGACTCTCCGTAGCAATAGCTATGGCAGTACCCGGCGATATTGCGGTTTCGATTGTTGCGCTTCGTTAAGGATACCTCCTAATGGCCGCCACTCCTCCAACTACCCCCTCCTCATCGGCACCGGAGCGCGACTTTTTGGCGCTCCTTATTGCCGAATTGGAAAAAAAGGTGGGGTGGGGCGATTGTACACAATGGAGTTCGAGCCAGTTGCGTATTCTGGAGGAGCAGATTGAAGAGCTCACCCGGATTCGTATCAGCGAATATACCCTTCGTCGTATCATTCACCGCCAGGTGGCCAATCCGCAAATGGCAACACGCAATGCCCTGGCTCAATTTGTGGGGTATGCCCATTGGTTTGCCTTCACGCAGTGGGCCAACGAGGCCTATCCGGAGCGCTCGGCAACGGCTCACTCTGCCACAGCTCACGCTGCGGCAGCTGCATTCCCTGATGCGAACCGCGAAGCTCTGCTTCCGACCCCGGACGAGCTTGACAGACACCCTTCGGGCCACAAGAGTGCTGCATGGTTCGGAAAATATAGATTCCGACGCCGCCACCTTTTGTTGCTATTGCTGTTTGCCCTGATTCTTGCGCTTCCGCTAGTTCGACGACTGGCTCCCGGCCGTTTTGTGCTCGAAGCCGCTCAGAACACAACGCTTGCTCCCTTCGAGGTGAAGTTCTCCTGGCACTATCCCTTATGGGTATCCGATAGTGTATTCCTTGAGATTGATAGTTACAACGAGCGCAGCCGATTTGCCCTACCCGCCACAAAGGGAACCCTGCAGCACACCTTTCTGATTCCTGCCTCTTCGGAGGTAAGGCTGGTGTACCGCAACAAGGTACGAAAGCGGATGCGTATCAAAGTGGCATCGAAAGATTGGGTCATTGTTACAAAAACTGCGGGAAACCACTGGTTTTTTCTCGACAAGGATCCCCTCTTCCTGGAGGAGGGGGCGCTTCGATTTCCTTCCCAATTGGCCCGAGAGTACAATCTTTCGCCGTTAAGTCCTTCAATTCATTACCGATACATCGGGGCCAACCTGGCCGATGGCAATCGCTTCCGTTTTGAAGCTGTGGTGAGAAACGCCCGTTCTGATGGCGCGGTTCCCTGCTATGATATTGAGGTAGAGCTCTATGCTCGCAATGGCATGCATCGGGCCGGGGTCAATGCGGGTGCTTGCAGTTCGCAGCTCCGAGTTGTGGCCTCCGATAAGGAGCTTCGGGGAGAGTTTGCCGACTTGTCGTCGCTGTCGTCGGTCGACACGGAAGATTGGCAGCACCTGCTCCTGGAGGCGCGCGGTAAAACCCTCTATTTTTCGGTGAATGGCCGGCAGTTACTTTCTCTGCCCTACCGGGTTGCGCTCGATTCGCTGTATGGGGTTGATATCCGGTGCAAAGGTTTTGGCCGGGTAAGCACAGTTACGCTCCACGATGGGGAGGGCGGATTATTGTATCAGGAAGATTTTGGTAAGGAGGAGCATCGGCCATGAAACGGAAATGTCACGACTTTGCCATGGTTTTGGGAAGAGCGGTCACAGGCTCCTTCTCTACTTTTGCATCACAAAACGGAGCTATGAACCGAGCATGTATTTCTCAATACACAAATTTGCATGAACATAATCAACATGCGAGCTCCATCCGACCTTTAAAAATCAATTTTGTTCGGATGAAACGGTTAATGCATGTTGGGATCTTCCTCTTCACAGTTTTTCTGTGTAGGGAGCCGGCTGTGGCACAAATGCGTCACAACGCCACCCCGTTAACCGGCTACAGCGTTTCGTGGATCGGAAACGACGGGGGTACCCGCGAATCGCATATCCCCTTCCCGGTAGAGTATCTGGATGTTTCGCCTGCCGGAACCCTGATTGCCTCCTCGTCGTGGGATGAGGGGTTGTCGAACGTAATCCTGATCAATAACGGTACCCTTTTGCCGGTTCCCGAACATTCGGGAACCGGTGTGGGAGGGCGTATCTCGAGAACGGCTGTGGCCTCCGACCGAAAATATCTCTACCAACTGATGACCCAACATGGTTGTGAGGGGGCCGACCGCGGCCAAAACAGGAATAAACAGCCCAACTACCCACCTTGTAGTAACGAGAAAACCTGGCAGGTGGTTCGCCGTTACTCTCTGAATGATACCAAAGGAGCCCCTTTTGCCGGCGGATACGGTTTTAATGGCGACATGCTGCTGGTTTCGCTGGGGGCACTCCCCCCCTCCGGGATGGCTCTGCACGCCAATGAGCTCTTTGTGGCCGATCGCAATAGCAAGAAGATTAAGGTTTTCCAGCTTTCGACCCTGCAAAGCACTCCCATCAGAGAGCTCCCTCTTCCCGAAGGCGCTCTGCAACTTCGAGTCGATGCCAGAGGCGGACTATGGGTCTTGACAGCACGGAATCTGGTTCGAGTTTCGCAACAGAACGGCCGGGAGATGGGTCAAAACATCTCCTTTACTAATGGGGTCGAGGCGGCCTCCTTCTTTGTAGATACCCTACGCAACCAGATTTGGGTGGCCAATAGAGGGGTCGACCAAAACTTCCTTCAATATGGGTCAATTTACCAGAAACCGCTTCTTACGGGCAGTTTTGGCCAGAAAGGAGGGGTATTTGCCGGCACAAAATTGAAAGGCAGGGCTCGTTCAAAGCATTTCTACTATCCCTCGGCCGTTGCAACGGGATCCGATGGCACGCTCTACTTGGCCACCGCAGCACCTGGTGGCGGAGGCTCCGTGATAGAGGCCTATACCCGGAGCGGATCGCTCCTTTGGAAAAAAGAGTCGCTTGCGCCTCACAGCGGAGCCGATTTTGACCCCACCGACACTCGGCAGCTCTACACCTTCGATAAATGTTTCGCGTTTCAGGAGGCCCTTCCCGGGAAGCGGGCCGATCAGTTGCGCAGCATCACCCTCGACAGGTTTCGTTTCCCTGCCGATTCCAGGATGCAAAAAGTGACCGATGCGGCTGCCTCTGTTTTTGTGCGCCAGTTCAAAGGGCGAAAATTTCTATTTGTGGTCTCTCCCCAAGGGAACTCCCTGGCAGGATATCGATTCGATGGGGCGTTGGGCGACATTGCCATTCCCTTTCTTCTTATGACCTGCGGTCAGGAAGATGAACTCTGGCTCGACCAGAACGGCAATGGTGTGGCAGAACCCTCCGAAAGGGTGCGCAGAAAATCGGAAAACCGCTATTCGATGGCCTTTTTTGTTGACCGCGACGGCGCCATCTGGAAAGGCTTGCGTGAGCAGGGTGTGCGAATGTGGCCCCCGGGTCCACTCAATGTGCATGGGATTCCGCTATACAGCGATGCCACCAGTCTCTTCTGGAATCTTCCCCAGGGGGTGAGTCAGGCAAAACGAATTTGGTATGATGCCGGCAAAGACCAACTTTTCCTTTCGGGCTACTCCAATGAGGGGGGCCACGACCGGAGCGATGGTGCCTGGTGGTGTATGGGGTCGACTCTTGCCCGGTATGATGGCTGGATGGCGCGCCACAAACAGGCTCCCGGTGCTGATGCCCGCAAGATTCAGCCCGGCATGAGAGTGTTTCTCCCCTTTGTGCCGGGGCAGCGTGAAGAGGCCACGCCCAATGCAAAATCGTTTACTGTTGAGGGTGACCACATCTTTGTAGCCTTGGCTGCTTTCGGGAAAATCGATGTGTACCGCCGCGACAACGGTCACTATATAGGCCAGATCAGCCCCGGCACCTATTCGGAGGCCACCAGGGGCACCGCCTTTTTGAACAATGGGATTTCGGCGCGGCGCAACGCCGATGGCTCCTACTATATACTTAATCCCGACAGAGCATTCGGGAAGGTGTTGCTATACCATTGGAAGGCAAAACTGTAATAACCCCCTTTGCCCCGGTTTTGCCCGGCTTTTGGGGTGGCCCGTATCGCAATGGATGCTACTTTTGACCTGCAAACTTAGACGAGAAATGAAGTTGATACAATTACCAGCTGTTCTGCTCCTTCTCTGGCTCCTGATTCCGGGGGCCGGCGAGCAGTTGCAGGGGCAGACACTCCCGTTGCGACTCAACTGTGGCGGGCCGTCTATCGGAGCTTGGAGCTCCGACGCTCCCTACGCACGGGGAGGCAAGTTGCACCGCTTCTCGCGCAAGTCGGCCACCGAAAAGATTGCCTTTGCGGCACCCGATGAGGTGTACAGAACCGTTCGACGAGATATTCACAGTTACCATTTCCCCAAGCTTCCCAACGGAAACTATCGGGTGAGAATCCATTTTACGGATGAGTATAAGCATAACCGAAGAATGGCATACCGAGCCGAGAATCAATGGTTTCTGGTCGATTTTAATGTGGTGGAGGCTGCCGGCGGAACCAATAAGGCCATCGTGAGAGATCTGGATGTAACTGTGCGCGACGGGAACGGTCTGCAGATTCTCTGCGAAAAAGGGGAGGGGAACGATGTGTTTGAGGCCGCTTTGGAGATTTATAATTTGGATCATCCGGTAAACATTCCCCCTTCTACGCCACAGACAAGGGTTTCGGCCATGCTGCCCGAGGCTGCCGGTGGCTCGTCGGATGGTTTGTTGCCCGAAGGGTTTGTGGTGTACAGCCGGGGTAATGGTTCCGATCGAACCTTGTACATGGCTCGGGTGGAACCCGGCATGACCTATGCCCAAATCCGCGCTACCGAACAGGTTGTTTGCGAAAAAGGCGACAAGGGAGGCGATATTGAGGGGCAGATCTCATTCGATGGCAAATGGCTCGCGTTTGCCAGAAGTCGGGGGGGCAATTCGCCCGCTTTGGGGCGTGACCATTACCAGGATTGGGAGCAGTGGGACATCTGCATAGTGCCGTTAGATGGCAAGTTGCCGGCTCGGCCGGTTTTTATTGACAGGGGCTATTTCCCATCCTGGGCCGACAACTCCTATAGCGGGCGTAAGAGCCTCTATTATAGCAAGGGAGGCGATACTCCTTCGGTATGGAGGGTCACCATCGACCGAAGCGGACGTCCCGGGAAGCCCGAATGGTATGCCTCACTGCCTCTGGAGGGGTATGAAGGGCATGCCATGGTTTCGCCCGATGGCAACTTTATTGCAGCCCGCTATAATGGGGCAATGTATGCTTTACATATCAAGGGATTGCTGCAGGGCAGAACCATTCGTATGGACGAGGGTTGTCATCCTCATATCACCTCAAACAGCCAGTGGATCTATCATGCCAGCCGGAAGGCGAACCGTTCTGATGGCAGTACCAGAGGCGAGGGAGGTGCCGGAGGGCTTTATCACTTTGGCTCATCGGCCGATATGCGTTGGTTTATTACCCGTACGGGTGGCGACTGGCGCGACCAGAATTCGGGTGACGAGGTATGGCTCTGCTCTCTTCTGGCCGATGAGAAACAGTTTATCACCCGGCCGGTGATGCAAATCACCGATCAGGGCTCCTGGGTCGATGTCCACACTTCGACTCGGAAAGAGAAACGGCGCGATCTCGCGAAAAGGGAGGCTTTAAAGCAACCTCCCCGTCAATCCGACCCGCAGGGGCGCCTCTTTATTTGGGAAGACAATATTTCGGGAAACCACCTTGCCGATGCCGAGGGTTTGATTGTCAGGTCATGTTTGGTATTACCTTCGGGGCTCTCCCGATTCGGCAGGCAACACAGTATGGAGATTCGGCAGGGCAGTTTTTACGTACCCGACGATCTTTTGAACCATGCTATGAGCATTGGTCCGGTCTATACCGGTCAGTTTGCTGCAGAGCTCCAGTTTGTAGCCTCCGGTAATAAGGCATCGGGTCCTGCCCGAATGATTAGTTTATCGACCGATGCGAGCAACCGAAATTTTACGCTGGGTCAGGAGGGATCCGATTTGATTTTCCGTCTTCGGACAACCCAAACCGATCCAAATGGTGTTGCTTCTCAGTTGACGTTAGGAAAGATCGAAGCGGGAAAGCCCTATCATCTGTTGGTTACCTATCGCGCAGGCCAGCTGGTTTGGTTTCTGAACGGCGTAAAACAGACCTCTTCCGAAATAGAGGGCGAACTCTATTCATGGAACGACAACCGGCTCATTTTTGGTGATGAGTGGGAGGCCGACCGCCATTGGACAGGGTTTATCAGGGGAGTGGTGTTGTACGACAGGATTCTCTCCGACGAGGAGGCGCAAGAGCGGTGGCTGCTGGCTCAAAAGGGATTGGAGTTGTTGATGCCGGTGCCTTCGGTGAGGGTTGAAGCCCGATTAGTGAAGGCCAGTGTGGTTCCTGCGGGTGAGGAGGTGTTGGCACAGGGGTACCGCCGTTGTGTGGTAACCCATATCTACGAGGTGCAGAGGGTTGTGAATGGTACGCTCAATGCGAAACGAATCAAGGTGCGCCACTGGTCGTTGCTCGATGGGGTTTCGGCGCCTCTGCGAAAGGTGGGCGGGTTGTATCCGATGACACTTGAGCCCGTGGAATTTCATCCGGAGCTCGATTCGGAGTATAGTTCCGACACCCTACAGGAGCAGAACCTCCCCGAATATTATGATACCGGCTCGTGATTTTTGACCAACAGTTCGTTTATGGTTTTTAGCAGTCATCTCTTTCTCTTTTGGTTTCTTCCGCTTGCACTGGCTCTCTATTATGCCGTAAAGGGCAGGTATCGCCATGCGCTGCTCACCCTGCTGAGCTATCTCTTTTATGGCTGGACGAATCCCCTTTTTGTTCTGTTGATGTTCGTCTCAACGCTGATTGACTACCTGTGCGGGCTCTTTCTTACCGGCACTTGGCGACCGGGCTGGAAGGGGGAGGTTCCCCTGCTGCCTCGTGAAGGGTCGCGAACAAAATTGCAAAAATGGGCGGTCACCCTCTCTGTTGTATCGAACCTCTCGCTGTTGGCTTTTTTTAAGTATGGAAATTTTGGCATCGAGAATTGGAACCATCTCATGGAAGCCCTCCGGCTCTCCAACACCTGGCTTTTGCCCTCCCTGAAAATTGTATTACCCCTGGGTATCAGTTTTTACACCTTTCAGTCCATGAGCTATGCCATAGACGTCTATCGGGGCGATGCCAGAGGGATCCGTCACTTTGTTGACTTCTCCTGCTATGTTTCGTTATTTCCCCAGCTGGTGGCAGGGCCTATCATCCGTTTTCAGGAGGTGGCCAACCAACTCCGTTCGCGAACCCACACGCTCGAAAAGTTTGCGCGAGGGGTTGCCTTTTTTGTGTTGGGCATGGCGCAAAAAATTCTGCTGGCAAACCCTTGCGGAAAGTTGGCCGATTGGGCTTTTGATACCCCGGCCAGAGCGGTAACGGAGGCGTGGACCGGCTTGGCGGCTTACTCCTTCCAGATTTTCTTCGATTTTGCAGGCTATTCGAATATGGCCATCGGGCTGGGACTGATGCTGGGCTTTGTCTTTCCCAAAAATTTTGATGCCCCTTATCGTTCGGCATCGGTTACCGAGTTTTGGCGGAGGTGGCATATATCGCTCTCGAGTTGGTTGCGCGACTATCTCTACATTCCTTTGGGCGGGAATCGCCAAGGGTGGTTCCGAACCTACCTCAACCTGATGATTGTGATGCTGTTGGGTGGACTTTGGCACGGCGCCTCCTGGAATTTCCTCATCTGGGGTGCTATTCATGGCATTATGCTCTGCATAGACCGGGTGGTCAAATGGGGCCGGAGCCGCGAAGCATCGCGCTCGCCCCGAATATTCCGTCAAGTGGCGGGCATCGCTTCAACCTATTTTGTGGTACTGATTGCGTGGGTATTCTTTAGAGCACCCTCTTTGCCCGAGGCTGTCGATTATTTGAAAAGCCTTGCAGGGGTGGCTCAGGTGGCCGAAACCGCCCTCCTGCTTCCCGGGGTCGTCTATCTTCCCTACGCGATGGTCTCTCTGGGGTTGGCGGCCGGAATAGCCGCTTTTGCTCCTCAGGCCTGGGATTGGACACGAAACCTCACGCCACTGCGGGGCCTGATTCTGCTGCTGCTCTTTGTGCTATCGGTGGCCGCCCTCACCACGCAGAGTTATAATCCTTTCATTTACTTTATTTTCTAATGGAACCCATGGAAAAGAGGAGATTCGATGTAAACCGCGAAGAGGTGGCAAGGGAGGAGATAGCCCGTACCCGGGTTAAGAGACCCTTTGCCCGGGTGCTCATTGCCCTTTTTCTGGTGGCCATCTTTGGGGTGCCTGTGGTTCAAATGCTATGGAGCCTCCGAAAAGAGGGGGTCGAAGTTGCGGTTTTTAGCCCGGAGACACCCGGTGCCTCTGCCCATTTTATGGCCGACAGCTCGCGCGGCTCGTTCGTTTCGCGACTGCTCCAGGGCAACCGGAGGCTGATTGAAGCCAAAACCCGGTTTGAAGATCGGCTCCAGGAGCAGAGTTTTCTGCGGAAGCTCCTTACGCCTCCGTTTCAGGCATTGCTTTTGCACGGGTTGCGGTCGGGCAACGAGAAGGCCATTCCGGCAAGGGATGGGTGGCTCTTTTACGAGTCTGATGTCCGTTTTCTTACCAACGGTGTCTACCAACCGGAGTTGGCTTTTGCTTCGGAAAGAGCCCATAATTCGGTACCTTTACCCATAGACTCTATTAGCCGAGGGCCTTTGGGCGCGATCATCCGTTTTGCCCGCGAACTGAATCAACGCAACATCACTTTGGTTGTTATGCCCATTCCGGTAAAGCCGATGCTCTATCCCGAACCCCTCGGAAGGTTTAAAGAGCAAACCACTCTCCGATTGCCCTCTCTGATGCAATGGCAAGAGACCTTGGCAAAAGAGGGTATTCTGCTGTTTGATTGCACCCCTGTTTTAGAGGGGTTAAAGGGGGAGGGGGTTCCCGTGTTTCTGAAAACCGACACCCACTGGACTCCCGAAGCTATGGAGGCGACGGCCGACGGCTTGTCGCAATTGTTGCGCGATAACGGGCTTGCTCCGGCGCCCGACAGCCTGCTTTTTGTGCGCGAAAACCAAAGTATAAACGGGGTAGGCGACATTGTAACAATGCTCGAACTGGAGTCGGGTCGCCAACTTTACCCTCCCGAGGAGGTGGCTCTTTGCCCGGTTTTTACAAAAAGCGGGGAGGTGTGGATGCCTTCTCGAGGTTCGGAGATCCTTTTTTTAGGCGACAGCTTCAGTAACATCTATTCGCTCGAAGGGATGGGCTGGGGCGCGAGTGCCGGTTTTGCGGAACAACTCTCCTGGCATCTTCAGGCACCTGTCGATGCTATCCGAAGGAATGATGCCGGGGCTTCGGCCACACGCAGGATACTTTCGAACGAACTACAGCGGGGAATCGATAGGCTCGAATCAAAAAAAGTGGTGGTATGGTCGTTTGCCATGCGTGAACTGGCCTTTGGCAACTGGGACGATGTTTCGATGGCACTTGGCAAACCACGAGATTCGCAATTTCTCCGCTTGCAACCGGGCGATTCGCTCTGGGTAACCGGTCAGGTGGTGGCGCGTTCGGCTTCGCTTGTGCCCGAGAAGGTAATCTATGCCGACCACCTGATAGCTATTCACCTTACCGATGTGGCTTCCGAAAACGGATCTCTTTCGGGAGGGCAGGCGGTGGTCTACCTTCAGGATATGAAGGGCAGGCGATTGGGCCCCGCGGCTTCGCTCCGACCCGGCGACAGGATTCGCCTTCTACTGAAAAGTTGGGAAGCGGTTTCGCCTCGTTATTCGGGTTTTAACCGATCGGAGCTCGATGATTTTGCATTACAACTGGAAGAGCCCGTCTGGGGCGAGCATCTTGCTACAACCGCCGACCTTCCTTAAATTAGACCCACTTAATACTTTTGTATGAACCGAACCTCTTGCTTTGTTATTTTACTCGCCTCTACGCTGGCTCTTACCATGCAACTCCACGCCCAGACAGGAGCGCTGGCTCAACTGAGTGCAAATGGACTTGCACTCTCTTCGGGAAGCGCTATTTGTGTGCCGGGAAAAGATAATTGGCTGTTTCTCAGGAATGAGCTTCGTCATCTCTCGGTAGGTTCCTTCTGGGGTGATGCCGCTCAGAAAAGCTCCATGGCTACCGACCCATCACAGCGAGACCCTCTGGCTGCCATTATTGCCTATCACAAGGCTGTGTCGGCCGAAGGGATCCAACTAATTGTGGTGCCCATCCCGCCCAAAGCCGTTATCTATCCCGACAAACTGCCCGGGTCGACCCTATCGGCGACCAAACGGTACGATGAGCAGTTGCAGGCTTTCTATGGGCAGCTCCGTGCTGCCGGCGTGAAACTCCTCGATGTAACCGACATTTTGCTCAAGGCCCGTGCCGCCAACAGTGAACCCCTCTATTGTATAGGCGATTCGCATTTTTCGGGATTGGGCAGTAAGATTGTGGCAGAGGCCATTGCTGCCGAAGTTGCCAGCGCTCTTCCCAAGTTACCTCGTCCAAAATGGAAAACCTCGGAGAGCCGCATCACCTTTACAGGCGATCTGCAGCAGTCGTTGCAGGGTGCCGCGGGTGCCGGTTCGGAACAGCGTTGGGTGCGCTATATCCAGGGCGATCCTGTTCAAAGCGATCAGAGTCCGGTTTTGCTTTTTGGCGACAGCCATACGCTGGTCTTTGATGCGGGTGGCGACCTCTTTGCGGCAAATGCAGGCCTCCCTTCGCAACTTGCGTTTGCACTGGGAACCACGGTCGACGTGGTGGGCGTTCGCGGTTCGGGAGCCACCCCGGCAAGAATCAATGTCTACCGAAAAAGCAGAGCCAATGCCGACTATTTGCGTACAAAAAAGGTTTTTGTATGGTGTTTTGCCGCCCGTGAGTTTACCGAAGCCACCGGATGGAATGCCAATGTTCCCGTTAAATAACCGCAGCGCAGCGCAGCACTAGAGCTCTTGCGCGACAGCGCAACAGCGCGATGCACTATAGCACTAATAATTAACCATTAATTCACCATTATGCCTTTCTTCTTCTGTTTCCTGTTTTTTTGCGTTCTCTCCTTTCCGGTTTGCGCCGAAGGAGTAGCCCCCCGTCCTGTAACCGCCCGTCCTGCTGCCGACTTTCTGGCCAGTATCGGGGTAAATAGTTCTGTTTCGAAGCGGGGCGAGTCGCTCGAAAAGACCATTGAAATCTGTAAGTATTTGGGGGTTCGCTGGGTTCGAAGCGGCTACGAGGGGAATATACCTATCGACGACCAGATTGCGCTCTTCCGTGCTGCGGGGGTAAAAACAAGTTACGGTTTGCTCAGCGGGGGTGCCGACATTCCTCGTCTTCTGGAGGGTGCCCGTAAGCTGGCATCGGCTGGCGCTCTGTTGGCGATTGAGGGAAATAACGAACCCAACAACTGGGGTGTCACCTATCAGGGCGAGAAGGGGGGCGGGAGCCTGTCGTGGCTTCCGGTGGCCCGGTTGCAGGCCGATCTCTATGCGGCCGTGAAGGCCGATGGGGTGCTAAAGGCCTATCCTGTTTGGAGCTTGAGCGAGAATGGGGCGCAAACCGACAACACCGGTTTGCAGTTTCTTACCATTCCCCAGGGTGCCGGCACTCTGCTGCCTGCCGGTACAACCTTTGCCGACTACGCCAACTGTCACAATTACATTGAACACCCCTCCTTTGCCGGGCTACACGATAACCAAACCTGGCGAGCCGCATCGCCGGGGCGCGACTGCCCGATTGACGGCCTGTTTGGGAACTATGGAATCACCTGGGCGCGCAAGTTTGCCGGCTATTCCGAATCGGCGCTCGAAACCCTCCCCAGGGTAACCACCGAAACGGGTCTGGTAATCAAGGGCGATATCACCGAGGAGAAACACGCCAGGTTGCTGATGAACCTCTTTCTGGCCCAGTATGCCCGCGGATGGAAACATACCGCCCTCTACCTGCTGCGCGATCGTTCCGATGAGTCGGGCAATCAACAGTACGGTTTCTACAAACCCGACTACACCCCCCGGAAAGCAGCACTCTATATGCACAATCTTACCACACTTCTTGCCGATAACCCAACCGGCAACAAGAGAAGGGCTGCTGCAGCAAAGAGTCCACAGCAACGAGAACTCTCCTATTCGATTGACCCCATGCCCGAAACGGTGCATGAGCTCCTGTTGCAAAAGAGCGATGGGTCGTTTGTGTTAGTGGTTTGGGGAGAGCGGGTTAGCGGATCCGACACGGTGAAGGTGACCTTTGCCAAAGCCCCGAAGCAGGTTGTGGTGTTTGATCCCATAAAAGGCACTGCCCCCGATAGCGTTCTTCGCAACGCAAAGGAGCTCTCGCTTACGCTTTCTGATTCTCCGCTGATTTTGCAACTTTAAATCGAATTATTCGTCTGCCCTATGGCCTGCCCGTTCCGGATTCTCCTCCTGCTTCTGCCGATAGTTTTGGCCGGTTCCTCCTGTTTGCCTCTTTGCGCGCAGGGAGCCCTGCCCACAATGCAAAAGGGCACTATGCCCCGAAAAGCCTCCGATTTGGTGCACTCGGTGGGGGTCAATACCCATTTTGGGTACACCGATACGCAGTATGCCCGCTATGAGGAGCTACTTAAACCCCGCCTCCTGGAACTGGGTGTAAAACATTTCCGTGATGGAACCTTTAGCCCCGAAGTGGTTGAAAAGTATAAAGAGATGGGCCGGCATGGATTGCAGCTTTTGCTGATAACCAGCTCTGACCGCGCCGTGATGCAGGCCCGTCAACTGGGCAACATGCTGTTTGGCCTGGAGGGCGTGAATGAGCCCGACAATCGCGACCGCTCCGGGTGGGAAGCGCTTCTGCGAACCGAACAACAGACGCTTTACACTGCGGTGAAGAGCGACTCGGCCACAAGGTTGCTTCCTGTAGTTGTCTCTTCTCTGGCCGATATCCGTTCGAGTCCCGGAAAGTTGGGCAATCTTGAGCCATGGCTCGATTTTGGCAATATGCACCCCTATGCCGCCGGTCAGCCCCCCTCTTTGCATTGGGGATGGGGAATGACCATGCAGGCGGCCATCGATTCGGCACAGCGGGTGAGTGGTAGTAAACCTCTTTTGGTTACCGAGTGCGGCTATCATAATAAAGAGAACAATCCCAATCACCCCGGCGTTTCGGAGCGTGCGGCGGCCATCTATCATCCCCGCCTCATTTTTGTCTATTTTAACCGGGGAATCGTTCGCTCCTACAAGTACGAGTTTCTTGATTTGAAGCCCGATACAGGGTTTGCCGACATGGAGTGCCATTTTGGTTTGATCCGCAGCGACGGCACCCCGAAACCTTCTTTTTATTCCATCAAAAACACCCTGGCGCTACTCAGCGACACCGAAACTGAATTTGCTCCCGAACCGCTCTTTTTTTCGTTAGAAAGCTCGCTGCCCGATCTGCACTACACCCTGTTGCAAAAACGCGACGGATCTCACTGGCTGGTGCTGTTTAGGGAGGTTTCGGTATACGACACTGCCACCCGAAAAGATCTTACGGTTTCCTCCGCGAAGGTTACGCTTCGCTTGAAAAAGCCCTCCAACCTAACCCTATTCGAACCCAATCTCTCTACGGACCCTCATTTTTCGCTTAAACAGCAAAAGGATCTGCAACTCGAATTGTATGGCGGGGCGGTTATTGTGAAAATAAGTAGCGAAGGGAGGTAATTCGTTTTTTCGTGTAAGACATTGCATTATAAAAGAGCATAGGAAATTATCGGATTTGGATTACCTTTGCGGAACATCAAAATGAGGAAGGAAATATGGCCAGATCGCAGGGTTCGTGGAACAAAAAAGAGATTGCGCAGAAGAAGGAGAAAAAACGTAAGGAAAAAGTGCTGAAAAAGTTAGATCGGAAATCGGGTGGCCGAGACGGGAATAATCTCGACGAAATGATTGCCTATGTCGACGAGAACGGCAATATCAGCGATACTCCTCCCGATCCCTCCCTCAAGCGTGTAATCACCCTCGAAGAGATTGAAATCGGCGTTCCTAAAAGAGAACCCGATGATCCAGCCGATTTGATTCGTAAGGGTGTAATCAGTTTCTTCAACTCCTCAAAGGGCTTTGGGTTTATTCGCGATCTGGAAACGCAGGCCAGCGTTTTTCTGCATATTAACGAACTCGAATCGCCTGTTCAAGAGGGCGACAAGGTGGTTTTCGAAATGGGAATGGGGAAAAAGGGCCCCATGGCCATTAAAGTCAAGAGGATCGGGTAAGGTAAAATTATTCGCAATTGGCTTTAAACTCTTACTCCAGTAGGGTGTCAAAAGGATGATTGTCTAATTTAGGGGCAATCCCTGATACACTTATGGAGGCAAAACAAAAAAAATCTTTTCGTTACTACATGCGGGCCATGCACCGCGATGTGGGTTATTTGGTACTCGGGCTTGTAGTAGTCTATTGCGTGAGCGGCGTTACGCTCACCTACCGCGATTCAGACCTTTTCAAAACAGAGAGATGGGTTGATGTGAAGCTCGATCCGGGTATGCCCCTTTCGGATATTGGTCAGGCGCTTCGGATCAGAGAGATCAAAGAGACCGGTTCCGAAGGCAACCTGCTCCATTTTTCGGGCGGAACCTATAATAGGGCTACCGGCGAAGCCCGGTATACCATTAAGGAGCTCCCTCGAATTCTGCAGAAGTTTGCCTCTCTGCACAAAACCCCCAGTAAAAATCCGATGCACTGGTTTACGCTGGTCTTTGCCATTCTCCTTTTTTTTCTGGGTATCTCCTCCTTCTGGATGTTCCAACCGGGCACAAAACTCTTTAGGAGAGGGCTTCTCTTCACCCTTTCGGGGGTGGTTTTTGCTTTCCTTTTGCTCATTTTTTAATTCTCCCTGCCATAGGTTTGGAAATTTCGCATGGGTTCTGTAGGTTTGTTCATTGTTTCATATAAGGAACAGTGTTTCAAATGAGGAATCCATGGAGAACGAAGAGTCCAAAAGCCGATATCATATCCCCATTCTGGCCAAAGGGATGGAGGTCATCGAACGGGTTGCAGCCTCTCCACAGGGGCTCTCCCTGCAGGAGCTGGTAGAGCACACAGGTCATTCTAAAACCTCTGTCTACCGCATTGCCTGCTCGCTCGAGGAGATGGGTTATCTGCGGAAAAACCGATTCTCCGGTGCTTACTCTCTCACAAGAAAGATTTTTGGGATAGGCCTCTCTACCCTCGGAACCACAACGCTTTTGGAACATGCCTACCACCCCATGCGGAGGTTGCGCGATGCATTGCATGAGACCGTTGTGCTTGGCACGCTGATGGATACAAATATTGTGATTCTGGAACAGCTCATCGGATCGCACCACTTCTCTTTTATTCTGAAACCGGGCATGGGCATCTGCCTGCACGCTTCGGCACCCGGGAAGGTATTCTTGGCCTATATCGATGAGGCCGAGCGAACCCGTTTAATGCATGGTATCGAATTGACCCGTTTTACCTCGACAACCCTGACCTCGGTTCCTGAACTGCTCGATGAGCTGCAACAGATAAAAATCTCGGGATATGCAATCGACAGGGGCGAGGAGCTCTCGGGGGTAAGGTGTATCGGGGCTCCGGTTTTTAACCAGGCCGGAAAAATTGCCGCCTCGGTTTGGTTATCGGGTCCGGCCGAGCGGCTTCCCGATTCCACAATGGGCGAGAAGGCCGCTTATGTAACAGATTGTGCCGCCGAAATTTCCGAAAAACTCGGCTTTAGCCATCCCTCCTTTCAGCCATCTTTTGTATCTTGTATTAATCCTTCATCTTCTATTCTATGAACCGAACATTTTGCACTTTGTTTCTGGTGGCTGCAACCCTTCTGCTTTGCACCTCCTGCGGCCGTAAATCGGGTCAGCCCGAAGCAACCCGGATTTTCAACAAAAAGTATACGAATGCCGATTATTACAAGGATGGCATCATCCAGCCTGCGGTGGCTAAAAAAGCCTACCTCGAGATGCTTGCCCACTACGGAGTTCCCTATTCAAAAACTTTGGAGGAGAGCCTGTGGATTACCGACTTTAATCTGGGCGATTTTGAGAATGTGGGTATGGCCGGAATCTTTTGGGTGAATGATTCTACCCACGGCTATTTTGGGCATGAGATATACCTGTTGCCAGGGCAGATGATTCCCGAGCATCGGCATATGGCCACCCGTTTTCCTGCCAAGTTTGAATCGTGGAAGGTAAATCACGGCTGGGCATACAATTTTGGGATTGGCGTCGCCACATCCAAACTCCCTGTGTTGCCCGAGAGCCAGAAGGGTCATATTACAGCCTTCCAGTTTGTGAAGCAGGAGGTCGACGATGTGGTTTCGCTGAAGGAGGCCGAATCATCGCATTTCCTGCTTGCCGGAAAAAATGGCGCCATCATCACAGAGTTTGCCACCTACCACGATGGAGAGGGGCTCCGTTTTACAAATCCCAAAGTGGTCTTTAAGGATATCCTGAATCCCTAACTGGCACAACACAAACTGGTGACTTATGCATAAGAGTGGCTTACTTATATTCGCTTTTTCTTTGCTTGCAGCGCTCCTGCCGGCACAGAGCGTGTCGCGCCTTGCCGGTGATATTGCCTGGCTGCAAGCTGGAAATGTGAGGGCTGCGTTCGAAGAGATGCGCACTAACCCCCAATATGATGCCGCTGCCTGCGAGCCGTTGCTTAAAGAGCTGGAATCGCTCTGCGCTCAGGGTTTTGAAGGGTTTGGCACGGAGGGCTCTCCGGCTTTCGAAAGGGCAAAGCGGGCACTCGCGCTCCAACGAACCATTTTACTATCGAATCCGCTGTTCGACAATGCGAAAATTATTGCCGGGCGCTACAAATTGGGTTCCAAAGCGAGGAGTGTGACCTCGGTATCGCTGGGCACACAGGCCAACAACTGGAGCAACCAGACCTCTTCGCCCCGAGAGGGATTCGATGCTGCAATTGTGGAATTAAGCAACTTGCGGGGCGAGGTCGAAAGCAGAACTATTTATAAGCCTTCGAATGGTTCTTCGGTAAGCGACATGCTGCTCCATTGGGATGCCGACAGAATGCTTTTTACTGCCACCGATGAGCGAAAGCGCTGGAATGTGTTTGAGGTGAAACTCGACGGGAGCGGTTTGCGAAAGGTGATTTCATCTAGTGAACCCGATTTAGAGTTTTTCGATGGCACCTACCTGCCCGATGGACGCTTTATTGCCGTTTCGAATATCGGTTATCAGGGGGTGCCCTGTGTAAGCGGGAGCGATGCCGTGGGAAATTTGGTGGGATACGATCCCGCAACAGGCTCTCTCAGGCGGATTACCTTCGATCAGGATGCCAACTGGCATCCCACGGTGATGAATAATGGCCGGCTAATGTATGTCCGTTGGGAGTACACCGACCTGACGCACTACTGCTCGCGATTTGTGATGCATGCCAATCCCGACGGAACCGAAACCCGGTCGCTCTACGGAAGTGGTTCCTGGTTTCCTAACAGTACTTTCGATGTGAAGCCTCTTCCCGGAGCTAATAATGCCTTTGTGGGTATTATCTCGGGGCACCACGGGGTGGTGCGGGCGGGTCGTATGATCACCTTCGATCCCGATAAAAGCCGAAAGGAGGAGAAGGGGATGCTTCAGGAGTTTCCCTTCAGCAAACGGCCCATTATTCCTTTGGTAAAGGACGAACTGGTAGATGGTGTGTGGCCTCAGTTTATTAAACCCTGGCCAATAAACCAGAAATATTTTCTGGTTGCAGCCAAACTGGATCCCCAATCGCTTTGGGGTATCTATCTGGTAGATGTATTCGATAACCTGATGCTGATTGCCGAATACGAAAATGAGGGGCTTATACAACCCATTTTGGTGCAGAAGCGCCGAATCCCTCCGGTGATTCCCGATAAATTCAAGCCGGGCGAGAAAAATGCCACACTGTTTATCCAGGATATTTATGAGGGCGAGGGGTTGCCGGGGGTTCCGAGGGGTACCGTTAAACAGCTCAGAGTCTTTGCCTATGAGTACGCCTATCTTAGGTCGCCCTCCGACCATACCGCCCAGGGGATTCAAAGTGGGTGGGATATCAAGCGCCTTTTGGGTACCGTCGATTTGGAGGCCGATGGATCGGTTATCTTCACGGTTCCGGCCAATACGCCCATTTCGCTTCAGCCGCTCGATGCCGAAGGACGGGCCATTCAATGGATGCGCAGTTGGCTCACCGCTATGCCGGGTGAGATTGTTTCGTGCGTGGGGTGTCACGAAGACCAGAACTCTTTTCCTATTCCTAAACGGGTCTTGGCGTCGCAAAAAAAGCCGGTGCCCATCACGCCTCCCGATGGGGGTGTCAGGCCCTTTACCTATGATTTGGAGATCCAGCCCATTCTCGACCGGGCTTGCCTTAGTTGCCACAATGGAAGGACTGATCCCGATTTACGGGGAGGTATAAAAGTGGAGGGTACCCCTTCGAACAAGGGTCATCTGAAACTCTCTACAAGCTATCTGGCGTTGCATCCCTATGTGAACCGACAGGGACCGGAGGCCGATATTGCCGTTATGAAACCCTATGAATATCATGCATCTACCAGCGAGCTTGTGAAGTTGCTAAAGCAGGGTCATAAGGGGGTTACCCTTACCGATGCGGAGTGGCGCACTCTTTACAACTGGATCGATTTTAATGCGCCCTATCATGGGGCCTTTGTGGCACAGCCCGACGCCTTTTATGCATGCAACGACCAAATTGCCCGCAGAATAGAACTGACCAACAGGTATGCCAACAACGCCGGGGTCGACTGGCAGAAGGAGCTGAACGACTATGCGCAGTTCCTGAAGAGGAGAGGAGCTCCTGTAGCGGAGAGGCCTAATCGAGTGGCTCAACCCCCGCAACAAAAGGTGGTGGTAACGGGTTTTCCCTTTACGCCTGAGCCTGCCGAACGCAAGGAGGTTGAGATTGCGCCCGGGGTATCTATTGCCTTTGTGAAGATTCCTGCCGGTACTTTTGTAATGGGCAACCAAAGGGGAGGTTATTCTGCCCCTGAGAGTGAGGTTACGATTGGCAAATCGTTTTGGATGTCGGCCACCGAACTCACCAACCAACAGTTTCGGGTGCTCTTTCCCCAACACGACAGCCGCTACATTGCCCAGTTCTGGAAAGATCATGTGAATCCCGGTTATCCGGCCAATCGGCCTTCGCAACCGGTTATCAGGGTCTCGTGGAACCAGGCCATGGAGTATTGTAACCTTCTGAGCAAGACAACGGGCCTCAAATGCAATCTGCCAACCGAGGCACAATGGGAGTGGGCAGCTCGTGCCGGGAGTGATACCCCCTTCTGGTTTGGTGGTACCGATGCCGACTTTTCGCCATACGAGAATCTGGCCGACCAGCAGTTGTCGAAGATGGCCGTGACGGGTGTCGATCCTAAGCCTATGGCTGCGAACAATCCCAATTTTCCCTTCTACGACTTTCTGCTACGCAGTCGGAGGGTCGACGACGGGCAGATGATTGTGGCCGATGTGGCCCGCTATAAACCTAATCCCTGGGGCTTGTTCGATATGCATGGCAACGTGCAGGAGTGGACCCGTAGCGATTTTGTTTCGTATCCCTATAATGAGAAGGCGGTTTCCGCTTCGCAGCAAAAGGTGATTCGGGGCGGCTCATGGATCGACCGGCCCAAAAATGCAGCGGCCTATACGCGGAACGGATATTATGCCTGGCAACCTGCCAATAACGTAGGTTTCCGGGTGATTCTCGAGGAGTAACCCCTTTACCATCACTACTTATCCATTGGTCTATGAACACTTTTGCCTCTCTTCTCTTACTTCTGTTTACGCTCCCTTTGGCTGTATTCCCTATGGCTGCGCGTCCGCAGCAATCGGCCAAAACACTCTGGTATACAAAGCCTGCGCAAAAGTGGGCCGATGAGGCACTCCCCATTGGTAACGGACGGATGGGAGCCATGTTTTTTGCGGGCACCTCTCAGGAAAAAATCCAGTTTAACGAAAATAGCCTTTGGTCGGGCGACAATAACTGGGATGGAGAGTATGACCGGGGCGATCACGGTTTTGGCTCGTACCGCAATTTTGGAGAGATTGTGCTCGATTTTTCGCATTCTGGTGAACCATCCGGGTATCGTCGTTCGCTCGACATAGGCCGTGGCGTGCACACAACCTCGTTCGAAACAACCGGGGTGCAGATTGTGCGCGAAGCTTTTGCCAGTTATCCCGATCAGGTGATGGCGTTTTCGTACAGGGCATCCAAAAAGGGGGCCTTTTCGGGCACAATCTCCTTGCGTTCCGCACAGGGAGCTGCCGCTACTGCATCGGGAGAGGCGCTTATTTTTGAAGGAGAGATGCCCAACCGGCTCAAGTATGCTGCCAAAGTTCAAGTGCTCTATTCGGGCGGCAAGGTGTGGGCCGACGGCTCTTCGTTGCGCTTTGAAGGGTGCAGCCAGCTTACGCTGCTGGTTGATGCCCGTACCAACTACAAACCCGATTATGCCTCCGGCTGGCGGGGATCCGACCCCCTGCCGCAGGTTGAGAAATCTTTGGCAGCTGCCTCCCGCAAAGGCTACAAAAAGCTTCTTTTCAGTCATCTTCGCGATTTTACTGCCCTTTCGGGCAGTGCCTCCATTTCGGTGGGAAGGTCGGAGCCGGCAGTATCAGCAATGCCCACCGACCAGCGGTTAGCGGCCTATGCCAAAGGGGCAATCGATCCCGAACTGGAGGTGTTGATGTTCGATTATGGCCGTTATCTGCTTATCAGTTCATCTCGGCCGGGAGGGCTGCCTGCAAACCTGCAGGGGCTCTGGAACGACAGCAATTCGCCGGCATGGGCCAGCGACTACCACAATAACATTAATGTGCAGATGAACTACTGGGCCGCTGAGTCGACCAATCTATCGGAGTGCCACACCCCTCTGCTCGATTTTGTTGTGGCTGCTCTTGAGCCCTGTCGTATTGCCACTCGCAAGGCCTTTGGCCAGAATACAAGAGGCTGGACGGCGCGCACCAGTCAGAGTATCTTTGGGGGCAACGGGTGGGAGTGGAATATTCCGGCCAGTGCCTGGTATGCCCAACATTTTTTCGAACATTGGGCTTTTACGCAAGACGACAACTATTTACGGTCGACAGCCTATCCGGTCATTAAAGAGATTTGTGAGTACTGGGAAGATCGTTTAAAGGAGATGCCCGACGGAAGCCTGATGGTTCCCATGGGTTGGTCGCCCGAACACGGGCCCAGAGAGGATGGCGTGATGCACGATCAACAGCTGGTTTGGGATCTGTTTCAGAACTACCTCGATGCGGCCGACCGGCTCCGGATTGACCCGGACTACCGCCAGAAGGTGGCCCAAATGCAGGCCCGTCTGGCGCCCAATAAGATTGGTCGTTGGGGTCAGCTCCAGGAGTGGCAGGCCGATCGTGACGATCCCGACGACCAACACCGTCACACCTCGCATCTCTTTGCGGTATATCCCGGACGTCAGATTAGTATGTCGAAAACCCCCGATCTGGCGAAAGCCGCCACTCTTTCGCTTCGCAGCCGGAGCGGTAACTACGGAAAAAATGAAGCTGCCCCCTTTACCGTAGAATCGACTATAGGCGATAGTCGCCGTTCGTGGACCTGGCCCTGGCGTTGTGCCCTATGGGCCCGCTTAGGCGAAGGAGAACGTGCAGGTATCATGGTTCGGGGCTTACTCACCTACAACACCATGCCCAACCTCTTCTGTACCCACCCCCCGTTTCAGATGGATGGCAATTTTGGCATTCCGGCCGCCATGGCCGAGATGCTGCTGCAGAGCCATGCCGGCGAAATTCAACTGCTCCCTGCCATCCCTTCGGCTTGGGCAAAGTCGGGCTCTTTCTCGGGCCTGTGCGCCAGAGGCGGCTATGAGGTAGATTGCACCTGGGCCGACGGCATAGTGACTTCGTACCACATCCGATCCAAAACATCGACTCCGGTAAAAGTACGGGTTAATGGTGAGGTGAAAACACACACGTATTAATGGTTAATGCGCTGACGCGCGATTGTAGCAGTGTAGTAGTGTCTCAGTGTAGCAGTGTAGCAGTGTCGCAGTGTAGCAGTGATGCTTCGGTGTTGACGCTGAAAAAATAAAGCTTGTAAAATTTGGGGGTTTACACTTTTTTTTAAAACCTTTGCCATTGATTATTCTATTAACCAAATGGTTAAGCGCATCTTTGTTTCGGGCAGAGATGAGGTCTTTTTACTAAGGTTTTTTCTAATTCTGTTTTTTTGCCTCTCTCCCTGCTGCCGCAACAAGCAGGAGCCTGCCTCGGATCACTCACCTTCCGACAGGGCGTTTTCGGCCGATACCACTTTGCCGCGAACAGAGTTCCGAGAGTCGCAAGGCTCTTTTGCAGACCCGGTCTCGGATGCTGCTCTGTCCTCTTTAGCTCTGATCGATACCGATACCGATAGACTGCGCAACGCTACGCTTATCGAAAAGATGTGGCTTGCCCGGCAGAAGGGCTTGAGCCGCGATTCGGTTGCGGCTAACAGGGCTGAGCAAACGGTTGTGCCCGTTATTCAGGTTTCGGGTGAGGTCAACTTCGGGTCGGTAGAGGTTAACGGGCAAAAAGTGCAGGTTTTGAACGTTGCTAATGCCGGCAAGTGCGATTTGCTAATCTCCTGGATAGATCTTCCCTATGGATTTTCAACCAAAGCAGGCAGTGCTCTCGTAGTTCCCTGTGAACAGCGAAAAGCTATTTCTATTCAGTTTACCCCTTTGGTTCCCCGACAATATAAAGGTGCAATCTATATCCGGAGTAATGCAAATAATGGCACCCTTCGGGTGGACTGTTGCGGAACAGGAATCGCTTCTTCGGCCACCACACGCGAGGACTTAACCGAGCTTTCTGGCAGTCTGACTTCCGAAAGCCGCGCTCATCAGGCAACGGCTATGGCGCCCAAGAGTTCGCTCGATTCGGCAGAGGTGGATGGCAACCACCCATCGTTTTCGCCTGTTGTTCCCTCCAACCTTTCTTCATCAGCCCCCCTGCTGGAGGTAGGAAAGCGTTATGCCGTATCGGTTCAGTTTGCCGATTATTCGGCCGCGCCGCCAATCGCGCAACACAGCCTGCATGGCGGGTGGGTGAGGGGGTTTTGGTTGGCGGTGCAGATTCCTCGCACGCAGCTTCGAACCCGTATCAGGTTGTTTGGCGTGGATGCGCAGTTTGATCCTGTGATAGGGGTGAAACAGGTGCCCGACGGCCCCTATCTCCGTCCTTTGGGTGAGTACACCTCCTATAGTGATAATCTGGGTCGCGGAGGCGACGAAACCTGCGTGATTGGCGGAACCGGCAGGTTCTACATCAGAATCTACCACTGCGATGACTCGGAGCTTCTCCGGGGAACCTGCTACATTCTGGTTGAACCCGGAGAATCCCGACAGTAGGCTATCTACGCAGTCGAAGGGCGTTGGTAATAACCGATACCGAGCTGAAACTCATGGCAAGGGCTGCAATCATGGGCGAGAGCAGGAGCCCGAACAGCGGATAGAGCACTCCGGCTGCAATGGGAATACCCAGTGCATTATAGGCCAGCGCAAACCACAGATTCTCCCGGATGTTTCGCATAACCTTTCGGCTCAATCCAAAGGCCTTGACAATGCCGTTGAGATTCCCTTTCACCAAGGTAATCGACGCACTTTCTATGGCCACATCGGTTCCGTTGCCCATGGCAATTCCAACGTCGGCCTGAGCCAACGCTGGCGCATCATTAATCCCGTCGCCCGCCATGGCCACCTTTCGGCCTGCTGCCTGATACGCTTTGATGGCCTCCAGTTTTTGTGCAGGAAGCATTTGGGCCTGATAGTGGTCGAGCTGTAAGCTATTGCTGACCCATCGGGCCGTTAACGGGTTGTCGCCTGTTATCATAACTACCTGGATTCCCGATTTCTGCAGTTGGCGTACTGCTTCGCCGGCCGAAGCTTTGATGGTGTCCGAAATTACCATATAGCCGGCAAGTAATTTCCCCTCGGCCAGATAAGATACCGTTTTTCCATTTGCCTGTTCCTCTTGAACCTCACTCAGCACTCTGTCGGGTATCGCAACGCCATACTGATCCATCAGTGCCTCATTCCCGAAGGCCAGCTCAAGCCCATCGACTTCGCCTGTCACCCCTTTTCCGGCAACTGCCTCAAACCGGGTAACGACGAGGGTGTCGATACCCTTTTCTATACCGTAATTCAGCGTGGCACGCGCCAAGGGGTGCTCGCTGCTACTATTGAGCGAAACCAATCTTTGGAGACTCTGTTTTTCAGAAGCAACGGGCAGTAAGGAGACAAACTTCTCGACCGCAGGTTTGCCCTCAGTAAGGGTGCCGGTTTTGTCAACCACAACCAGGTCGATATGGCTCATTCGTTCGAGCGCTTCGGCCGATTTTACAAGGACTCCCATGCGGGCACCCTTTCCTACTCCCACCATTACCGACATGGGAGTGGCCAGCCCCAGTGCGCAGGGGCAGGCAATAATCAGTACCGCAATGGCATTTACAAAGGCGTAGATGAACGGGGGATCAGGTCCGAAAAGGCTCCAGGCCACAAAGGTCAGAACCGAGATTGCCACCACAACGGGTACAAAATAGCCGGCTATCTTGTCGGCCAACTTTTGTATAGGGGCTTTCGATCGGCTGGCAGCATTCACCATCTCGATGATGCGGGCAAGCATGGTTTCGGAGCCCACCTTTTCGGCAACCATTACAAAGGTTTTGTTCCCGTTCAGGGTACCGGCCGTTACCGGGCTTCCGGCTTGTCGGAATACCGGGATAGGTTCGCCCGTTATCATAGATTCATCTATAAGCGCCTCTCCTTCTACAATTTGTCCATCAACGGCAATCTTTTCTCCGGGTTTTACCCGCAACAGATTGCCCGCCACAATCTCGCCAATCTCAACTACCCGCTCCACGCCGTTTTGAACAAGCGTGGCGGTTGCAGGGGTCAGTTTGATTAACTCCTTGATGGCCGATTGGGTTTTTCCGTGTGCCCGGGCTTCGAGTAGTTGTCCCAGTAACACCAGCGTCAGGATCACCGTTGTGGCTTCGAAATAGACATGCACCGTTCCCTCGTGCCCTTTATACGCATCGGGAAATACCCCGGGAAAGAGGATAGCCGACAGGCTGAAGAGCCAGGCCGCGGCCGAACCGATGCCAATCAAAGTAAACATGTTGTAGTTACGCGTCACCAGCGATTTCCAGGCTCTTTCAAAGAAGACCCGGGTTGCGTAAAACAGTACCGGGAGCGAAAGCCCAAACTGCACCCAATTCCATTGGCTTCGCGGCATGAGGTTGCTCAAGGGGTTGTGGGGGAGCATCTCCGACATGGCAATCAGAAAAATGGGAAGCGTAAAGAGCACGGCCACCTTGAATTTTAGCAGAAGGCTTCTGTAGCTCTTCTCCTCGTCGGCCTCGGTAAGGGGCACCAGATCCATGCCGCACACCGGGCAACTGCCCATTCCGGGGTATATTTTGTCGCCTTCGCAGTGCATAGGGCAGTAGTAGCCCGAACCCGACTCCACGCCTGAGGGAGTGCTCTTCGCTTTGCCAGAAGGGGCTCCATGGCTAGGGCCGGATGCCTGAGACGCCCCTGTCGCGGGGAGAGAAATGGCGTAGTTGCCCCCGCTTTTTTGTAATGCCTGTTGCAGGGTCTCGAGTGTAATCGGGCGCTCTGTTTCCAGTTCGGCTTCGGCCTTTTCCAGATGAACCGTTGCCCGGGTCACCCCCTTTACCCGGCTCAATGCCTTTTCTACGTGGGTTCTGCAGCCGTTACACTGCATTCCCGAGATGGAATAATTCTGCTTCATGGTGGTATCTTGTCATCGTGAAGCTCCCGATGTTACAGGAGCTGCCTTTGAGGCTTTCGATTTGGTTTTCTGTTGTATAGATAGAAACAGATTCTGTCTGAAAAAGTTTTTTGATGCTCCCTTATTACGCTCGGCGGCTCTTTTTTGGTACCTTTAGCCCATCCTTTTTCGCCAACGCAACGTTTTGCCTCCTTGTTGCGTCTTTAGCTCAAGCGCTGAGGTCACCTTAATTAACATCCGTATGAAAGAGAAAAGCGACTTTAAACTGGCAGTCCTGATTGATGCCGACAACATTCCCCATTCCAGCATGAAGGCAACGCTCGATGAGATTGCCAAGCTGGGGGTCCCCACCATAAAACGTATCTATGGCGACTGGACTAAACCCACAGTGGCAGGCTGGAAAGCCGTTTTGCTCGAAACTGCCATTACTCCGGTGCAGCAGTACAGCTATACCACAGGAAAAAATGCCACCGATTCGGCTATGATTATCGATGCGATGGATATTCTGCATAACAATCATGTGGATGGTTTCTGTCTGGTTTCGAGCGACAGCGACTTTACTCGTCTGGCAACCCGGCTCCGTGAGTCGGGGATGTTGGTAGTAGGCATCGGCGAAAAAAAGACCCCGAAGCCCTTTATCGTGGCCTGCGACAAATTTATCTACATCGAAATTATAGGAGCCAAAGAGTCGCCGCAGCGAAGAGCCGTTGCTTACCCTGCGTCGCCGGTCCCGGCCCCGGTCCCTACCGAGAGTGTGGATCCGGCCTTGATTCGCCTGCTCGAAACTACAATCGACGACCTCACCGAGGACGACCAATGGGCCTTCCTTGCCGAGGTGGGGATTCTGCTTCTGAAAAAGAAGCCCGATTTTGATCCCCGAAACTACGGGTTTTCAAAACTGACGCCCTTATTCAAATCGCTTCCCGACCGTTTCGAGATAGATGAGAGGGAGGTTGAGAACTCCCGTATCCGCCATATTTACGTGCGGAATCGTCAGCGGTAATCTCCGCGCGCATTCTTGGTACAACAATTGTACTTTAAGCCCCGATCACTCTTCTTTTCGTTAATAGCATGCATTATGAATAAGTACATCGCTCTGCAAATTTCGGTTCTCTTTTTCATGGCTCTTCTTTTGGCCCCTTCCGAGGGTCGGAGCCAGGCGCTCCCCTCCGAGCCTGTTTCAAAACTGACCAAAGTGGTTCTCTTTACCGACAGAGCCATGGTGAAAAAAGAGGCCCTGATTTCGGTGAAAAAGGGCGAGAATCTTATCCGTTTTTCGGCTCTTCCTGCCTCCCTGACAGATGGCTCTGTACAGGCCGAAGTGGTGGGTCGCAAAGATATTTTCATTTCCGGGGTAAAAATCAGCAATACGCGTCTTTCCGATGCCGAACCTGCCGGGCTTACCCTGCTTCGAAAGCGGTCGGAGACGCTTCACCGACAGATGACCGACCTGCAAAATCAAGTAGAGATAATCAGGAGTTCGAGCGACTTTTTGAAGAAGGTAATCCCCTTTCCAACAGACATGCGGGTTACTGAGGCCCAAATGGAGGTGCATCTGAAATATCTGGAGCGCTCTCTTGCCAACAACTTTGGGCGGATAGCCCTGCTTGAGGAGCAACAGATCAAATTGCGGGAGGAGAAGCAGCGGGTCGATGCCGAATTGAGCGAACTGCTCAAACAGAACGAACAGAGCAAAACCCTTGAGGTCACTTTGGTCTCGCCCGTTGAGGCTGTGGGAGTGGCACTCCATTTTTCGTACGTTACCTACCAGGCGGGTTGGACCCCTCTTTATGAAGCCCGTGCCGACTATGCCGGTTCGAAGGTTCAGTTTAACTTTTTTGCCTCTGTCAGGCAATCAACCGGCGAAGACTGGCTCGATGCCGAGATAGAGATCTCTACAGCTCAGCCCTTTGTCTTTGCAACAATTCCCGAACTCCAACCATGGTATATCGATCAGTATGTGGCCAGGCCACCAGCCTTGAGGATGTTAACGGCCGAGAAGAGCCTTATGTCGGTGGCCGATGCCAACGGCGGCGCCCCCGAAGAGGCGTTCTTTGCCGGGGCTCCGGCAACAGAAGAGACCACCTCTTTCCGTTTTGTCTTACCCCGAAAGGCAACGATACCTTCCGATGGAGAGACGCACAATGTGTCGTTGGCTCTTTCGGACGAGAAGGCCGAGTTGGCCTATTATGCCCTTCCCAAGAGGGTGCAGAGTGCCTTCCTCAAGGCCAAACTGAAGAATCCCTTTGCTTTTCCGCTGATTCCGGGTTCGGTTAACCTCTATCTCGACGGGAAATTGTCGGGGAGTGCCTGGATTAACGAAACCGTTGTGGCGGGTGGCGACCTGGAACTGGCTCTGGGTTCGGACGAGACCCTCGGGGTAGAACGGAAACTGGAGAAGAAGGATACCGGTTATGCCGGGCTCCTCTCGAAGGAGAAGAGTGTGGAATACACCTATCATATTACCCTCACCAACGGAAAATCGAAAGAGGTAAAACTACAGGTCGAAGATCAATTCCCTGTATCGCAAAACGATAAAATAAAGGTTGTGCGGCTTCTTCCCAAATCTTCGGATGCGGAGATCGACGAGAAGGGAAAGGTGGTTTGGACTGTAGCACTGGCTCCGGGTGCAAAGAAAACCCTCACCCTCTCTTTTCGTATAGAGTTCCCACAGGATATGAAGGTACAGGGGTTAGAGTAGTATTTCTACCCCGGTTATCAGAGCAAGTGTACGTAGGTCGAGAATCATACTGCAGCGACAGTTTGGAGTAGTTAGATCTGTTAAACGGTTCCGGAAACCGAAACGGGTTTCTTAAAGAGGGCTCGTTTATTCGAGTGCTTGATATACCGTATTCAGAAACTTCTCCCAAATTTTGGTGTCGGGAATGCGATTCGTATATAGGAGTATCACCAAATCCTCTTTAGGGTCAATCAGATAGTCGGTGTTGGCCATTCCTCCCCAGGCAAGTGATCCGGCATTTACCATGGGAGTGAAGTTCGAGATATCAGCTCGTTCGGGGGTGTCGGGATAGATCTGGAAGCCCAGGCCAAACCGGAATCCCCGGCCGCCGCTATTGGGTAGAGCCAGCTGGTTTTCCGACATGATTTCGATGGTTCGCCTCCCAAGGATGCGATTTCCGTTAAAGGTGCCACCATTTAGAATCATCTGGCAAAACCGGGCATACCCCTCTATGGTTCCGTTCAGGCCGGTTCCTCCCTGCGCGTATTGCCGCTCCTGGCCAAAGGGATCTCTGCCGCTCCACATCTCAACAGGTTGCAGTTTCGATTGATCGCCGCGGTACATCGTTACAAATCGGTTGCGGAACGACTCGTCGTAATAGTAGGCCATATCCTCGATTCCGAGAGGTTCAAAAATCTTTTCCTGCAGATATTGCTGCAGGGGCTGCCCTGAGAAGTATTCCACCAGATAGGCAACCACATCGAGCGAGGGGTGGTAGTTCCAGTCGGTTCCGGGGTCATACATGAGCGGGTTCTGAACCAGTTGTTTCACATATTCGGCATTGGTTGCTACCGTCGATTGTTGTCGCGAAGGATTGATGCCGGAGGAGTGGCTCAGAAGGTGCCGGATGGTTACCGGAGAAACGGCCTTCCGGGTGGAGTCGGTTCTCTCGGGAACCCTCACCAACACTCTGTCGGTCATCTCGGGAATGTATCGCACCACGGGGTCGTCGAGCTGAAATTTGCCCTCTTCATAGAGCTTCATCAGAGCAGTGGTTACAATGGCTTTGGTTTGCGAATACATCCGGAAGATGTCGTTGGTTTGCAACGCAATCTGTTTATCTACATCCTTCCATCCAAACGCCTTGTGGTGAATTACCTCCCCTCTCCGCGCCACAAAGGTGAGTGCGTGGGGGAGCGTTCCCCGAGCAACTTCGCCCTGAAGCAGCGAATCGATACGAGCCAGGCGGGAGACATCCACACCCACGGCTTGATAATCGGGTTTGAAGTTGAATTGCCTGCGGGGTTCACCGTTCCGGCAACAAGCCGTAATGAGAAGAAAAAGCGCAACCAAAGTGATAGTTCTCATAGGTTTTTGGGTTAGTGTAGTTTGGGGCAGCAATTGTAAGATAATCGGGTTGCAATTGTAGTATATTGGGGCAGCAATAGTAACATAAATTTAGAGAAATTTCCGCCCCGTAACAAATTCTCGTGCAGCAGAAATGGATGCGGATGCATCTGTTAAATTGTGTAATTGAACCTTTGCATCTACCTCGGCAAAACTTGTATTGTTTTACTATAAACTTCTATTATCATGAAAGCAATTAGGATATACCCCCTGTTGATACTTGCTCTCTTGTGGGTTTCTTGCCGGAAAGAGGAGCCCCAGGCCGCGTTACCTTCCGAAAAGTCGAAGGTTGAGATTACCAACAGCCTCGATGCGTACAATCGTGCGTTGCAGAATCGCTCAGCCCAAAACAGCGATCCATTTGTCTTAGATACCCTTTATATCGATGGCGATTCGTTGAAGATTACACTCTCTTATTCGGGAGGGTGTGCGCGCCACAGCTTTAAAATCATTTGGAATGAGTTGATTACCAGCTCTAATCCTCCGAGTGTGGATTTGCTTTTGCTGCACGATGCGCATGGTGACATGTGTGAGGCGATGATTACCGAAACTTTGGCTTTTGCCCTTTCCGAACTCAACGGAATCGCCCTTCCCAACGGGGTTTCTGTGGGTGTTTCGAGTGGATATACCCCGTCCGATTCGCTCGTATGGGTGAGTCCGCCCAACGAGGTGGTTTTCACGGAGGGCGATCTCTGCAATACCCTGGTAACAGCCGAAATGGTTCTATGCGGCACCGGGCTTTTCGACAACCTCTGGTTTGCGCTCGACAGCTCTGAGGGGTCACCGGATTCTGACGGTTTTCATTCCTATCTGCGCCCCGTTGCGGTGGCAGAGGGGCTCTCTTCATTCCGCCCTGTTGCCGGGAAACGTTACCGCATGGGCGCCCGGATTGTCTCGGGCGATTCGTTCAACGACCAGATAACCTGTCTGGCATGGCCGGGACCTTCCGAGACGGTAATTATTACTTGCATAGAAGAAGTGGAGTAGTGCGCTGCGCGCAAATCCTACCTTTCTCCTCCTTTTATCCTACCCTTTCGGTACCCCCTTCTCTGCATCGGATCCCTACTTTTGTTGCACCAATCGTTCGCTAAAAAGAAATCGTGTAGAAAGCTCTCCATTCGCGCGAAGCGCAGCACCAGAGCATTAATTAACCATTCACCATTAACCATTATTTATGAGGGTCTTCAGTATTGTTGTCGCGTTGTTTTTTTCTTCTTGTTTGTCGGCTCAGAGCGGAGCCGTTAGTTTCGAGAAAGAGTGGGTTAGTGGCGAAGAGCGTCGTTTTCTGCTCTCTATTCATGCGGTGGTTACCGGAAAGAATGGGGTCGAGATGGACTCAACGCTCAGGGAGAAGTTAGCTCTCAAGGTGGTGGATGCAAGTGGCGATTCGTTGACTGTGCAAATTTTGCGTGAGAATCAGGTGGCAACCGGGGTGGCTGTTTTGCAGGGAGATTTGTCGTCCGATTGGGACGGACTTCGGAAAATCGCTTTCGATGTTCGCCTTTGTAAGAGATCGGGTGAGCTAAAACTTTTGCATCCGGAGCGGGCCGATTCTTTGATAGAGCGCTCTATTGCTTTGGCCAGAGAGTTGCTGGCCGATGATCATCGGGCGGAGGCTTTGGCCTTTTTACAGGAGCTCTCTAAGCAAAAGAGCGGTTCCGAAAGTATGACTAAGGAGGCCGACGAGCTTTTAGGTACGCTTCGGTTGGTGTTGTATAAATCGTTTTCTGCGGGCGATACGGTTACTGTAAGTAATGTTCAGTCGAATCCCCTCAATCTTCCCGGATTTCCTGAGTTGAATCGCAAAATGTATTTGACCCGGCAGGGTAAGAGGAATCAACCTTCGGAGGTGATGGCTACGGTGCAGTTCGATAAGGCTCTTTTTGCTAAGATGCTTGCGGGTTTGGGTCAACAGACCTCTACGCTTATGGAGGGGCTTTCCGGAATGGTAGAAGGGGCTGCTGCATCGGGTATGGGTGTTGCTGACCAGGGTGGTGTAAATGCAAAATCTATGGCCGGGGAGCTCAACACGATGCTTCTCTCTATGTTGGAGTCGTCGGGATTCTCCTTTTCCGAAACCATCCGGATTTGTCAGGCGCAGGATGATGCCTGGCCTACTGAGGTCGATAAATCGACTGTCATCAATCTCCCGGGGATGTCGCAGTCGGTCTCTATGCAGGTACAGATCCGCCCTGAGTAGAAAAACCTAAAGAAATCACTGTTTTTGCTGCGAAATTCTCCGCTTTTTTGCTTGAGTGTTGCGGAATGAATCTTCCTTTTTATAAATTTGTGCAATCGATTGCCATAAATCTGTACAAATATGACAAAAAACAGCTATCTGTTCTGTGTGCTTTTTCTTTCGCTGCTCTTTTCGGGTTCGGCCTTGTTTGCCTCCGGGCGAATTTCTATCCGTGATTTGCCTTCGAAGGAGGCGGTAATGGCTAAGATGGAGTTGGCCAACAACTATTTTATGCTGAAGTGGCCCGATACCGGGAAAAGCATTATCACCAACCGTGAACGTCCCAGTAATATCTGGACTCGGGGGGTCTATTACGAGGGATTGATGGCTATGCACAAAATCCATCCCGATACGCGTCTGCTCGATTATGCCATTGCTTGGGGAAATGCCCATAAGTGGGGTCTTCGCGACGGGGTTCGTACACGGAATGCCGACAATCAGTGTTGTGGGCAGACCTATCTGGAGCTCTACAAAATGGATCCGCAGCCCGAACGGATTCGCGACATCAAAGCATCGGTCGATCTGATGCTCTCGTCAGATAAGATCGACGACTGGAACTGGATCGATGCCTTGCAGATGGCGATGCCCGTCTTTGCCCACTTGGGGGTGATTACCGGCGAAAACCGTTATTATGAAAGGATGTATCAAATGTACAACCACTCCAAAACTGTGGAAGGGGGAAAGGGGCTTTTCAATCCCAAAGACAATCTCTGGTGGCGCGACAAGGATTTTGTACCCCCCTATGCCGAACCCAACGGCGAGGATTGTTACTGGTCGCGCGGAAATGGTTGGGTGCTGGCAGCTCTGGTAAGAGTGCTCGAAATCATGCCCGCAAATGCCCCCCACCGCAAGGAGTATCTGGATATGTTCAAGAAGATGGTCAAGGCGCTTCTTCCCATTCAGCGTGAAGACGGCTTTTGGAACGCCAGCCTTCACGATCCCGGTAACTTTGGCGGAAAGGAGGCTACCGGTACCGCCCTCTTTGTGTACGGGATGGCATGGGGTATCAATCAGGGAATTCTGCCTGCCCGGAGGTATCTGCCTGCGGTAGAGAAGGGGTGGAATGCGCTGGCAAAGGAGTCGGTTACCCCAAGCGGTTTTCTGGGGTATGTTCAGGGTACGGGAAAGGAGCCTAAAGATGGCCAGCCGGTAACTCTCACCTCGCTCCCCGATTTTGAGGATTATGGGCTGGGTTGTTTTCTTTTGGCTGGCACAGAGGTTTGGAAACTGGCACAATAATGCTCTAATGCTCTAATCTTCAAATCTTCAAATCA
>CAYGID010000007.1:0-4142 GCA_964349835.1 uncultured Bacteroidales bacterium | reverse complement strand
TTTTCCCCCTTGGAGGTTTGGCTCAGCAAGGGAGAGCCGAGGGTCGGATTACCCTCTCTTTCGATAAAGAGTGGCGCTTTCTGCAGGCAGATACTGCGGGAGCAGAGAATCCCCAATTTAACGACAAAACCTGGCGATTACTCGATGTCCCGCACGACTGGAGCATTGAAGGAGAGTTTAACAGGGCCAATCCTACGAGTTCGGGAGGGGGCTATCTTCCTGCGGGTATCGGTTGGTACCGCAAAGCATTTTCGCTTCCTCAGGGAGATGCCGCACGTCGTGTCTTTATTGAGTTCGACGGGGTCATGGCAAACAGTACCGTCTATATTAACGGTGAAAAGATGGGTACCCGTCCGTTTGGGAGTATCAGCTTCCGGTACGAGCTAACCGACCACATTAAGTGGGGCGAAAAAGAGAGCAACCTGCTTGCGGTGAGGGTCGACAACTCCTTGCAGCCGGCTTCGCGCTGGTATGCCGGAGCCGGAATCTTCAGGCATGTGCGCATGGTGGTTGCCCAGCCCGTTTATGTTGATCATTGGGGCGTTTTTGTAACTACGCCACAGGTGTCGGCAGCGAAGGCCACGGTGAAGGTAGAGACAGTTGTGGTGAACGCCTCTTCGGTCGATAAAGAGGTTACCGTGGAGACCCGGTTGGCAGCTCCCGATGGGAAGGCTGCCGGCGCTGGCTCAACAAAACAGCTGGTTGCGGCAGGAAAATCGGAGAAGGTGGTGCAGGAGATTGAGGTAAAGAGTCCTGCCCTCTGGAGTCTCGAAAATACTCATATGTACAGTGCAGAGAGTCGCATACTCGAAAAAGGGAGGCTTATGGATAACACCACAACCCCCTTTGGAATCCGTACTTTCCGCTTTGACGCAGCGACCGGATTTCATTTGAATGATGTGAATATGAAGCTTTTAGGGGTTTGTTTGCACGAAGACGCCGGAGCGCTGGGTACTGCCATACCCCTGAGTGCATGGGAAAGGCGCTTTGCCCTTCTTAAGGAGTTAGGGGTGAATGCCATCAGAACGGCACATAACCCTTTTGCTCCCGAATTTTACGACCTGGCCGACAGAATGGGCCTCCTGATTATGGATGAAACCTTCGATTGCTGGACCCGGGGAAAGAACAAAGGCGATTATCATCTCTATTTTAATGATTGGTGGAAAGAAGACACCCGGTCGATGGTGATGCGCGACCGCAATCACCCCTCGATTGTAATCTATAGCGTGGGCAATGAGATTCCCGATATGAATACCGAAGAGGGGCGGGCGCTTTATCTTGAACAGCAGGATCTGATTCACCAGTACGATCACACTCGTCCTGTTACGCAGGGACTCTTCCGTCCTGCGGTATCAAAGGTCTATATAGACGGTTACGCCGCAAAAATGGATGTGGTGGGTCAGAACTACCGTGAAAACGAGTTGGTGGCAGCGCATGAGCAGAATCCAACCTGGAAAGTGGTTGGCACCGAAAATGGGCACACCCGTCAGGGTTGGCTCTTTTTGCGAGATACTCCTTTTTATGCGGGTCAGTTTCTCTGGACCGGAATCGACTATCTTGGTGAGGCTTTTTGGCCCATGATTTCGGCCGATTTCGGGCTGCTCGACAGGGCTTTGAACAGGAAGCTCCAAGGATACGAGCGCGAGAGCTGGTGGTCTAAGAAGCCGGTGGTGAGCGTGATGCGTGCTGAGTTTAATGCCGGCGACGGTGCCATGGTGGCCGACTGGACCCCCGTAGATTTAGGAACTTACGATGTGGCGCATCTTCGTGTCTTTAGCAATTGCGAAGAGGTGGAACTCTTCCTTAATGACAAATCACTGGGATCTAAGCCCATCAATGCCGATGCATCTTCGCGCGATTGGGTGGTTACCTTCGAAAAGGGAACCCTCAAGGCTGTTGGAAAGAACGGGGGGCAGGTTGTCGCGGTATCGGAAATGAAAACGGCCGAAACGCCTGCACAGGTGGTTCTTAAGGCCGACCGTGAGACGCTCTCCAACACCTGGGACGATGTGGTATACGTAAGAGCCTTTATTGCCGATGCGAATGGGGTTGTCTGCCCTAATGCCGACTCTATGGTGAACTTCTCGGTTGAGGGTGCGGCCAAACTTATTGCTGTTGATAATGGGAATCGACTCAGTCACGAATCGTTTCGGCAGCCTTCGCGTTTGGCCTATAAAGGCACCTGCCTGGCCATATTGCGTGCGACTGCTTCGAAGGGGAAAGTTACTGTTACGGCTTCGGTTGATGGTTTGAAAGCGGCTTCTGTTACCTTTGAGGTGTCGGAGTAACCGTACGTTTGCCTCTAGCCAACGAAGCAAAAATGCCGGTTAGGCAAAGTAGGGAGAAGAGCAGAAAGGCTATTCTGATGCTCTGCATGAAAGATTCCTGATTTTTGACATGCAAGGGTGCATCGCCCATAAACAGATGGATGGTGAGTGTGGCCAGGGCCATACTCACCATTTGTCCTGTAAGGCGCATCGTTCCGATGGTGGCCGATGCGGTACCCAAAAATCGGCTCTCTACAGAGTCCATCACCGAGTGGGTGTTTGGTGCCGAAAAGAGGCCAAATCCCAGCCCCAGTACGCTGAGCCCCAACAGAATGAAGAGGTGCGATGATTGGGCCGACAGGAATACAAAGAAGAAGAGACCCACAGTCGAAAGTGCCATTCCCGAGGAGGCTAGAATCCGCGAGTCGTATCGGTCGGAAAGGCGTCCCGACAGGAGGGCGGCCAGCGTCATTACAATGGGTTGAGCTACCAGTAACATCCCGGCTTTACCCGGCGACAGCAGCCGGATATTTTGGAGATAGAGGCTCAACAGGAAGGTGACGCCGAAGGTTGCGGCATAGTTAATTAGCGCCGACAGGTTCGAGAAGGCAAATACCCGGTTCTGCAAAAAGAGTTGCATATGAAATACCGGGAACCGCTTTTTCTGTTCAACCACTCCGAAGAGAATCAGGCCGGCCGCACCGCCTCCCGACAAAAGAAATCCGGTGGCAGAGGGGATGGCCGAGAGCCCGTACATCAAGGCCGAAAGAGAAGCCACATAGAGGAGCGTTCCCGTAAGATCGAAGGGCTCTTTAATGCGCTCATTCCCGGCTGAGCGAAGAGAAGGAACCATGCATGCCATAACAAAGATTCCGGCTGCCGAATTCATATAAAACAGACTCCGCCAGCCGAGGTATTGCGTAAGCAATCCGCCCAGAACGGGTGCTGCCGAAAGACCCAGATAGACCACTGCTACATTGTATCCCAGAATCCGGCCTCTCTCATGAGGAGGAAAAGCCGAAGTGAGGATGGCCATTCCGGTCCCGAATATCAGGGCACTTCCCACCCCTTGCAGAAGCCTGAAGAGAATCAGCCAGAGCCCCGAAACGGAGAGGGTACAAAGCAGTGATCCTGCCGACATAATGAGGACTCCCAGGGTAAATATCCGGTTCCGTCCGGCCATATCGGCCAGTTTGCCTGCCGGCAGTTGCAAGACGGCCGAAGAGAGGAGGAAGGCCATGGCCACCCAACTCATGGCTACCGCCGACAGACCGAACTCGGTACTCATCGAGGGGAGTGCGATGTTGACGGCAGCTCCCATAAAGGGGTTGAAGAAGGAAATGAGCATGACCGAAAACAGGATCATGCCTCTATTTGAGCCGGTTGGCATATCGTAGCGGTCTATTTCTATTCGCGTTGGTAAGCGTGGGGAATTTCGCGCGGAAGAGTAAAGTAGAACTGCGAGCCCTTTTGTTCCTCGCTCTCCAACCAAATGTTGCCACCCAATAGTTCCACATACCCTTTGGATATGGATAGCCCCAGCCCGGCTCCCCCGAAGGGATTCGACAAGGAGTTGTCGATCTGTACAAATCGGTCGAAGATGGCGGATTGCTTATCGGCAGGAATCCCGATTCCCGTATCCTTCACAAAAAATTCCAGATCGTGTTCCTGCTCCTTATAGCCAAATTCGATGGTCTGGCTGCCCGAATATTTGATAGCGTTTTTTATCAGATTCATCAGAATCATGTGCAACTTGTCTTTATCGAGCAGATAGAAATCGGTTCCGTCGCTCATACCTTTTTTAGCAATGAGTGCGATTCCTTTTGCTTCGGCTTCGGGCGCAAAGAAATGTTGCAGGAAATCGAGCTCCTCGTT
>CAYGID010000006.1:10312-66180 GCA_964349835.1 uncultured Bacteroidales bacterium | reverse complement strand
CAAACGCCCGGCCAGGTGCAGAATCCGCAACTTTCGCCCGATGCCAAACGGGTGGCCTTTACCCGCAATAACGATCTCTATTCCATTGAGATTGCCACCGCAAAGGAGTCGCGGCTCACCTACGACGGAAGCAACCTGATTTTGAACGGCTGGGCATCGTGGGTCTACTATGAGGAGATTCTGGGTCGCCCTTCGCGCTATCGCTCCTTCTGGTGGGCCCCCGACAGCCGCAGTCTGGCCTTTTTCCGTGCCGACGATACAGAGGTGCCCATGTTTCCTATCTATTCGTCGGAGGGGCAGCACGGGTTTCTCGAACAAACCCGTTACCCTAAAGCGGGCGATCCCAATCCCAAGGTGAAGGTGGGTATGGTTTCGGCCGACGGAGGGCCTGTGGTGTGGGCCGACTTTGATGAAAATGCCGATCAATATTTCGGACTCCCCTTCTGGATGCCCGATGGCTCTGCGCTGTTGGTGCAGTGGATGAACCGCGATCAGACCCGTTTGTGTATCTACAGTGTAGATCCGGCCAATGGCCGGAAGCAGTTGTTATATCAGGAGGAGCAACCCACCTGGATAGACTGGAAGGAGGATCTGCGCTTTATCGGGCAGGGCGAATCCTTTCTACTGCAAAACGACACCGACGGCTGGAACCAGATATATCGGTTCGATGTGAAGGAGCGTACGTTCCACCCCCTTACCACCGGAAAGAACTGGTCTACCAAAATTGTCGATGTCGACGCCAAAAAGGGGTGGGTCTACTTCACTTCTAGAGGTGAACACTCCACCCGCACCGACTTTTATCGGGTACGGCTTAACGGAAAGGATCAGCAGCGGCTCACTTTCGGACCCTATTCACATAACGTAATCTTGAGCCCCGCATTCGACTATTTTATCACCACCTACTCCAACCTCACTACGCCTCCCCGGAAAGCACTGGTAGAGGTGGCCTCGGGCAAGGTGGTGGCTGAGCTGGGCGATGCCAAAGGCCCCCGGTTTTCGAACTTTAAACTACCTATTCCGCAGCTGATTACCATTACCACGCCCGATGGCTTCGAAATACCGGGCGCTGTAACCTGGCCCCTGCGGGGAGAACCGGGAGGCAAATATCCCGTACTGATTTCGGTTTACGGGGGGCCCGACGCAACCGGAGTAACCGATGTGTGGAAGGGGTTGGGTATGTCGGCCTGGTGGGCCTCGGAAGGGGTCATCCAGATGTCGATCGACCACCGGGGTGCCGGACACAACGGGAAGGCGGGGCTCAATATGTTGCACCGGAATCTCTGCAAATGGGAGATAGAGGATTATATTTCGTGGGTGAAATGGTTGCGAACCGACGCCAGAGTCGACTCCACCCGCGTGGGCATTACCGGCAGCAGTTACGGTGGAACCATGACAGCCATGGCCCTCTCGAAGGGCGCCGGCTATTTTCAGTATGGCATTGCAGAGTTTGGGGTTACCAGCTGGGAATTATACGATACCCATTATACCGAGCGCTATATGGACCGGCCCGCCGAAAACCCCGAAGGGTATAAAAACGGATCGGTGCTTACCTGGGTACACCAATACCGGGGGGGCAACAACTCGATGCTTAGGCTGGTGCATGGCACCATGGACGACAATGTGCATCTGCAGAATTCGCTGCAATTGGCCGGCCAGCTGCAAGAGGAGGGCAAGGAGTTTGAGTTTATGCTCTATCCCGGTGGCCGACACGGTTGGGGAGGGGCTAAGAGCGTGCACAACACGCAATCGGCCTATCGGTTCTGGTATAAATACCTGTTGCGCAAGCCGGTTCCCAAAGTGCTGTTGCCCTGATTCAGAAATCGAATTGCCGTTGCGAGAGGCGCTCCTGCGCCATCGTTTCGTAACGGGTTCCCGGTTGCCCGTAATTGGCATAGGGGTAAATACTGATGCCGCCGCGGGGGTTGAATTTTCCAACCACCTCAATATATTTCGGGTCCATCAGTACAACCAGATCCTTCATGATGATGTTGATGCAATCCTCATGGAAATCGCCGTGATTGCGAAAACTGAAGAGGTAGAGTTTGAGGCTCTTGCTCTCTACCATCTTTTCGTTGGGCAGATAGTGAATATGAAGGGTCGCAAAATCGGGCTGACCGGTAATGGGGCAGAGCGAAGTGAATTCCGGACAGATTAGCGACACCCAGTAGTCGTTGCCGGTGTGTTTGTTTTGAAAAGTCTCCAGCAGAGAAGGATTGTAGTTGTAGGTGTATTGGGTATTACCGCCCAGCAGCGTCAGGTTTTCGGTTTGTGCGCTCATATTCGGCTGTGTTAAAGGTTCAATGGTACAAAGTTATCCTTTTTGGCCCGATTTGCTGTGCTCCGGTACTATTTTGTAGAGAACGCCATGGGGCGTGTGCTCCTTCGTGGTGGGAGTGCATAAAAGTTCGGTAATAATCGCGATATTCGTTGCACCGTTTTAAGAGAGATTCCGTGGTGAAAGAGGATGCAGAGAGTTTGGCCCCACTGCCGCGCCGATCGGCCGGGAGCCGGAAAAAAAAGGTGCCCGAAAAGATAATTCTGGGTATCGATCCGGGAACAACGGTGATGGGATATGGCATTATCCGCCAGGAAGGCAATACAATTGATCTGGTTGTTATGGGCGAGTTGGCGTTGAACCGCTTCGAAGATCATTACGTGCGCATTAAGAAGATTTTCGACCGAACCCTTGCCCTTATCGATGAGTATCACCCCGATGAACTGGCCATTGAATCGCCGTTTCAGGGAAAGAATGTGCAGTCGATGCTCAAACTGGGCAGAGCCCAGGGAGCCGCCATAGCCGCGGCGTTGAGCCGGTCGATGCCCATTTTTGAGTATGCACCCCGCAAAATTAAGATGTCGATTACCGGAAGAGGCGCTGCCTCGAAGGAGCAGGTGGCCGGTGTATTGAAACAACTGTTGCATTTTCAGGAGATTCCCAAAAATCTCGACGCTACCGACGGTCTGGCCGCGGCGGTTTGCCACGCTTTTCAGCGCTCTGTAGCAACGATGCAGCAGGTGACGCCTCAGACTCAGACTGGATTGCCCTCTGCCAAAAGGGGGGCGGTTTCGAAGGGGCCAGCCGGTTCGTGGAGTTCATTTGTGAAACAGAACCCCGGCCGAATCAAACCTTAGCGTGCGATTCTGATATCCAGATCGTTGAGTAGTGCAATGTAACCTGTAATCCCCTCCTCAATTTCGTTCAGACAGATATACTCATCGGCCGTGTGCGAACGGGCCGAATCGCCGGGACCCATTTTTAGCGAGGTGTAGGGAATCCGGGCCTGGTCGGAGGTGGTGGGCGATCCGAAGATTTCGATTCCCATGGAGAGCGCTTTTTGCACCACAGGGTGACCCACCTCAATGCGTGAAGAGTTGATGTGGGTGGAGCGGGGCGTAATCTGAGAATGTTTCATGCCCGATTGGATGATTGCAAGCGCCTCACTGTTTTTATAGAACTCGTTGGTTCGCACATCTACCACATAGCTGCAGGTGTCGGGCACAATGTTGTGCTGGTAACCCGACTGGATCACAGTTACCGACATCTTGACAGGGCCCAACAGTTCGGATTCGTGCGGAAATCTGAACGACCTGAACCAGGCAATATCTTCGAGCGCCAGATAGAGTGCGTTGACCCCCTCCTCTCTGGCTGCGTGTCCGCTCTGGCCCCGGGTGATGCCGTCGAGTACCATCAGCCCCTTTTCGGCAATGGCCATCCGCATCCGGGTGGGTTCGCCCACAATGGCCAAATCGAGAGGAGGCAACTCATCCATGATGAGCGAGATCCCGCCCTTACCGGTAACCTCCTCCTCGGCGGTGGCTGCGTAGATGAGGTTGAATTTGGGGTTCGAAACCTTTTCGAAATGGAGAAAGACCATCAACAGCGAAACGAGCGATGCACCCGCATCGTTGCTGCCCAGTCCGTACAGGCGGTTCTCTTCGACCACCGGCGAAAAGGGATCGCGGCTCCACGAGGAGGTGGGTTTCACCGTATCGTGGTGTGAATTGAGCAGGATAGTGGGGAGCGAGCGATCAATGATGTGCGACACCCAAATATTATTTCCTTTCCGACTCACCTTATGCCCGCTCTTTTCCAGTATATCGCCGAGCAAATCGGCACTCTTATCCTCTTCGCGGCTTACCGACGGGATGGCAATGAGTTGTTTCAGGTATTCTACGGCGGTTTGTGCGTACTCTTTCATGTGGCACTCAACGGTTTATTATGATAGTATAGAGATGCATATTGCTAAATATCATCACTATACTCTAACTTGTAGTACGGAAACCTGTTTGCGTCGTCACCCTAAGGTGCATTTACGGGTATCTCTGTGCAAACCTATAAAATATATTCGTTTTGGCGGGTATCCTGTTGTGCCCTTTTCGGATGGCCGAACGGGGGGCTTGTGCATGAATTTTGGTGGTTCACCCTGATTTTCTTGCTATCTTGCAGTTCAAAATTTTCGCTATGCCAGCCCTGCCACGTGTAATAGGTAATGCAGGTAAGTGCCTGTTTATTAATATTGCCGGGGTTCTGTTTCTGCTCGGTTTTCTCTCCTTTAGTCCGCTTTCCGCGCAGGAAAAGGTGGGTCTGGTACTGAGCGGTGGAGGAGCCAAGGGAATCGCGCACATTGGGGTTATTCAGGCCCTCGAGGAGAACAACATTCCCATCGATTACATTACGGGAACCTCCATGGGAGCCATTGTGGGGGCTCTCTACGCCATCGGGTACTCTCCGGCCGAGATGCTGGAGCTAATCACTTCGCCCGATTTTATGCGGTGGTCGAAGGGCGATGTAGAGGAGGAGTACGGTTTTTTTGCCTACAGGCAGGATGCCCGCCCCAGTTTTCTTTCGGTCCGCTTTTCGGCCGACAGCGCACGGCTTCAGCCCATGTTGCCCAACCACCTGGTTTCGACCTATCCCATGGATATGGCGCTTATCCGGATCTTTGCCACTTCCACGGCCAGGTCGGGAGCCAATTTCGACAGTCTTTTTGTGCCTTTTCGCTGCATAGCCTCCGATATCAATAATGGGAAGGCTTTTGTTTTTGGGAAGGGCGATTTGGGAACAGCTGTGCGGGCATCTATGAGCTATCCGGCCTATTTTAAGCCGATCGTGGTTGATTCCATGCTGCTTTTCGACGGGGGAATCTATAACAACTTTCCCGTTGGGGTTATGGAAGAGGAGTTCTCTCCCGATTTTCTTATCGGGAGCAACTGTTCAGGTAAGACCTCCAGTGCCGGAGAGGACGACATTTTTGCGGCGCTCGAAAACATGATTATGCGCGAAACCCGCTACTCGGTGCCCGAAGAGACGGGGATACTCATCAGTACCCCTCTTGAGGATGTGGCGATAATGGATTTCGCCAAGGCCCGCGACATATACCGTCTGGGTTACGACGTAACCATGAAAATGATGGATTCTATCCGGTCGAGAGTTCCCTCTCGCAGATTGCTCTACAATGTGAATCGCCGCAGGATTCTCTTCAGGGCTGAGCTGCCGCCGCTTACTTTTCGGAGTGTGAAGGTGGTCGACGGCAATCTGTTGCCTAAGCAGAGCGCTTTTGTAGAGAAGACCATCAGCGACAACGAGCGGAAGAATTTGACATATAATCAATTAAAGGAGAAGTATTTCAAACTCATCGGAACCGGAAATGTCAGTACCTGTTATCCTGTGGCACTCTTCGATTCTTTGAACCAAACCTTCGATGTGGGCATTAGGGCCAACCGGGGGCATGTAGCCCGGTTGAGCGTGGGGGGAAATATTGCCTCTTCGCTGGCCAATCAGGGTTATCTGGGCGCAGAGGTGAGAGGTTGGGGACAAGCTGCAACCCGGGTAAATGGTGATTTTTTTATTGGCCGCATCTATAACTCGGTACAATTCTCCGTAAGGCAGGACTATCCCTTCAGGCATCCCGTTTTTTATGAGGCGTGGGGCGTTTTTACCCGGCGCGACTACTTTACCTCCGGGAATCAGTCGGTTTTCCTCGATATGGGGCTGCATAACCGACGTGAAGACGATGGCCTGGTGGGGGTGAAGGTGGGTTTTCCCTTCCTTCGGAATGGTTCGTTCAAAATTGGTTCCACTCTCGGACAGCTTACCACCCGGGTGGAGTCGTCGCTTTTTAACGACACGGTTTCGGGATTCGAGAAGTATACGCTGAATTACTATACCTTTTCGGCCGGTTTCGAAAAAAACACCCTTAACCTTCCGCACTATGCTTTTCGGGGCAGGCATCAGTCGGTCGATGTGCAGCTCATTAGTGGAAAAGAGCGCTACAAGAAGGGGGTTCAACTACTGTCGGGGCCTGCCTCGCTAAACATTTCGCGCCCTGTACTCCGTGTAAAGCAGGAGCTGTACGCCAGAATGTCGGATCACTTTGTGCTGGGTACCCATTTGGAGGGGGCCTGGTCTCCTAAGAGCCGGTTTTTGTCGTACTATTCGGCACTCGGGGTTTTTCCTGCCTTCACCCCCTCTCCTCACAGCTCGCTTCTGCTTTTGGAGCACTACCGGAGCCATAGTTGGATGGCCGCTGGGGTGATGCCGGTATTGCGGTTTAACGATTATCTGTCGTTCAGGCTTGCGGCCTATTTTTATCAACCGGTTCGTGCCCCCCGACCCGGTGCCGGAAACTCCCTCGACTGGGGAGAGAGGTGGTCCGATTCGGCCGTGTTGGGTTATTCCGCGCTGTCGTTTGTTTCGCCGGTCGGGCCCATCACCCTGTCGCTCAACTATTACGAAAAGGGACCCCAACGACTGGCTTTCCTCTTCAATGTGGGTTACACCCTCTATAACCGCAAAGGATTTTAATGGGAATGAAGCTGTTATCGCTGGCCGGCGATCTTCTGCATCTGTTCTATCCTCTGGTGTGCCCAGGTTGTGGATCGATGTTAACAGGGGGTGAATCGTTCCTCTGTATGTCGTGTCTCAGTCGGCTGCCGCGTACCCAATATCACAGCTGGCCCGATAATCCGGTGGCTTCGCTCTTTTGGGGCCGCGTTCAGTTTGATTGGGCCACAAGTTGGTGTCTTTTTCAGAAGGAGAGTCTTTTCCGAGCCCTTATTCATAAGCTGAAATATTCCGATCACCCCGCTCTGGGTGTGGCTCTGGGACAGGCTTTCGCCCTTGATCTGGCCGGATCACCGTTTCAGGATTGTCACTGTTTAGTACCAGTTCCGTTGCATAAGCGGAAGTTGCAGACCAGAGGTTATAACCAGAGTGAGCGCATTGCCACCGGAATGGGTTTGGTTCTCCAAATGCCGGTGGCCGATGGCCTGTTGGTAAGGAGAGCCGGCACCCAAACCCAAACGCACCGCCACCGATTTGAACGTTGGGAAAATGTAGAGAAGAGCTTTGCCCTTGTCAACGCCTCCGGTTTCGAACATAAGCATCTGCTGTTGGTAGACGACGTGGTGACAACCGGAGCTACTCTTGAGGCATGTGCCCGCCTTTTGCTTACCATTCCCGGGGTCAGGGTTAGTATCGCCGTTCTCGGGGTTGCCTAACCCCTGTTGCGCAGATAGTGCTCCAGCCCCTGTTTGCGGAGCCTGCAGGCGGGACAGTTTCCGCATCCTTCGGCCACTATTCCGTTGTAGCAGGTGAGGGTCTCCTGCCTGATGAGGTCAAAGACGCCCAACTCATCGGCCAACGCCCAGGTTTTCTCCTTATCGAGCCACATCAGAGGGGTGTGGATGGTAAAAGGGTAGTCCATGGCGCGGCTCAACGTCTCTTCAGCCGATCGAATAAACGGTTCGCGGCAATCGGGATAGCCGCTGTAATCGGTTTGCGACACGCCGATTACCAGATCGTGAATCCCCTTTTCGTAGGCTGCAATAGCTGCAATGGTGAGAAACACCAGGTTTCTTCCCGGCACAAAGGTGTTAGGGGGGGCGCCTGCAACGGACTCCTGAATGGCCATTCCAGGTTGGATTAGCGCGTTCTTCGAATCGTCGAACAACGAGGCAAACTCTTTAATAAGCAGCGGGACTTGGGCAATTTGGGCTATTCGGGTGGCGATTCCGGTTTCCTGTGCATGCCGCTGGCCGTAACGAAAGGTAATGGCGTGAAGCTCGCTGAACTCCCGTTTTGCCCAAAAGAGGCAGGTGGAGGAGTCTTGTCCGCCCGAAAGCAATACCATACAGGAAGAAGAGGAGGGCATATGCAGCTGCAAATTCGGGTACAAACGTAACAAAGTTTTTTTTAAAACTGTTACATTCGCACCAACGAGTCGACCCTGTGAACTATGGATACTGTGAACCCCCGGATTGAGGCCAGTTGGAAAGAGGCCTTGTTGCCCCAATTTTCGGCGCCCTCTTTTGCCCGTCTAAAGGCCTTTTTGATTGAGGAGAGGAGTCGGTATACTGTCTATCCTCCGGGGATCTCTATTTTCAATGCGTTTAATCTCACGCCTCTTCCAAAGGTAAAGGTGGTCATCTTAGGGCAAGATCCTTATCATGGGCCGGGTCAGGCACACGGGCTCTGTTTTTCGGTTCCCCCCGGCGTGGCACCGCCGCCCTCGTTGAAGAATCTTTTTAAGGAGCTTCAATCCGATGTCGGGTGTCCGGTGCCCTTGCACGGCAACCTTACCGCCTGGGCCGAACGGGGGGTCTTCCTGTTAAACGCCACCCTCACGGTTAGAGCGGGAAATGCCGGATCACACCAGAATATGGGGTGGGAGCCGTTTACCGACAGGGTCATCTCCACCATTTCCGAACAGCGGTCGCATGTGGTTTTTATGCTTTGGGGGCGATTTGCACAGGCCAAAGAGGGGTTGATCGATACCAATATACACTGTGTGCTCAAGGCGCCACATCCCTCTCCTCTGTCGGCCTATCAGGGTTTTCTGGGGTGCAGACACTTCTCGGCTGCTAACCAATATCTGGCAGCACACGGTGAGGAGCCTGTTGACTGGCGCTTGTAAACAGGTGTCTGAATCTTCAGATCGAGGCGTGAAACAGGATCTCAGTATGGAGTGAAGAATCAGCGGTTCTCCACCACCTCCGCATCTTTCGTCGGGGTTGTGACCTCCGGGGTCTTCGATTCTTCGGGGAACGAAAGCGAATAGAGGATGGCCTCTATCTGGCGCACATATTTCCTCTTTTCTTCGGAGGGAGCAAAAACGAACCCTTCCACAGTTACAATCCGGTTTCTTTGGGTATCGACGGTCGAGATTTGCACAAACGGGCCGCCCATGATATAGTTTTCCATCTTCCAGAGCCCCCTGATGGTAGCGAAATACCGATTGTTGATGGTCTCTTCTCTGAAGACCGGAAGGTAGTAAGTGAGCTCGGTGGTCATGAAGGAGTCCTTGTTGGGTCCGGGCACATATTGTTTTCCCACCTCATTCCGTTTTGCAATGAGCATGCCAGCCGAAAGTTGTAGCTCATCGGTATAGGGATATTCCCAAATGAGAAGGTGCTGTGTGACTCTCCGGCTTTCGGAGGTGAGCCATGCATAACCCTTGCCCCGGGCATCGAGCACCCATCCGCCCGGAATGTCGAGTGAGATGTTGAATTGCGACGCCAACTCCTCGGCAATCTGTTGATCCTTTAATTTTTTGTAGATAGTTGCATACCGCGATTTCTCGCTCTCCACCAGCAGTTCTAAGAGGCTCTGGGCCTGAGTTCCGAGAATCTGCAATAACTCCTCACGACTTTTTGCAGAGGCTTGCAGAACAATTTGCGGTTCGGCCCAGACATCCCTTCTAACCCTGATATCGTTGCTTGCCGCAGAATCGATCTTCACAATCAGGATGTTCCGGTGGAGGTTGTAAGACCCCCTGAATCCCTCGAACGTTCGGTGTACCGGATCGAAGGAGGGTTCCGCCTGGGGGAGCCCCTCTATAATAGTGCCCAGTACCGATTTGATAGAGTCGCCTGCAATGCCTGCCCACAGGGGTTCGTCGCACACAACCAGCACTTCGTTTGCAGATCCCGAAACTGTAGGCAGCACCCCCTGCGAGGAGCTGTTACACCCCGATCCGCAAATCAGAGCCAGAATGCCGAGAATAAATAGTCGTATCCGCATAGTATGCTTATGATTAGTTAGAACAAAACCCGATACGTTGAAGATGAGCCGGGCCTGAGCCTGGTTTGTATCTCCTTTTATAGAATCTGCTGCGAGAGTGCCGTAATGACTACTCCTTTTTGTCGGATTCCAGTCTCTTTTCGTCGGTTGCAGCCTCTTCAGGATTTTTGGAGGCCTTTTTAAACTCTTTGATACCTTCGCCAATCCCTTTCATTAATTCGGGGATTTTCCTGCCTCCAAAGAGAAGCAGCAGTGCAACAATGATGATAACAGCCTGCCAGGGGCCGACAATACCAAGTAAAACAGCCGAAAAATTCATTGTATTAAATTTTGGAAGTGAGAGTACAAACGTAAATAAAAATCAGACTTATCGAAACAGCTTCAAGATGTCGTTTCCATTCGCGAAGATAAGCAAAGCAAAGAGAATAATCATGCCCCCCATCTGTGCATATTCCATCACCTTGTCGCTCGGTTTTCGGCCGGTAACAATTTCAAAAAAGAGGAACATCAGATGGCCGCCGTCGAGAGCCGGAATCGGGAGAATATTCATAATGGCAAGGATAATAGAGAGAAAGGCGGTCATACTCCAAAATGCCTCCCAGTTCCATTGTGCCGGAAAGATGCTTCCAATGGTGATGAATCCTCCCAGCGATTCGTACGCTTTGGTTTCGGGTTGAAAAAAGAGTTTGAATTGTTTGAGGTAGTTCGATGCGGTGGTCATGCCCCGTTCAATACCGGCGGGAATAGACTCCAGCAGGCCATAGTCAACGGTTTTGTAGGTAACGAACGACTCCACGTCGCGAATTACTCCCAGCTGCCCCTCAGGCGTGAGGGTGGCCGTTACCGAAAGGGTGTCGGCACTTCTCACTACGCTCAGATTCAGCGGGGTTCCCTTTTGCTTAGCAAACTCCCTCTGCACTTCGTGCGAAAACCCTGTGGGCGTTCCGTTTACGGCGATAATACGGTCGCCAGGTAGCAGTCCGGCCTTTTCGGCCGGCGAATTCTTTACTACCTCGGCAATTTGAAAAGGTATCCGGGGCGAAATAAAACCTTTTGATTTAATCAGCCGGGCAACAAAATCATCGGGAAGTTGAATCTCCTGACGGTTACCGTTCCGGAGTATCTGAACCGTTTTAGCATCCTCGAGCAGCAAGGTGGTGGCGATGGCGCTAAAGCGTTCGACGGTCACATTATCGATAGAGAGAATCTGGTCGCCATCTTGCAGTCCTGCATAGAGAGCCAGAGAATCGGCGGCAATTCCATATTTAAGTTCGTTGGCCGGAAGATACTCTTCGCCCCAGTTAAACATGATTACTACATAGAGGAAGAGGGCCAGCAGGAAATTGATAAAGACGCCGGCAAACATAATCCAGAAGCGTTGCCACACCGTTTTCGACCTGAATTCCCAAGGTTGAGGGGGCTGACTCATCTGCTCCTTATCCATAGACTCGTCTATCATTCCCGAAATCTTGACGTATCCGCCCAGGGGAACCCAGCCCACTCCATACTCGGTATCTCCCTTTTTGAATTTAAAGAGGGAGAACCAAGGGTCAAAAAAGAGGTAGAATTTCTCGACCCGGGTTTTGAAGAGTTTGGCAAAGAAAAAATGGCCAAACTCATGTGCTACAATGAGAATAGAGAGACTGAGAATAAACTGAACAACTTTTACCAGGATTTCCATGAAAAGGCTATTTATACGGATAGGTTAACGTGAAAAGTGTGGGATGAGCGATTCCGCCATCCGGCCTGCCTCACGATGCGTCATTTCGTAATCGTTAAGAGAGGGCGAAGATATAAAGGAAAGTTGATTCATTACCTTGCGAATCAGTTCGGGCATCTGCAGGAAGCCGATTTTTCCCTCCAGAAAGGCCCTAACTGCTGTTTCGTTGGCCGAATTTAAGCCGCAGGCGATATTTCCTCCTCTATGCAGAGCCTCTTCGGCCAGTGCAAGATTTGGAAAACGCTCTCTGTCGGGTTGCTCGAAGGTGAGTGCTGCGCAGGAGGCAAAGTCGAGAGCCGGGAGTCCTGCCGATGGCCGTTCGGGGTAGCTGAATGCATGCAGAATAGGGAGCCGCATATCGGGGAGTCCCATTTGCGCCTTAATAGATCCATCGCGAAATTCCACCATCGAATGGATTATGGATTGGGGGTGAATCACCACCTGAATCTTGTTGGGTTCGACGCCGAACAGCCATCGTGCCTCTATCATCTCCAGCCCCTTATTCATCAGAGAGGCCGAATCGACGGTCACCTTTGCCCCCATGTTCCAGTTGGGATTTCTGAGGGCTTCGAGGCTGGTTACATGCTGCAACTCCTCCTTGGATTTTAATCGGAAAGGGCCTCCGGAGGCGGTAAGAATCAACGATTTTACTGCTGCAGGATCTTCGCCGTGAAGGCATTGGAAAATGGCCGAATGCTCCGAATCAACGGGGATGATCCTGACGCCATGACGTTGTGCGGCCTCCATGATGAGTTCGCCTGCCACCACCAGCGTCTCCTTATTAGCCAGAGCGATCTCTTTACCGGCCCGAATGGCCTGCAGCGTGGGGCGAAGTCCGGCATATCCCACCATCGAGGTGAGAACCATATCGATGTGTGGCATCTCAACGATTTCGAGAAGAGCCTCTTCGCCCGCCAATACTTGGATTGATTGGCCCATTAGGGCCTCCTTTAGCTCGGGGGCCAATTTTTTGTTGGCTATTACTACGGCCGAAGGCTTGAATAGCTTGGCCTGTTCTATCAGAAGCCCGATATTGTGGTTGGCCGTCAAGACCTCTGCCTTAAACAAATCGGGCCGTTTCGATATGATATCGAGAGCCTGCGTCCCTATCGAACCGGTTGAGCCCAGAATGGCAATGCGTTTCCTTCTCTCCATCTCAGAACTGAATGTAATCTTCGGGATCTACCGCCACGCCACTCTCCCAGAGTTCAAAGTGGAGGTGAGGGCCTGTTGTCTCCTCTCCCGAGTTGCCCACAATTGCAATGACTTCGCCTGCACGGACTCTGTTCCCGATTTTACCCAACAACCGGGCATTATGTTTGTAAACCGAAATAATATTGTTGTTGTGCTGAACCATAATAACATGACCCGTGTCGAGCGTCCACGATGCCATTACCACTGTGCCGTCGAGTACCGATTTTACCATTTCGTTGGGCGCCGCCACCAGATCGACTCCCAAATGGCCCAAGCTTTTATCGAACCGATTAATCAATAATCCTTTAATGGGCGAGAAAAAATAGAGCCGACTCAGACTTTGTCCCTGCGACTGCGAAAGAGCCACGTTGAAGCGCTCCTCCTCTTCGACCTGTTTGCGGAAAAGAGAGTCCTCAACACTTCTGCTGAACGAGATTTTCTTATATACCAAGCTGTCGCGCGTCTGTGGGTGTGCGATAGATCCGGTATCCTCTTCCGAAATCACGCGCAACAGCGCCGTGAGGTAATCGTTCCGGTTTCTTACTTCCGACTCCAGCGAATCGAGCGTGTACATCTGTGCGTAGATGCTTCTCCGCGCCTCTTCGTTGGGATAGCCGGGCAGAAATTCGCGCAGGGGGGTAAAGAGCACCACCACCAGAATAATAGCAGTTGCCAGCAAACTCAGCGTGCCAATCAACGACATCACGTTGAGGAGCGACAACCGGAGGTGCCAAATCTCTTCGTAGGTCTGGTCGTTAAAAAAGACCAGACGATATTTGTGGCTTAATGTCTTGAAAAATTTCTTCCTGAGAGCAGGCATTGAGCATGATTTATCTCGCAAAAGTACACAAACGAACCGAAGATTGGTGTTACTGTTCGTTTTCGTGCAGTACTTTAACGGTTTTGGGATGCGACGACCACAATCCGTGTTTGGTACAGTAGCTGAGAACCGAAAGTTTCATGCTTAACCGGGCTACGAGATAAAAATCGATCTCAACTTGCCCGGGTTTAGCCCCCGTAAAACCGTGCCCGATTTGCACCGAGGCTACCAAGGTTTCGAAATTCCAGAGTTGAACATAACCAATGTGGTGGTCGGCTTCGTCGGGGTGGAGATAAGATTGACCCACACGCACCTTAATGGCAAACTTTTCGCCCTCTTTCACCGTGTCGGGGCACTCAATCACAGGCGTGTGCCTGTCGAAATAGTCTTTTCGGCACTCTTTTTCTTCGAGCGAAATGTCGACAGGCGAAACAATCTTTGGCATGGTAATCGGCTTTAATCGCGGGCTAGAACTGAACAAATCCAACCAAAAATAGGATTATTTATTGAAATGTGGAAAATTGTTGTACATTTGTACCCGCAATCAAGAAACACACGTTGTCAACATATATTGCGGGGTAGAGCAGTGGTAGCTCGTCAGGCTCATAACCTGAAGGTCGTGGGTTCGACTCCTGCCCCCGCTACTTAGGCCGTCTCATTCGAGGCGGCCTTTTTTTTAGTACTCCCACATATCCTGCTCCATATTGAAGATGGCATTCTCCACCTGTTCGGAGATTCGCTGGCGGTCGGTTTCGTTGAGTACTTGCGAGCCGTTGGCAGCCTGGAGACGATTCAGTTCGGAGTAGATGTAGCCTGTAAAGCGGTGCTGAAGGAAGATGTCGTCGAATGAGAGTTGTTGGGCATTGTTGCCTCCCGAATAGACCGGATATTGGGCCAGCGCTTCGCGGACATGGGGGTAGTAGACCCAGAAGGCCTGCTGTTTCAACAGGTCGCTTTCGGATAGCTCCTCTTCCATTAATGAGTAGGTGTCGGTAACAACCCCTTCGCGTTGATATTCGCGGATGGGACACAGCCCTACTACCTTAACCTTCAGTTCCGAAACCCGACGGTCGAACCACCAGTACTCCATCACCATCAGGTAGGTGATTTCCGACAATTGACGCTCCCTTTTTTCGGTTTGTTGTACGATGTTTCCATCGGCATCGGCTACATCAATCACTTTGGTGGCGGCGCCCAAACGGGTATTAAGTGCAGCAGGGGTCAGCACCTCTGCAAACTCACTCCCCTCGCCCAGATCGGGGTTATAGGCTTTGATCTTACCTGAGTCGACTCCTTCGAGGAGGATTGTAATCAGGTTCTTCCGGTTTCTCATCGGTTTTTCGGGAAGATAGAGCCCGCGGTTCATCCCCTCTTTCAGATTCACCATGCGGTATATCACGGTCGACCAATGTTCGTCGTGCTCCTGGTAATAGGGGTACGGCAGGGCCTTTTTCCCCGCGAGTTTATTCGTCTGGCCGGGCAGAATGAGCGTGTCGGCCCGAACTGGGGCGGGAACCGGCTGTTGGCTCCTGTTGACCGGCATCAGGTTTGTTCCCTGCGCGTATCCTTGAAGGGAGGCGAAGAGGAGTCCTGTCGAGAGCAGGCATATGTATGCGAAGGTTCGGTTCATGGTCTATTAATTGATTTTGAAAATGATAGGATTCAGTTCTACTTGCCGGTTGCCCGGACCCGTTGCCAGAATATTGTCGATGTAGACCTTTTGTCCCTTATTCAGGGACCGGATAATGGTTTTTTGTTCGTCGGTGAGTCGTGACGAAGTCGATCGGGCCTCTTTTACAAATTCGCCCTGTGTGGCCGAGAGGGTAAAACCCTGAATCTGGAATTTGAGGTCGAAATCGAATCCCTCCATGTCGGCCTGGATGGCTATCTGGGCAGCGAGGGTTGATTTGTCGATGAGCCCGCCCATTCTTCCGGCCAATTTGGCCGAAGGGGTGGGGACTGTCTTTACCCGGAAGTTCATTTCGCCCATCTTCCGCCGCTGGCCGCTGCTGTTGTCCCATACGGTAACCACAGCGGTTCCTTGCGTAGCCGGGCGTATAATAAAGCCATTTCCCTCAGGCACAATGGTGCCGTTATTGATAGTGGGGCTCAGCTGTTCGCGGGGTACACCCGAGATGGAGATATCAACCGGATTATCGACGCCCAGATAGAAGACGTTCATCTTTGTAGGCGAAATCACAGCAGATGCCTCGCCTACCTGATATTCTGCCCGGAAAGGCCTTTTTGTGGTGCTGCCATCCACATTCTTAATCTGTACCAGCCCCTCCCATACATTTGTTCCTACCGAGTTGCCGGTACGCCTGAAAATGGCTTTGCCATCTTGTACAGGCAGTTGTTCAAAATTGCCGGTCATTCGGTAGTCGAAGGTGCCGTCTTCGAGCGGGATGGTTTCGTAGCGGCCCACCATTACCGTGGGGTCTTGTGTAGAATCGGAGGCTGCAATAAAGACCTCGGCAGAGTACTCGCTCCCTTTTAGAATGAAGTTGGAGTTGGGAATTACCGTGGCCTCAAGGCGGTCGAATTTGAAGGAGCCGGCATCGATCTGCGCAAAGAGGTAGGTTAACACCTCCATTTCGGAGTTGCGCACATAGCTTTGGTAGAGGGTGAGGTTGGTGAGGACTGCTATGAGCGGGAGATTCTCAAAGTTTTTTGATTCCCAGCTCAGCCGCTCTCCCTTCTCTTTTACTTCGGGGGTTGCCAGCGATTTTATGATCGATTTCCGAAGATCTTCATCCTTTTCGGCTACAAATCCCAGCAGGAAGTCGGAATAGTCGTTGATCTTTTCGCGCAACAGCGCCCCCTTTCCCTGCCTGATCATTACCTGGGCAGGATAGTCCATATTGTCGGTTACTTCGAGCGAATCGTAATAGATCACGTTGGGGTTGCGCAATGCAATGGCCTCCTCTCCGTCGGGCTCCGAAAGGGTTACTATCTCCCTTTTCAGTACTTCGATGCGGGTGCAGAGCTCATCGCTTTGTTGCGAAACCTCTTTCGCTTTTATATACCAAGGCTCCACTTTAACGGGGGCAATGGCTTGCTGAGCCTCAAACTGACTCAACAGGTAGGCATTTTTTGCCTCAAAATTGAGGTTGGTTTTGGTGATCCCCTCGTTGACAATAACAAAAGCATCCAGGACGTCTTTCGATACATTCAATGCCAAAAGGGCAGTGAGTACCAAGTACATCATGCCGATCATCTTCTGTCGCGGGGTCTCTCTTCGTGCGGCCATGATTCGGAGTGGGTTTACTTCTGTATGTTCATGGCAGCCAACATGTTGCCATATACCTTATTGAGCGAAGCCAAATTTTGGTTGAGCGCATTCAGGTGGCTCTGGTATTGTGCCGTTGATTGTACCGAGACCTCCAGATCAGCAGCCATCCGGTTCAGATTTCGGAAGGCCGACTTACTGTCGAGAAGCTGCTGGTTGGTTTCGCGCAGCTGGAGTTCGTACACGGTATTCAGGGAGGAGAGGTTACGGTTCATGCTGTCGAGTTCGCCGGCATATTTTGCAGCCAGGGTTTTGAGCCCTTCCGTATTGGCAAAAGGATCGCCCGCCTGCTGTAGCATGGATGCCATTTTTTCGGCCGATGCCGCTGCCGTTTCGATGCTTTGCGAATAGCGTTGGGTAGCTGCGGCAACACTCGAAATATCGACTAACCCTTCGGCCGTTTTATTAAGCTGTTGAATGTTTTTTTCCAACTGCTTCACCATTTCGGGTTGAAGCGCCGCAAGAGCCTGTCCGGCCAGCAGATTCGACTGACTGCCGGTTTGCGTCTGCGATGCAAGGGTTCGTACCGAATCGGTGAGCGAACTCTTGTAGTCGTCCGACAAGCCTGCCAGTTCGGGGAAAACGAGTGTCCAGTCAACCTCCTTGGGCAGGGGTTCGAATGCCGACAAAAAGAAGATGATAGCCTCGGTGCACAACCCTACCGTGAGGAAGGTACTGGCTATAGACATATGCTCCAGTTTGAACAGCGCGCCCAGAACCACAATGGAGGCTCCAAAGCTGTATAGTTTGTGAATGGTTGTTCTCCACTTCTGACTTTCGAAGAATCGATTCATGGTTGCTGATATTGACATGATGACAGATTAATTTCTATTACATTTCGGGTCCGACAGCTCTGCGGACGCAGCGGAATCCTACGTAAGAGCGTGCTGAGTCCTGATAGTCGAAGGTGCGGATACCTACATTCAGGTAATATTTGGTATCCTTCCAAGAGCCTCCCTTCACCACCTTCCGTTTCATGGAGGCGGGGTCGGTGGCGGCCGCATCGTAGGTGTAATCGGGATTCAGATCGTGTGTGAGGATGCTCGACGACTCATCGAAGGCGCTCTGGGTCCATTCGGCCACATTTCCCGACATGTCGTAGAGGCCGAAGCCGTTGGGTTCGAAAGAGCCTACAGGAGCAGTTGTCTGCCACCCGTCGGCCGAGTAGTTTCCTCTCTGGGGCTTAAAGTTGGCAAGGTAGCATCCCTTTGCATTGGCCAGATAGGGGCCTCCCCAAGGGTAGGCGGTGTTTTTGAGCCCTCCTCTGGCAGCATATTCCCACTCCGATTCGAGGGGCAGTGTAAATTCGCTCAGGCTCAGGATGCCTCGTGCCTCCATGGCTTGGTTGTAGTACTGGGTCCTCCACCTGCAGAAGGCCTCGGCCTGTACCCAGCTCACCCCTACTACGGGATACTGATCGTATGAGGGATGCCAGAAATAGGCTTTTGTAAGGGGCTCGTTAAATGAGTAGGTAAAGTCGGTAAACCAGCAGAGGGTATCGGGATAAACCGGTACCGAAACCTCACGGATAAAAGCACTCCGGTTGGGGGCGCGAACCTCCTGTCCCTGGGCGTTGAGTATGGTTCCTTTGGCGGCCTGCCGAAAATCGAAATAGCGGTAGGTGTACGAAAGTTTGCTGTAGTCGTACTCTTTTTTCCCGAAAATCCGGTCGGAGGGTTTTACGTAGAGCTCCTCTTCGTAAATCAGTTGCACGTTTTCGTTACGCTTCTCGTCAATGCGCCGGGCCCAGTTCAGTCGTGGAGGGTCAACGGGGTTGCCAAAAGCATCCTGGTCAATGCGGTACTCCGGTTCGAGTTCGGCCAATTTGGTTCGGAGCAGGGAGTCCCTCACCCAGAAGATAAACTGACGATATTCGGCATTGGTAATTTCGGTATCGTCCATCCAGAAGCCTCCAAGGGTGATGGTTTTGGCAACGGCACCCTGTCCTTCGGCCTGGTCGCCTTCGAGCGGACCCATAACAAAACTCCCCCCGGGAATCATGACCATGCCTAGGGGAGCAGCTTCTGTAAAGGTCGCCTTTTTTGAACCATAGCTGGCTCCCACGAGTTCGCCGGTGGGGGGTTGAAACATCTTACTGCAGCCTCCCATAACGAACAATGCGCAGACAGACAAATATATAACTGAATTTTTCATCCGGACAAAATTATTTTTTAAAGGTCGGATGGAGCTCGCATGTTGATTTTGTTCATGCAAGTTTGCGTTTTGAGAAAAACATGCTCGGTTCATTTCTTCCTTGCTTTATGATTTACAGAAAACGTATGCTCTTATATTTTTGCGAATCTCTCTCCTGTTTTAACATGAAACGGTAACCCACCATGATTTCGTGTGCCCCGCCGCCATATTTTGCGATTTTTGAGGTAGTTATGTCGTACGAATAGCTAAAACTTAACCCGCTGATTAAATCGAAGCCTCCCATCACAACAATGGCGTCTTCGGCTCTATATGAAACGCCGCCCCACACGCTTTTATTGTACAGGGCACGGAGATTTGCATAGTATTGTGTAACCGCCAGATCGGAATGGACCATAATAGCCGGCAAAAGCTCCCACTTGGGATTGTGCATGGGCCATACTGTGCCGGCATGCAGGTAGAGATTTGTTTTGATTTTGTAGTTGGCAGTCGATTGAAGTGTGCTGCCCTCTGTGGGTTTCGAAAGGTCGATGGAGGGGGCGTTAAGGTGGGTTGCCGAGAGTCCGAGGTACCACGATGGGGTGTGGTAATATAGTCCCATACCCAGGTCGGCCACCATCGAATTTTGGTTACCCGCCGGAATGTCGGGGTCGCTTCCGGGTTCGGTATATCCCTCTCCATTGGGAATATACCATGTCGGTTGCAGATTTTTTGAGAGCATTCCCAGTGAGAGTCCCACCCCGAGAGTGCCGCCCGCCAGGTCGAGGTGGTAAGCATAGGAGGCGGCAACACTTACATCGGTATCGAAGGCAAATTCGTCCTGCTGAATGGCAAACCCCAGGCCACTACGTACGCCCCATAAGGAGACCGGAGCGTGGATGGTTGCATTCAGCGTTTGGGGTGCCCCTTCAATGCCGGGCCATTGGTTTCTGTAGGTCAGGTTTGTTGCAATGGCCTCGGCCGAACCCGCGGCGCCGGGGTTTATGGAGAACAGGTTTAACATTTTCTGGCTGAAGGTTGGATCCTGCTGTCCGTAAGCGACAGAGGAAAGAAAAAACCAACACAGAAGCCCGGGTAATCGTAGTTTCATATCCTCTCTTTTGCAGCACCCCAAAAAGTGAGCAGGCCAAAGCTATACAAAAGTTTCCAAAAACAGAGGAGTTACCCTCATGCGGCTAATTCAATTTCTGGAAACAGCGCCACCACCGATTGGGAATCTCTTGTTTGCAGGCAAGCTCGTAGTCCTTTGGCGAACAAGAGATTAGCATGGTCGCCTCCTTTTTGTCCGATTTGATTCCGGGTACCTCCATCCACCACCTTTCGCTGTAGGTGCTCTTATAAAAGATGAGCTCTTGTGCCTCCTGGCTCAGGTAGACCATGTATTTTTTCATATTTTGGCTCTTCTTTCCGGGTTTTTCGTCGATGCGCTGTGCGTATCCCTCCAGAAAGTACCAGATAATCTGGGCGGCGAGTTGGCCTGAAATATGGCGTGTATCGTTCTCGGTGAGCAGGTCAAAGAGCCCGAACGATTTCAGCCTTGTGCCAATGCCTGCGTAAAAACTCAACTGGCAGATCTCTTCGCCCGTGAATCCGTTGGGAGACGCATCGGCACTGCCGGGCGAATCGGAAAAACGGACTGCATTCATGCTGATGCCGGTAAAATCGGCGTCGCGGAAAGAGGGCTCGGTTTCGGCCAGATCGATACGGCATTCGGAAAGACGAAATACCTCAAAATGTTTTGATCGCCAGAACTTTGCCGGGGGTGATGGGTAGTGGGCCTGCAGCCCCACCAGGGTGTAGTTAAATATGCTTTTCTTGTCGTTTTTCAGGGCTGTCTGCCACTCGGCCATTTTTTGCCCCCGCTGCGCTTTGGAGTCGACCCACACATAGTTCGACGGCCATTGCTCTTCGCTGAGGGCCAGGTAGTGACCATAGAGCAAATCGGCACTTCCGCCCAATACAATGGGGAGGCATTGGCGTGCGGCCAGTTCCGAGAGCACAATCTTCATGCCGTGATAGGTATCCGAGACGGTGCGGCCCATTCGCAGGTTTCCGGCATCGACAATTACAGGTGCCGGCGACATGCAGTTACACTGGTAGAGCTGTTCGCGAATCTCCTCAACCGCTTTTGCGGTGCCGTTTTCGTCCCAGCCCCGGTCTTCGGGTACGCCGATGAGCACAACGGCTCCGGCAGTAAAGAGCGCATCCTTCTGATCGGGCGTCCGGATGGTAATCTGCGACCCCAATGTTCCTTCTAAAACGGTGGGCCTGGGCAACTCGCTAAGGTAGGGGTATAATTCGGTCATGACTTTTTGGAAATTCTTTTTGCTGTTGTTTTGGCTCCGGTTGCTGTTGTTTTGTCGCCTGCCACTGCTTTGGCTTTGGTTGCAGTTTTGGTTCCGGTTGCCGCTGTTTTAGTTCTGGTTGCAGTTTTGGCTCCCGCCGATTTGCCGTTTTTCCCTGTTTTTCCGGGTTTCCCGGCGGCCTCGATGATATGTATGCACGCTTCGAGCGTCAGTTCGGCGGGATTTTGCGATTTCGGAATTTTATAATTTTCCTTCCCTTTTGCAATATAAGGCCCCCAGCGGCCATTCAGGATTTGCACGGAGGGCTCCTCCGAAAATTGTTTAATCACCTTGTTCTTGTCGGCCTCTCTTTTCTCCTGAATCACCTCGATGGCGCGCTCCATGCCGATTTCGAGGGGGTTGTCGTCCTTGTTGTTTATGGAGTAGTATTTCGCGCTGTGGTATAAATAGGGTCCGAAACGTCCGGTGCCCACGGTAATCTCCTTCTCTTCGAATACCCCCAGTTTGCGGGGCAAACGGAAGAGGGCAAGTGCCTCTTCGAGGGTAATGGTCTCCAGATGTTGTCCTTTGAGAAGCCCGGCAAAGCGGGGTTTCTCTTCGTCGCTGGTCGAACCAATCTGGGCCATGGGTCCAAACCGGCCAATCCGCACAATGATTGGCTTTCCTGAGGCGGGATCTGTTCCCAGAACTCTGTCGCCGCCCGCCTTCTCCGAATGCTCAACAGTGTCGACCACCTGTTTGTGAAAGGGTACGTAAAAGGTATCTATCATGGAGTGCCACTCCAGCTGCCCTTCGGCAATTTCATCGAACTGTTTTTCGACCTCGGCGGTGAAGTGGTAATCGAGAATGTCGGAAAAGTACTCCATCAGAAAGTCGGTGACTACTATGCCGATGTCGTCGGGAAAGAGCTTGTTCTTTTCGGCTCCGGCCATCTCTTGCTTCTGGGTTTCGCGGATGCTCTTTTTGCGCAGGATGAGGATAGTCGACTCGCGCGGTTTTCCCTCGCGGCTCTCCTTTATTACATAGCCCCGTTGCTGAATAGTAGAGATGGTGGGTGCGTAGGTCGAAGGACGGCCGATGCCTAACTCCTCCAATTTTTTTACCAGGCTCGCCTCGGTGTAACGGGGAGGGCTCTGCGAATATTTTTGGGTAGCGGTTATCTCATCCGAACCCAGCAAGTCGCCACTCTTTACGGGAGGCAGAAGAGAGGTTCTCTCCTCATCGCTCTCTTCGTCGGTCGATTCGGAATAGACTTTCAGAAACCCGTCGAACAAGAGGACTTCGCCCACTGCCAGGAATTTCTCGCTCCGAGTGGAGATATCGATGGTAATGGTGGTCTTTTCGACCGAGGCATCGCTCATCTGCGAAGCAACGGTGCGTTTCCAGATCAGGTCGTAGAGCCTTTTTTCCTGGGGGGTTCCCGGAATCTCCCTGTTGTCGAGGTAGGTGGGCCTGATGGCTTCATGTGCCTCTTGTGCCCCCTTGGTTTTGGTTTTGTATTTTCGGGTTTGGGAGTACTCCGGCCCGAAGGTGGCCTCGATTGTTTTGCGGGCCAGACCTAATGCCATATCCGACAAATTCACCGAGTCGGTTCGCATATAGGTAATTTTTCCTGCTTCGTAGAGCTTTTGGGCCACCGACATGGTTTGGGCCACCGAGAAGCCCAGTTTGCGCGCGGCCTCTTGCTGCAGGGTGGATGTGGTGAAGGGAGGCGCCGGCGATTTTTTTCCGGGTCGGGTTGAAACCCCGGATACCTGAAAAACGGCCTCGATGCAATCAGTTAAAAACGCATTTGCCTCCTCTTTGGTTTCGAACCGACGGTCGAGGTCGGCCTGCAACTCCGCAGCCGGTTCACCGGTCACGTTGAAGGTGCCGGTGGTTTTGTACGACGATTCGGAACGAAACGATCGAATCTCTCTCTCCCTGTCGACCAGCAGCCTTACGGCCACCGATTGAACCCGTCCTGCCGAAAGCGACGGTCTTACCTTTTTCCAGAGTACCGGTGAGAGTTCGAATCCCACGAGCCGATCAAGCACCCGGCGCGCCTGTTGGGCATTGACCAGCGCCTGATCTATCTCTCTGGGGTTCTTAATGGCATGAAGGATGGCCTCTTTGGTAATCTCGTTGAAAACAATCCTGCGGGTCTTCTCCTTTGTGAGCCCCAACTCTTCATACAGATGCCACGCAATGGCCTCTCCTTCGCGGTCTTCATCGGAAGCCAGCCATACCACTTTTGCCTCTTTTGCCAGTTTCTTGAGTTCGGAAACCCTTTTCTTTTTGTCTTCGGGTACAACGTATTGCGGTTCGTAGGCTTTTGTAAGGTCTATCCCCAGGTTTTTCTTCTCCAGATCGCGTATATGACCAAAACTGGAGGTTACATGAAAATCCTTACCAAGAAATTTCTCGATGGTTTTTGCTTTTGCCGGCGACTCTACAATAACGAGGTTATCTTCCATTATAGGATGTTGAGTGAAAAATTCAAAAAAGGTCTGCAAAGCTATATTATTCTTATGAGCTTCGCAATAAAGCAAATAAAGTTGCCAAACGGGGCATGGGGTTGGAGCCCTTCGGGCCTGTATAAAATAGCAACTCCCTGCCTCTCTCCGCCGAACGCGGGATGGCAGGGAGCCTATATCAATGCAATGCTCTAGTGCTCTAATGCTCTAATGCTCTAGAGCATCAGCGCTTCAGCGCATCAAGTGCCTTTGCGTAATCGGGTTCCTGTGTAATTTCGGGAACCTGTTCGGTGTAGATAACGGTGCCGGTTTCGTCGACAATCACTACCGACCGTGAGAAGAGTCCGGCCAACGGACCATCCAGAATTGTCACGGGATAGTTTTTACTGAAACCGTCATTTTTGTATTCCGACAGGGTGACTACATCCTTCAGCCCTTCCGCGGCACAAAAGCGGCCTGCGGCAAAGGGGAGATCCTTCGAAATGCAGAGTACAGCCGTATTGCTTAATGCGGTGGCCTCGGCATTGAACTTGCGTACCGACATGGCACATACGCCGGTATCGATACTCGGGAAGATATTCATAACCAGTCGTTTCCCGGCGTAGTCGGCCAGGGTCACGTCGGCAAGGCCGGCGGTTGTAAGTTGGAAATCGGGCGCTTTGCTGCCTTTTGCGGGAAGAGCTCCTGCCGTTTTAGCGGGTGAGCTTTTAAAAGTAATCTCTGCCATATGATTCGAGTGTTATTCGGTTGAATAAAGTATGTTAAAAATAACGGAAAAAGAGTAAGATTGTTCATTCCCGTCCTCGATTGCCGCCCTATATTTCGGTTACAATCACTATTTTTGCTCTGGATACCGAATCATGCCATTCTCCCCTCTATGATTGAGACCTCTACCCCTGAGCAGCAGGAAAAGCAGCTACAGTTCGATAAGCGTTATCTTCAGATGGCCAAAATTTGGGCTGCGAACTCTTACTGTAAGAGGCGTCAGGTGGGTGCATTGCTGGTGAGTGGGAAGATGATTATTTCCGACGGTTTTAACGGTACCCCGGCCGGTTTCGAAAATATTTGCGAAGACGAGCATTTTGTAACAAAACCGTACGTGCTACATGCCGAGGCTAATGCCATTACAAAGGTGGCCAAGTCAAACAATAGCAGCGAAGGATCGACCCTTTATGTAACGACTTCCCCCTGCCTCGAATGTGCAAAACTAATTATTCAGTCGGGTATCAGGCGGGTGGTCTACAGCGACCGCTATCACAACACCGATGGCCTGCAATTGCTTGAGAAGGCAGGTGTTACCACGCAGTTCCTCGACCTTTCGCCCGAGCTGTGAGTCGTTAGCCTTCATTATTGGGGCACTATTGTGTTAAGGTGCCGGGCACTCCTCTTGAGGGCTGTTTTCAGGCATCTCAGAGGGATCAATTTTGATGACCCCTCCTGAAACTATAAACTTCATTGCTGCTCCCGAAGGGATGTTGAGGGGGGTAACCTGTTCGCGGGGAACCAAAAAGAGTTCGCCGCTGAAGTTATATGAGTGGGGAAAATAGACTGCCACTCTTCCGGGGAGGTGGAGGTATGTCATATCCTCCTGGGTGATGAATCCCATTTTTTCGAGGTTCGAAATGAGGTTTACCTTTACCACCACCGGATACTCAAACTTGCGCTCTTTTCCCACAAAGGCCTCCATGAAATCTTTGGTCATGGTGTAGATGCTTTTGAGGATAGGAGCCTTGTTCAACACGTTGTTCAGGAACCATTTAACGGGAAGGGCCAGTACGGTTTGGCCAAAGAAGCCCAGCAGCGTAATGCAGAGGAAACTGACAATGATGCCTAGTCCCGGGATCGAGATTCCCACTAACTCTTCGATGGGATCTCTCAGAAATCCGTCGGCCATCAGGAACACCTGGTAAGTGAGATAGATTACCACCGAAAAGGGGAGTAACCACAGCAGGCCTTGCAAAAAGTAATCGAAGATCTTCTTCATGGTGCTTTTTCTTTGATCCCCGGAGTCGGGGAGGGGTGAATTATCGGAATCTCGGTTGAAATGCGTTAGTTATATGCTCTATTTGTACCTGAGAACCGTTGAGGAGTACCGAGATGATGTCGAACCTCACCTCAAGTTGCATCTGTTCACGGCGAAGATAGGCATTGGCTGCACGAATCAGATGGTTCTGTTTGTTATGGTCTACGGCCCTCCATGGCTCAACCAGGCTGCCCGATTGGCGGGTTTTGACCTCTGCGAAGATAAGCGTTTGTTTGTATTGTGCCACTATATCCACTTCAAGGTGACGGTGGCGCCAATTGCGGCTGATAATGCGGTAACCCCTTTCGCTGAGGAACGAACAGGCATACTCCTCGCCTGCTCGGCCTCTCTGCATGTGTGGCGATGGTTCTGGCGCATCCATTCGGCAAAGATTTTGAAAAGAGAGGGAGCTAACCACCTGGCACGGTTATTAGCTCCCTTCTCTTGTTACTGCAATTGCCTTCGGATGCCTCTGTCGGGGCGGGCCGTGGCTTTTGTGGCTGTTACATCAGATTCATCTCGTTCAGTACACTATTCATGCTCCGAACTGCCTCTGCGCTCTTGTCAAACTGAGCCTGTTCGTTGGGGGTAAGCGAAATATCAACAATCTTTTCCCAACCGTTTTTGCCTACAACTACAGGTACGCCCAGGCAGATGTCGTTCTGGCCATATTCGCCGTCGAGATAAACGCAGCAGGGGAAGAGTTTCTTCTGGTCGCGGATAATGGCTTCGGCAAGAGTAGCTCCGGCAGCACCGGGGGCATACCAGGCCGAAGTGCCCAGCAGTTTGGTGAGGGTAGCACCCCCAACCATTGTGTCGGCCGAAACTTTCTCAAGCTCTTCGGCAGATAAAAGAGTGGAGGCGGGTACTCCTTTGTAGGAGGCCAGACGGGTGAGGGGAATCATAGTGGTGTCGCCATGGCCGCCGATTACGGATGCCTCTATATCCGATGCAGGTGCGTTAAGAGCTTGGCTCAGATAGCATGTAAAGCGCGAGCTGTCGAGGATGCCTCCCATTCCGATCACTTTGTTCTTGGGAAGGCCTGAGGTGCGAAGTGCAAGATAGGTCATGGTATCCATCGGGTTGCTGATAACTACGATGACGGCATCGGGCGAATATTTCAGGAGATTCTCTACCACTCCTTTCACAATCCCTGCGTTGGTTCCAATCAGCTCTTCGCGGGTCATACCGGGTTTTCTGGGAATGCCCGAAGTGATAATGGCCACATCCGAACCGGCTGTGAGCGAATAGTCACCTGTAGTACCGATAACACGGGTATCAAACTCATTCAATGTTGCTGTTTGCATGATATCAAGGGCTTTGCCTTCGGCAAACCCCGGCTTGATATCCAGAATGACCACTTCGCTGGCAAGTTCTCTGCGGACAATAACATCGGCACAGGTGGCACCTACGTTTCCGGCTCCTACAACGGTAATTTTACTCATACGTTTTGGGTTTTTAAGGTTGATTTTAACTCTCTCTATATTAGGCAACTGTCGCTGTTGTTGTGGTGGAATTCCAGCGCAAAATTACGGTCAAAAAAGATATTTTCCAATATCTTTCGTATGGTTTCGCCGCCAAATAAAGCACTTTCGGTCGGTATTATTGTTGTGTGTAGAGGGAGATGCCTTTTTGCAAAAAATCAAGGAAGGCTTTTTTGTTTGGGGAGTAACCTACCGGTCCGGCCAGGAGTGTGCCGTCGGGGGCAACAATTACATAGGCGGGGAGTGCATTGGTTTTAAAGAGACGCATTTGGAGGTCGGCGTTGATCTGTCCCATGCTCTTTTTTATCTTTCCGCCCCCTTCGGGCCGAATCCACTCCGATTCGGGCAGGATGGTGCGGTCGTCGGTGTAGAGCCCCACGAAAACCAGATCGCGAGCCAGAATGGCCAGAATTTCGGGATCTGAGAGCACCTCCGCTTCCATCTTCTTGCAGTTAGAACAAAAATGGCCCTTAAAATCGAGCAACACAGGTTTATTTTGTGCTTTTGCGCAGGCCAATCCCTCTTTATAATCGAAATAGCCTTTGAGGCCGAGAGGCAACTGCAGGAATTCCGAATATTTCGGCGTGCCGCAAAGTTCGGTTCCATTCGCTGTTTGGGCGGTGATAGCCGAAGCCGCCGGCGCGGTACTCCAACCTTTTGCAGGAGGAATGAGCGATGCGATTTTATCCAGGGGGGCACCCCAAAGCCCGGGCAGCATATAGATGGCAAACGAGAAGGCCACGATGGCCATCACCAATTTTGCGGGGCTCACATGTTCCACAGGGTCGTCGTGAAGAAACCGGATTTTCCCCAGTAGGTAGATTCCCAGTAGAATCGCAATGGCAATCCAGACGGAGAGGAAAAGTTCGCGCGGGAGCAGGTTCAGGTGATATGCCTGATCTACTGAGGCAAGGAATTTTAGACTGAAGGCAAGTAGGAGGAGTCCCATGACCCCCTTTACTGTCACCATCCAGCCGCCCGAACGGGGCAATTTGCTGAGATAGGCCGGGAATATGGCCAGCAGTGTGAAGGGAAGTGCAAATGCTAACGAAAAACCGAACATGCCAAGTATGGGCTTGATGGCCAGCCCGCTTGCCGATTCAACCAGAATGGCACCTACTATGGGGCCCGTACACGAAAAGGAGACAATCACCAAGGTGAGGGCCATAAAAAATATGCCGGCGTATCCCCCTTTTTCGGCCTGCCGGTCAACAGAGTTGGCCAGCCCGGAGGGGAGGGTCATTTCGAACAGCCCCAGGAACGACATGCCAAAGGTGATGAAGAGGGCAAAAAAGAGAAGGTTCGGTAGCCAGTGGGTGCTGAGTTGGCCAGCCAGGTCGGCACCCGACCGGGTGAGAGCCACTACCACTCCGATGCCCGTGTAGATGAAGATTATGGAGAGTCCAAAGAGAATTCCCTTAAGAATTCCCTTTTGCTTTGATTCGCCCCGCATAAAGAAGGAGACAGTCATAGGAATCATCGGGAATACACAGGGGGTGAGCACTCCGGCAAATCCGGCGAGAATGGTTATCAGAAAGAACGACCACAAGGGGGCATTCTCCATGGCTGCGGGATTCTCGAATCGGGCTTCGCCTATGGCGCCCGAATCGGGGAGGTTTTGGAGCGGTTCAATCAACAGGGATGCCGTCTCGGGGCCTCTCTTCAGGGTGGCTTTGAGTTCTGCCTCTGTGGGGGGCAGGCACGATTCGTCGTCGCACACCATATATTCTACTACCCCTTGGACCTCTATTGCACCCTCGCCTTTCAGCTCAATTTTCTGTCGGAAGAGTGCTGAGTCGGAGAAGGTTTTCACCATTACGTTGAACCCCTTGTCGAGCGCACTATGACCCTTGCTCAGCTCTTCGACCGGTCCAACCGCGGTAAACTGTGCTGAGGGTGCGAACCGGAAGGAGGTGGGAAGGGGTCCTTCGACCTTTTCCTGTGAGTAGAGATGCCAGGGCGCTTTTATTACGGCTTTGATCTCGATGTACCCTTCGGTTGTTGAGAGAGTTCTGACGGTGGTCTGCCAAGATACCGGACTCTCTGCCTGGGCAACTAACGAGGTTGCCGAAATGAGGGCAATCCATAAAGAAAGAAGGAGCTGTTTCATGCGATGGTTTCAATACGGGGTGTGCCTTTGCGAAACAACCATTGCCTGAGATTTGTTCAATTCAGAATCTCCTCTCCCTCTTTCCCAAAGAATCGTGCCTCCAGAAGCGAGTAGGAGACATCGGGCTGGATATGGACTCTGCATTTTAGCTTCCAGCTCCACTGCATCCGCAGCGAGGGGAATCCCTGTCGGATGTAGGCTGCGGTAATGGGATGGAGTTTTAGGGTGATGCTTTTCAGGTTGCTGGTCGAAACGATGTATGAAAGGGTGTGGTAAAGCTCGTCCGAAAAGAGGATAGTGGGTGTTACCTCGCCCGTTCCCTTGCAGGCAGGGCATTTCTCTACATTGTCGATATTCACCTCGGGGCGTACCCGCTGGCGGGTAATCTGCATCAGACCAAACTTGCTCAGGGGTAGTATATTGTGTTTTGCCCTGTCTTCCGACATGAAATCTTTCATCTTGTCGTAGAGCACCTGTTTGTGCTCGTTGTCGTACATGTCGATAAAGTCGATCACAATGATTCCCCCCATGTCGCGGAGCCGCAACTGGCTCGCAACCTGTTCGGCTGCCGACAGATTTACCTCTAAGGCGTTTACCTCTTGGTTCGATCCCGACTTGGAGCGGTTTCCACTGTTTACATCGATGACATGCAGCGCTTCGGTATGTTCAATCACCAGATAGGCTCCGTTTTTAATGGAGACAATCTTGCCGAACATCCCTTTAATCTGCTTTTGAATGCCCAGCCGTTCAAAAATCGGCGGGTCACCATTCAGCAGTTTAACGATTTTTTCCTTTTCCGGAGCAATGGTGCTGATGTACTCTTTAATCTCCTCGCAGAGCGAAACGTTGTTTACGTAAATGTTGTTGAAACTTCCGTTCAACATGTCGCGCAGGATGGCCGAGGTACGGCTGAGTTCGCTAATGAACAATTTGGGAGGCGATGCCCCTTTAATCTGGTCGAACGCATTTTCCCATTTGGTTACCAAGCCTTTGAGTTCTTCATCGAGAACGGCTACCTTTTTCCCTTCGGCAACGGTTCGCACAATGACCCCGTAGTTTTTGGGTTTTATGCTCAGAATAAGCTTCTTCAGACGATTCCGCTCTTCCGATGAGACTATTTTCTGCGAAACGGATACCTTATCGGCAAAGGGAATCAGTACAAGATTCCGGCCGGCAATGGAGATCTCCGAAGAGAGCCGGGGGCCCTTTGTGGAGATAGGTTCTTTTGCAATCTGAACCAGAATAGTTTGCCCCGAGCTGAGAATGTCCGAAATCTTCCCCTCTTTGTCGATGTCGGGTTCGTTTTTAAATCGTTGCAGATTAGGGGCATTCCCCTTTTTTGCGAGGGCTGTATCGAGAAATTTGATTAACGACTTAATCTGAGGCCCTAAATCGAGGTAATGTAGAAAAGCATCCTTTTCGTAGCCTATATCTACAAAAACGGCATTCAGGCCGGGCATAATCTTTTTGACCTTTCCAAGGTAGATGTCACCTACCGAAAACTGAACATTGCTCTTCTCCTTGGTAATCTCAACCAGTTTCTTGTCTTTAAGGAGGGCAATCGAAATTTCGGAAGCTGTTGCATCGATAACCAATTCGTTGCTCACTTCGTATATTTTAAATAGATGCTTTGTATCGTGGTCTTAATGCAATCTGTTATCTCTTCCCCGTGGGATAATAGGAATAAACCTAAAATTCTTGTGAATTTTAGGTTTATTCCTCAAAGAAGACAGTGCTTACTTTTTCTTTTTATGGCGATTCTTTCTCAAGCGTTTTTTGCGCTTGTGCGTTGCCATTTTATGTCTTTTTCTCTTCTTACCGCTAGGCATAATATTGTGATTTAAAAAGGTTGAGATTTATTTTACGCCTGCTTTAACCTTGCCAACAAAAGTCTTAGCCGGCTTAAATGCAGGGATGTTATGCGCAGGGATAATAATAGTTGTGTTTTTGGAAATATTGCGTGCAGTTTTCTGAGCCCTTTCCTTGATAATGAAGCTTCCAAATCCTCTGAGATATACGTTCTTGTTCTCAGATAATGCGTCAATAACGCTCTCCATGAAAGCCTCAACTGTTCTCTGAACCGTGATTTTCTCAATTCCCGTGGTTTTGGAAATTTCGTTTACGATGTCTGCCTTTGTCATAGCTGAAAAAGTTATTAAGTTGTTCAATAATATAGTATTATGCTCGTTCTGCGTGCAAATCGGACTGCAAATATAAACGTTTTTAATTGATAGAAAATGTAAAGGGTCCTTTTTTTTCATTATTTTTCAGCAAATCAACAAATAACGAGGTTCTTATGTCGTTATTTTTCCATTTTTGGTTTTGGCTGCAATTGATGTAATTTTGACCTCTTTTGTATGATAGAGCGCAAAACATGTTCGAACTGACAATAGCGTTACGCGATTGGTACAACCAGTATCATCGCGACCTCCCTTGGCGGAATACCACCGACCCTTATCTGATATGGATCTCGGAGGTAATTCTCCAGCAGACCCGTATTGCACAGGGCACACGCTATTATCTGGATTTTACCCGGCACTTTCCCGATGTGAAGTCGCTGGCTCTGGCCCCTCAGGACGAAGTGCTTAAAGTCTGGCAAGGGTTAGGGTACTACTCGCGTGCAAGAAACCTCCATGCGGCTGCCAAACAGATTTGGTTTAACCGTTCGGGCAATCTCCCTGCCTCCTATCGGGAGTGGCTTGAGGTGAAGGGCGTGGGTCACTATACGGCTGCTGCCATTTCGTCGATTTGCTTCCGTGAGTCTGTACCCGCGGTCGATGGCAATGTGAACCGGGTTATTACAAGACTGTTTGCCATAGAGCTTCACCCTGCAACTGCCCGTGCCAAAGCGCTGATTACGGAGGCTGCCGCACGATTGATGGATCCTTCCGATCCCGGGCAATCGAATCAGGCTTTGATTGAGTTGGGAGCACTGGTTTGTGTAAAGGTTCCCGATTGCACTCTTTGCCCGGTTCAGTTTTTTTGTGCCGCTTTCAGGGAGCAGAAGGTTTCGCAACTACCTGTGCGACGGCCCAAACCGGCAGCCCGGGTGCGCTATTTTCACTACCTCATTCCCCTTTATAAGGGCACCACGTGGATGCGGAGGCGCCCTTCGGGCGACATCTGGGAGGGTCTGTACGACTTTCCACTGGTTGAAAAATATCCCGATTTGTCGGAAACGCCCCATCAATTAACCGCTTCCGATATCCCCGATCAGGTATACGGACCAGTCTTTTCTGTGCAGCCGCTTGCCGGCGAGTATACCCATCCGCTTACCCATCAGTCGCTGAAGATCCGTTTTTATGCTCTCCTTACCGATCGGGCTCCTTCGCTCGATTCTCCGGCTTTCGTCGCTGTATCGACGGCCGAAATAGGCAGTTTTCCGCTTCCGGGCATTATTGACAGGTTTTTGGCCGAAAATGGTTCCTTCTACCGCGACAGATAGTCAATCTGTATGCTAGTTTTGTTCTATTGTTTTACTTAAAGTAAATAGTATGATTAATAAAGTAATTTTAGTAGGCCGGGTCGGGAAAGATCCCGAAATCAGGTATCTCGACACCAATGTGGCAAACGCCACCTTTACGCTGGCCACCTCCGAGGTTTACAAAGACAAAAAGGGCGAAACCGTGCGGACCACCGAATGGCACAACATTGTTCTATGGCGTCAGCAGGCGTTACTGGCCGAAAAGTACATAAAGAAAGGCTCTTTGCTCTATCTGGAGGGGCGTATAAGGAGCCGTTCGTACGACGACAAGGAGGGGAATAAACGCTATATTACCGAGATTATCGGTGATGTGATACAATTCCTCGATAAGAAGAGCGCTTCCGAAGGGGGAACCAGCGGCACGGAGACGGGGCACGCCGAAAATCACGAAAAGCAGTCGCCGTCGCACAATTTTTCGTCCGAGCCCGCGATGCCCGAGAGCCAGGAGGGTCCCGACGACCTCCCCTTTTAAGCCTTTCCCGACGGGCGGCCATGCCAAGAGCAATGGCGCCCGTCGGATTACATCTTTTTCACCATGGTGCACTTGCGGTTGTTGCTTCTCCTCTTGGTTGTATGTGTCATTACAATATTGCCCTCGGCATGCGGTGGTGGCTATACGCCCCGTCCTGCCGCCTATTTTCGTATTGACTTTCCTGAGAAGAGTTACCGCCTCTTCGACAGTCTTCCTCCCTTCGTGTTCGACATTCCGGGGTATGCCGTGATGGAGAGGGTCAATAAGGCCGATTCCGGTTTCGAATGGTGGAATATGGTCTTCCCTGCCTACAATGCAACCATCTACCTAACCTATTCGCACGTTAAAGGTAATTTGAATACCTTTGTCGGCGATGCCCGTCAGATGACCTATGCGCACACCCAAAAGGCAACCTCCATTGAGGAGGTTCCGTTTTCGGATCGCGACCGGGCCTCCTACGGAATGGTGTTCAAAGTAAAGGGAGATGTAGCCACTTCTGTTCAGTTTTATGCTACCGACAGCCTGAACCATTTTTTGCGGGGAGCCCTCTATTTTCCGGTTGCCCCCAATCAGGATTCACTGGCTCCCGTGGTAGATTTTTTTACAAAAGACATTGAAAGGATTGTGCAAACGCTACGGTGGAGGCCTTAAACTACGGAAATCATTATGCCACTTATAGAAGATAAATTCCTCGACGACGATTGTCGGTTTGGCCTGTGGGAGATTACCGAGGATTATGACACGCTCTTCTCGCAGGTTCAGTTGGTTGAATCGGATATTCAGCGACTGAATGGTTTCAAGAATGAGCAACGGAAGTTAGAGTCTCTGAGTGTAAGGGCTCTACTGGGTAAGATGACCTATCCCGGGGCTCGGATTGTGTACGATTCTACCCGAAAACCCTTTCTGTTCGACGGATCTCACCGAATCAGCATCTCGCATTCGCACAAATACACCTCCATCTTGTTGAGTAAGCATCGGCGAATAGGCATCGACCTTGAATATATTTCGCACGATATCGAAAAGTTGTCGCGTCACTTTGTTAATCCCCGCGAGTATATCACCAACGACCATACCTTGAAACCGCTCCATTATTATGTTCACTGGTGTGCCAAGGAGGCTCTCTATAAGATTTGCGACAAAAAGAATATCCATTTCAGGAAGAACCTTACGATACTTCCCTTTGCTCCCAATCTTTCGGGCGAAACTGTGGGAGTTCACCACGGCCACGGCATTTACGAAACTTTTATTTTGAAATACTGGGTGCAGAACAATTATGTCATTGCCTACTGCCTTACTAACGATATTCCTTTATGAGCAACACCTCCTCAACCCCTTCGGGTTTTCAGCGCAATCGTTTCCTGTCGCAACTGGCTGGCATTGCACCCCTGTCGAACCGCTCTTCGCTGTTTGGCATCGGCGATGATGCCGCTGTGGTACAGTATGGCAACACGCTGCAGGTGCTAACCACCGACTCGTTGGCCGAGGGTATTCATTTCGACCTGACCTATGTGCCTGTGAAGCACCTGGGATACAAGGCTGCCGTTGTCAATTTTTCGGATGTCTATGCCATGAATGCCCGTCCACGGCAACTCATGGTTTCATTGGCTCTCTCTGCAAAAATGTCGTCCGAATGGGTCGATGCCTTCTACGAAGGGGTTCTGGCAGCCTGCTCCGAACATGGGGCCGATTTGGTGGGAGGCGACTTGACGCCCTCCATTACCGGCCTGTTTATCAATGTTACAGTGGTGGGCGAGGTTGAGAAAGAGCGGATTGTCTACCGCAATACGATGAAGGAGGGCGATCTGATTTGTGTAACCGGCGATCTGGGGGCGGCCTATCTGGGTCTACAGATTCTGGAGAGGGAAAAGCGACTTTTCGAACAGGATAATCATTTTCAACCGGTTCTGGATGGCTATAACTACGTTGTGCAAAGGCAACTGAAGCCCGTTGCAAGGAAGGATATCACCGACTATTTTGAGGCCCGTGGCGTTCTACCCACTGCGATGACCGATATCTCCTCGGGTCTGTCGCACTCGCTGAGTACACTCTGCCGGGCATCGCATCTGGGTTGCCGTCTGTATGAACACAAAATCCCGATCGCCGATGAGAGCCTCCGGGTAGCGTCCGAATTGAATCAGTCGCCCCTCGTGGCTGCTCTTCACGGCGGTCAGGATTATGAACTGCTCTTTTCGGTACCCGCCGATGGTTACGAGGCCATACTCACGCATGGCGACATCTCCATTCTGGGGCACGCAGTTTCAGAAAACGAGGGTATTACGTTGTTTTCTGAGAGCGGCGAACAGATTACCTTATAGTCGGGCTTTGAGCTTGGCCGAGGCCTCTTCGTAACCCGGTTTGTCGAGCAGGGCAAACATATTTTTCTTATAGGCTTCAACACCCGGCTGATCGAAGGGATTTACTCCCAGAAGCGCTCCGCTGATGCCGCATGCGATTTCGAAGAAGTAGAACAATTGTCCCAGGTAGTAGGCGTTTAACAGGGGCAGTTCAATGCGCAGGTTGGGAACCCCTCCGTCGATGTGGGCCAGCATGGTGCCAAGTTCGGCCATTTTGTTCACATGGTCGATTCGCTTTCCGGAGAGAAAATTGAGGGTATCCAGATTCTCGGGATCATTCGGAATTAACAGCCTACGATCGGGGGTTTCGATCGAGATGACCGTTTCGAACAGATTGCGCAGCCCCTCCTGGATGTATTGTCCCATAGAGTGGAGGTCGGCAGTAAAGGTTACGCTGGCGGGGAAGATTCCTTTGTTCTCTTTGCCTTCGCTTTCGCCGTAGAGTTGCTTCCACCACTCGGCAACATACACCAGCTTGGGATTGTATCCGGCAAGGATTTCAGTGGTTTTCCCCGTCTTGTAAAGTTCGTAACGGGCCGATGCGTATTGGGCCGCTATATTTTTTTCGAAGGGAACTTCAGGACTTGTGGCCTTTTCCATATCGGAGGCTCCCTGCAACAACTCCCTGATATTGAATCCGGCAGCGGCAATGGGTAGAAGTCCTACGGGTGTGAGAACGGAGAATCGGCCACCCACATCATCGGGAATTACAAATGTTTTGTATCCTTCGCGGGTTGCCAGTTGTTTCATGGCACCTCTGTTGGCGTCGGTAACAGCAATTATGAGCTCTTTTGCCTTGGCTTTTCCTACTTTGGCTTCGAGGTGGTTTTTCAGAATTCTGAAGGCAACGGCGGGTTCGGTGGTTGTGCCCGATTTAGAGATAACCACGATTCCGTAGCGCTTGGTGTTGAGAAGATCGAGCAATTCCGACAGATAATCTTCGCTCAGATTTTGACCGGCAAAGAGGATGGCTGGGGCTCCCGGAGTGGCATTCCACAACTGAAAATTGCCCGAAAGGGCTTCGATAGCTGCTTTGGCGCCGAGGTAACTGCCTCCGATGCCAACCACTACAACCACCTCTGCCTCTTTTTTATAAAATGCCGCTACCTCTTCGATGGCTGCAATTTCGCTCTCCGAAACGGAGCCCGGGAGGTTTACCCATCCCATAAAATCGTTCCCTTTTCCTTTTTTCGAATAGAGGTTGCTGATGGCCGAAGCTACGGCGGTTTGGTTTGCGGAAACCTTTGCCAGGCCATCGGCTGCAAAGGCTTTTTCAATGTTTAAACGGATCATTGTATTGTAGTTTACTTGGATACAAATTGTTATTTTAGCTTGTCTATCAGGCTTTTGGCCTCGGTTACCGGTGATGCGCTATTATAGAGCATGTTATATACTGCATCCATGATGGGCATGTCGATGCCGTGAGCCTGGTTTATCTTCTTCATGCCTGCCACAGCATAATATCCCTCGGCAATTTGCGAAATCTCGAGCAGGGCCGATCTCACCGAATACCCTTTGCCTATCATGGTGCCGAAGGTGCGGTTCCGGCTGAATTGCGAGTAGCCGGTAACAAGGAGGTCGCCAAGGAAGGCCGATTGGGCCAAATCTCTCTCTTTGGGATAGGATTTGTTGATAAACCGTTTCATTTCTATGAAGGCGTTGGCCATCAATACCGACTGAAAATTATCGCCATACCCCAACCCATAGAAGATGCCGGCTGCAATGGCATAGATGTTTTTCAGTACACCGGCGTACTCAATGCCGTAAATATCCTCCGAAAGAATGGTACGCAGGTAACGACATTGTAAGAAGCCGGCCAGTGTTCGTCCGTCTTCAAAGTGTTTAGTAGCAATGGTAAGGTAGGAGAGCCGTTCAAGGGCCACCTCCTCGGCATGGCAGGGTCCCGAGATAACGCCGATACGGTCGAAGGGCACCTGGAAGTTTCGGTTGAAGTATTCGGCTACCGTGCCATCCTCGCCGGGGATGATTCCTTTGATGGCCGATACAATGTACTTGTTGTCGAGCGAAAGGGTGAGCGGGCTGAGCCACTCCGAGAGAAATGCCGTGGGAACCGCAAAAATGAGCACATCACACTTTCCGACGGCTTCGTCGAGCGACTCGCTGTACTCAATTTTTTCGGGATCGAACCGAACCGATCCCAGATATCTGGGGTTTCGGTTATAGGTTCTCATCACCTTGCGGTTTTCGGGATTCCGGATATACCAGCAAATGCGTTGTCCGGCATCGGTCACAATTTTTGCAAGGGCGGTTGCCCAGCTTCCGCTTCCGATAATGCCAATTTGAGAGGATTCGGTCATGATGCAGATTCTATCCAGTTTTTGACCTCTTCGGGAGTGGGTGCGGGAAGCCCCAGTTTGTGCTTCTTGTTCATCCCACAAAGGTCATTAAAGAGTTTGCCTGCCGATAACTTTTGCAGCGAAGCCACGGTGAGATATCCCATTTTTTGCACCACCGGTACCCACACCTCGGGTATTCCGATGGCCATAAAGGCTTCGACACTCTCGGCTACCGCCTTTTTCTCAGGTTTCATTTGGGGAAAGAGCAGTACATCCTGAATGGATGCCGCCTGTGTCATAATCATGGTGAGTCGGTCTATTCCTATGCCCAGCCCGGCAGTGGGGGGCATGCCGTACTCAATGGCTCTTAAGAAGTCTTCGTCGAGCATCATGGCCTCCTCATCGCCCCGTTTTGCCAGGAGGAGCTGCTCCTCAAAGCGATCGCGCTGGTCGATGGGATCGTTTAGCTCGGAATAGGCATTGCAGATCTCTTTTGCATTGCAAATAGCCTCGAATCGCTCAACCAAACCCGGTTTGCTCCGGTGTTTTTTGGCCAGAGGCGACATCTCGATGGGGTAATCGGTGATGAAGGTGGGCTGAATCAGTTTGCCTTCGCAACACTCTCCGAAAATCTCGTCTACCAGTTTTCCTTTGCCCATGGAGTCATCGATTTTTACACCCAACGACTGGGCCGTTTTTCGCAACTCCGTCTCGTTCATCTCCGAAACGTTGATGCCTGTGAAGTGTTCAATGGCTTCGAACATGGTGTATCTCTTCCACGGTCTCTTAAAGTCTATGCGATGGGGACCCACCTGAACTTCAGTGGTGCCATGGAGCGCCAGGGCTATGCGTTCGACCATCTCTTCGACGGTATCCATCATCCAGAGGTAATCTTTGTAGGCCACATAGAGCTCCATTTGCGTGAACTCGGGATTGTGGAACCGATCCATCCCCTCGTTGCGGAAATCTTTGGAGAACTCATATACCCCCTCGAAGCCTCCAACAATCAGTCTTTTGAGGTAGAGCTCGTTGGCAATGCGTAAATAGAGTTCGGTATTTAGGGTGTTATGGTGGGTTTTGAAGGGTCGTGCAGCGGCACCTCCGTAGAGGGGTTGAAGAATGGGGGTCTCTACCTCGAGATACCCCTTTTCGTTCAGAAACTCGCGCATGGTGTTCACGAGGCGGGTTCGTTTGAGGAAGACTTCGCGTACACCCGGGTTTACAATCAGGTCGACATATCGTTGGCGGTACCTCTGCTCAGGGTCGGAGAAGGCATCAAACAGCTTGCCCTCTTTCTCCTTCACAACCGGGAGTACCCGTAGCGATTTGCTTAACAGGGTAAGCGACTTGACGTGAATGGAGGTCTCTCCCATCTGGGTAATAAAGACGAAGCCCTTTATGCCGATGATGTCGCCAATGTCGAGCAGTTTTTTGAAAACCACATTGTAGTGCGTTTTGTCTTCGTCGGGGCAGAGGTCATCACGCTTGATATAGAGCTGAATACGGCCCGTTGCATCTTGAATCTCGGCAAACGAAGCACTTCCCATGATTCTGCGGCCCATGATGCGGCCTGCTATGCTGATATCGGAGAATTCTGTACTGTCGGGTGTGAACCGGTTCAAAATATCCTCGCAGGTAGCGTTCACGGAGTAGGCCGAGGCGGGATAGGGCTCTATTCCCAGTTTGCGGAGCTCTTCCAGAGCATTTCTTCTGAAAAGTTCCTGTTCGTTAAATTCTGTCATATTTCTTTGTGTTCGGGCAATATGTTGGGCGGCAAAGATAACGCTTTGGCCGCGAAAATGAAACATTAGTCGTGAGGGGGTCGGCCCGTTTTGCCTGTGCGAAACTGAACCGGGGTTTTCCCTGTTTTTTTTTTGAAAAGGGTGGCAAAGTGTTCGGGCGATTCGTATTGCAGCCGGAAAGCAATCTCCTTTACCGATTTCGAGGTGCCCAACAGCAGCTCTTTGGCTCGTTCCATCCGGAGTTGCTGTTGATACTGAGCAGGCGAAAATCCGGTATGTTCTTTAAACATACGCCTGAACCAAGAGTAGCTTACGCATACGGCATCGGCCAGCTGGCCCGGCGAAAGAGCGCTTTCAATATTTTCGAGCATCAGCACTTTGGCCTTCGAAATGGTTTGCTGAATGCCCCTGCTGCCCGCCCCCGACTGCCGGTTGGCCGACAATACACTTCCGAGCAGAAGCGTCACAATCCCGGCCAGCAGCTGTTGGTACCCGGGTCGCTGCTCTTTGGCAATCAACTGGGCCTTCATGTAGAGCGTAATCATATCGTCGTTAAGCCCAATGTGAAAGAGGGGGGTCTGCTTCTTAAGGAACTCTTTGCCAGTTAGGTTGTCCATGAAGGGACCCTCCATTCCGATCCAATGTTCGTGCCAGCCGGTTTCACGGTTGGGGGCATAGGAGTGCCACTCACCGGGAAAGAGAAGAAACGCTGTGCCCTCCCCAATAGGGCTGAGCGGGTGGCTTGCCGATTTGAACCACCCTTCGCCCCGGGTGATATAGAGGAGTTGGTAGGTGTGCAGCACTCTTCCCTCTTCGGGGCGAAAGAGATATTCGGCGGGGTGGTCGGTATGGGGATAGAGCGAGCGGGTACCAATCTTCTGGCTTCCAACCGAAGTGACGGTGAGTCCCCAGTCGAGATCTCTCTTATTGGCAATCAGGTAATTCCTGCTTTCCAACGCATGGTGTGATTCTGCCGGACTCATAGTAAAAGGCAACGATTTTCGGAAAGGCGGCTTCTCGCAGGCAACGCCGCGAAGAGAGCCCGTAACCCCAAAGGTATTATTATTGTTCGAAAATGGTGATGTGCAGTGGTCAGAATCAGTTTGCGCGATTTTCTCAATTTATATTCTCTCAATTGGGGGGAAAGTTCCTTTGATTTTTAATAAATTTGCACGGAATTTTTTTGCATTGATAATGAATAATTTGAAGAAGATAAAATCGGCTCTGATATCGGTTTACCATAAAGATCATCTTGCCGAAATTGTGCAGGCCCTTCATGCTCAGGATGTCAAAATCTACTCAACGGGAGGAACCCGGGATTTTGTAACCTCTTTGGGCATTCCGGTTACTGCGGTTGAGGATGTGACCAGCTACCCCTCAATTTTTGGAGGTCGCGTTAAAACCCTGCACCCAAAGGTGTTTGGTGGAATTCTTTATAGAAGGGAGGAGCCTTCCGACCGGGATGAGGCCGTTCGGTTCGATATTCCCGATATTGATTTGGTGATTGTTGATTTGTATCCCTTTAGCGAGACTCTGGCTTCGGGCGCCCCTGACGATGATATTATCGAGAAGATAGATATTGGTGGCATCTCGCTTATAAGAGCTGCTGCAAAGAATTTCCGCGATGTGGTGATTGTGCCCTCAAAGCGGGAGTATACCCGCCTGCTCGACTTGCTTCACGAGAAAAACGGGTTCACTTCGCTCGAGGATCGTCGTTGGTTTGCAACCCGGGCGTTTGCCGTGTCGTCGGATTACGACACCTCAATTCACGGTTATTTTAATCGCGAAATTGGCGAAGTGTGTTTTAAAGCCAGTTACAATGAGGGGATTGCACTCCGCTACGGCGAAAATCCCCATCAGCGGGGGTACTTCTTTGGTCGGTTTCAGGAGATGTTCACCCAGCTTCATGGCAAGGAGATCTCCTACAACAACCTGCTCGACATGGATGCGGCAGTGAACCTGATTGCTGAATTCACGGAAACTACCTTTGCCATTCTGAAACACAACAACGCCTGCGGAATCGCGTCGACCGATACGCTCAGTGATGCCTACCTGAAGGCCTTTGCCGGCGATCCCGTTTCGGCTTTTGGCGGTGTGCTCATTACCAACCGGGTCATTGATATGGTAACGGCCGTGGAGATGAACAAACTCTTCTTTGAATTGGTTATGGCCCCGGGTTATGAGGCCGATGCTCTCGAGCTTCTCAAGAGCAAAAAGAATCGTATGATTCTGGAGATGAAACCCGTTTCTACCGAAGCGGTTCAATACCGCAGCCTGCTTAACGGGGTGGTGCTCCAGGATAAAGACCTGAGTGTTCAGTTGGTGGCCGATATGAAGGTGGTGACCCGAAAATCTCCTGCGGAGACTGAGCTCAACGATATGGTTTTTGCCAATAAAATTGTAAAACACTCCAAATCGAATGCCATTGTTCTGGCCAAAGGTGGTCAGTTGTTAGCCAGCGGTGTGGGTCAAACCTCAAGGGTTGATGCACTGAAACAGGCTATCGAAAAGGCAGCCTCTTTCGGCTTCGATTTGCATGGAGCCGTTATGGCCAGTGATGCGTTTTTCCCTTTTGCCGACTGTGTGGAGATTGCCGGGAAGGCCGGGATTACCGCTATTGTGCACCCGGGTGGATCTGTGCGTGACGCCGATTCGGTGAATTATTGCGATGAAAACGGTTTGGCCATGACAATGACAGGTGTTCGCCATTTCAAACACTAAAGAAGAGGTAGTATTATGGGGATTTTTTCATTCACACAGGAAATTGCGATGGACTTGGGTACAGCCAATACCATCATTATCTATAACGACAAGGTAGTTGTTGATGAGCCCTCCATTGTGGCGGTCGATACAGTTACCGGGAAGGTCATTGCCGTGGGCGAAAAGGCTCGCCAGATGCACGGAAAAACGCCCGATAATATCAGGACAATCAGACCCCTGCGCGACGGTGTGATTGCCGACTTCAATGCGGCCGAGATCATGATCAGGGGCATGATCAAAATGATCAGTTCAAAGAATAAATTCTTTTCGCCTTCGCTCCGTATTGTGGTTTGCATTCCCTCCGGCTCAACCGAGGTTGAGGTGCGTGCTGTGCGCGACTCTTCGGAACATGCGGGAGGACGCGATGTCTACATGATTTTTGAACCTATGGCTGCTGCTGTGGGTATCGGTATCGATGTGGAAGCACCCGAGGGCTGCATGGTGGTCGATATCGGAGGGGGTACCACCGAGGTGGCCGTCATTGCCTTGGGGGGTATTGTATGCAATAAATCGATTCGTGTGGCCGGCGACGGCTTTACTGCCGACATTCAGGCCTACATGCGTCATCAGCATAATATAAAAATTGGTGAGAGAACCGCCGAGGAGATCAAAATTCAGGTGGGAGCCGCCATTCCCGATCTCGACAATCCGCCCACCGACTTCACGGTGAGGGGACCCAACCTTATGACAGCTCTGCCCATTGAGGTGCCGGTTTCCTACCAGGAGATTGCGCACTGTCTCGACAAATCGCTTTCGAAGATTGAGACTGCCATTCTGGGTGTGCTCGAACAGACCCCTCCCGAGCTCTATTCCGATATTGTGCGGAAGGGCATCTATCTTACCGGAGGGGGAGCTCTCTTGCGAGGGCTCGACAAACGTCTTACCGATAAAATTAACATCCCCTTCTATGTGGCCGAGGATCCTTTACGTGCGGTGGCAAGGGGTACGGGGGTAGCCTTGAAGAATGTAGATAAATTCTCGTTTTTACTGAGGTAGTCTTTTTTATAAACAGCAAGCCTCCGACTTTTTCGCTGTTTCCTTCGGGCGCAGAGTGAGGGCCGGAGGTTTTTGTAATGGTTCAATGGGGTAGCATGGGTGCATTCTTTCGGTTTCTCTATAAATACCATGTTGTGGGGCTTTTTATCCTGCTGGAGCTCTTTGCCTTTTCTATTATGATCAGGCAGAATGCCTTTCATCAGGCTGCCTTCACCAATTATGTGCGCAATATGTCGGGCAAACTGTACGAAGAGCTCAATTCTGTTGCCTCGTATATGGCTTTGCGCGAAACCAACCAAAAACTGCTCCGCGAAAATGCAATACTCCGTAGCCGCCTTCCCGAGGCCTTCTGGAGCGATGAGGTGGAGATTACGCAAGTGTTGGATACGCTGCATCGTCAGCAATACGATTATATCCCTGCCGATGTGGTGAATAATACGGTTCATAAACAGTACAATTACATCACACTGAACCGGGGAAAGCTCCACGGGGTAGAGCCCGATATGGCGGTGGTTTCGTCCGATGGGATTGTGGGCATTGTAAATGGGGTATCGGAGCACTATTCTACTGTGATTTCGCTGCTGAACAAGGATTTCAGGGTTAGTGCCCGGCTTAAGTCGAGCGACCATTTCGGTGCCTTGAAGTGGGATGAGGTCAGCTTTTCGCACGCCGACCTGAACGATATCCCTCACCATGCAAAGCTTCAGCAGGGCGATACCGTAGTTACCAGTGGCCTTTCGCCCATTTTTCCCGAAGGCCTTCTTATAGGTACTGTGTCGTCGTTTCAGATTAAAGACGGTAACTTCTTTACTATCAAAGTCGACCTTTCGACCGATTTTCGGAAGTTAAAACATGTAAACCTCATAAAGAACTATTTGCGTGAGGAGCAGTTGAATCTTGAAAAACTTACCGAGCGATGATTAGAGATTTTCTTGTCGACGGAATCCGGTTTGTTGTACTGGTTATTCTTCAGGTACTGGTTTTGAACCATATCCAATTCAGCGGTTTCGTAAATCCCTACCCGTACATTCTTTTTATTCTGCTGCTCCCTTTTCAGATTCATCCCTCCCTGCTGCTCCTTTTGTCGGCTGCCATGGGATTGTGCATCGACATCTTTTCGTTTACCCCCGGAATGCACACTTCGGCTGCGGTATTGCTGGGATTTGCCCGCCCGTTTGTGCTTCAGTTTCTTGCACCTCACGACGGATACGAAGGCCTGCGGTTTCCGGGCATCAGACCCTTCGGTTTTCGCTGGTTCCTGAAGTATGCCTTATTGGCTACGCTTCTGCACCACACCTTTCTCTTTTTTGTTGAGGCCTTCGAGTTTGCGAATTTTTTCCATACTCTCTTTCGCATCCTGCTGAGTAGTTTTTTTACTGTACTTTTGGTGATACTCGCCGAATATCTGGTATCGGGCCCTAAGAGAAGCTAAATTATGAAGGATCCGTTCCGCAACAGGAGGTATGTGATTACCGCTATCTTTTCGCTGGTAGCGGTTGTGTTTGTGTTGCGCCTCTTCTATTTGCAGGTAATCGACTCATCGCTTAAGTACTCCTCCGAAAATAACTCGCGCAGATATGTCACTCAATATCCTGCGCGGGGGTTGGTATTAGACCGAAACGGAAAAACGTTGGTATTCAATGAGGCCTCTTACGACCTTATGGTGACTCCGCGTTTAGTAGCTGCTTTCGATACTGTTGATTTTTGTCGAATTCTGGGAATTACCCCCGAGCAGACGCGCGAGAACCTTCGCCAGGCTCGCGCCTATTCAAGGTACAAACCTTCGGTTTTTCTCCGGCAGATTTCGGCCCGTACCTATGCCGTACTGCAGGAAAAATTACACAAGTTCACGGGTTTTTATGTGCAGTCGCGTACCAGTCGGTTATATACCCGGCCCATTGCCCCCCACCTGCTGGGTTACGTGGGCGAGGTAAACGATAAGGTAATTGAGTCGGATCCCTATTACAAGATGGGCGATTACATTGGAGTCAGTGGAATAGAGAAGGCGTACGAAGAGATTTTGCGCGGCAAGAAAGGGGTAAAAATCTTGTTGGTCGATGTGCATAATGTGGAGAAGGGTTCATTTCAGGAGGGGGGCTACGACACCACTGCGGTGGTGGGTCGCGACATTATTTGCACCATCGACGGAGATCTGCAGGAGTATGGAGAGTACCTGATGCAGAATATGCGGGGCAGTGTGGTGGCAATCGAACCTTCGACCGGAGAGATTCTTGCGCTTGTTTCGATGCCTAAGTACGATCCCAATTTACTGGTGGGGCGGCAGCGTTCACAAAATTATATGGCTCTGGAGCGTAGCGAACAGAAGGTGTTGCTGAACCGGGCGGTGAATGCCCGCTACTCACCCGGATCCACTTATAAGCCGGCTCAGGCCCTGGTGTGCCTTGAGATGGGTGGCATTACGCTCTCCTCAACATTTCCATGCAACGGCGAGAGCTCTTCTCCAATGGCCTGTTCGCACAGCCACGGTTCGCCCGTAACGTTGCTTAATGGCATTGAACAGAGTTGTAACCCCTACTTCTGGCATACTTTTCGTGAAACACTCGAATTGGGCGGGTCGCAGCAGTTCCGGAAAAACTACAACGACTGGCGCGATCATATGCTTAAGTTTGGTTTTGGCCGGAGGCTGGAAACCGATATCCCCAATATTTCGGAGGGAAATCTCCCCACGCAATCCTATTTTGACCGTTGGTTCGGAGAGAACCGTTGGCGTCCCATGACCATCCGTTCGCTCGCTATCGGACAGGGCGAGATTTTGGTTACGCCTCTCCAACAGGCTAACTATATGGCCGTTCTTGCCAACCGCGGATATTATCTTCCTCCCCATACGGTGCGCAGCGATAGCTATTCGCAAAGGGTCAATGTGGATATATCGCGTCGCTATTTCGATGAGGTGGTTGAAGGCATGCGGAGGGTTAACGAATCGGGTACAGGGCGTGCGAGTTTCGGTCCTGCGGTTATGAAGGGGATTGAGTCGTGCGGTAAGACCGGAACTGTGGAGAATCCGCCCCATAAAGACCACTCTCTTTTTGTGGGGTTTGCTCCGGCAGATAATCCCAAAATCGCCATTGCCGTAGTGGTAGAGAATGCCGGTTTTGGGGCAACCTGGGCCGCCCCTGTTGCAAGTCTTATGATCGAGAAATATCTTACAGGCTCGGTCGACCGACCCGATGTTGAGGCCAGAGTGCTGAACTTCAGTATCTATTAGTTATTGCCATTTAGTCCTTGAATCATGATCAGAAAAGTAAATCTGCTTGAAAATCTCGACTGGCTTACGGCAGGTCTGTTTTTGCTGATGGTACTGTTGGGCTGGCTTAACATTTACGCGGCGGTTTACGATGAAGAGCACAAGAGCATTCTCTCGTTTTCGCAGCGTTACGGGAAGCAGCTCATCTGGATTGGTGCCGCAGCGGGGCTTGCTCTCTTTGCGTTTCTTCTCGACTCTAAGTTTTATATCAACTTTTCGTATGTATTCTATGGCCTGACCCTGATTCTATTGGCTGCCGTTCTGGTGGTCGGTACCGAAATCAACGGTGCAAGGTCGTGGATTATGCTCGGGGGAATCCAACTTCAACCCACCGAGTTTGCAAAGGTGGGAACCTGTTTGGCTCTGGCCCGTTGGCTTTCGACCGAGAATCGGAGGTTGATGGAGTGGAAGGCCCTGGCAGTGAGCGGCCTTCTTATACTCTTCCCCATGCTGCTTATCATGCTTCAGCCCGATACCGGATCGGCGTTGGTATATCTCTCTTTTGCCCTGATGTTCTATCGGGAGGGGCTGCCCGGTTCGATTCTCTTTTTCGGGTTCTTGGCAGGACTACTGTTTGTGCTGAGTCTGATGGTCAATAAAACGGTGCTCTTTTTGGTGATTCTCGGGATAGGCTTTTTATATGCTGTATTTCTTTCGCTTCGTGTTCGCGAACTTTTATCGGGTTTCGCGCTCTTTGGTCTCTTGCTGGCCTTAGTCTATCTGTTGCAATCGTGGCTCTTGCCGCAATACGATTTCTCCTACACTTTGGCCGCCGCCGCGTTACTGTCGGGCATTTTCTTTTTGTTCTGGAGTTTTGTGCGCCATATTCCCAAACTTTCGACCCTGATATGGATTGTGGTGGGCGCCATTCTCTTTTGTCTCTCGGTTGACTTTTTCTTTGATAATCTTCTTGAACCTCATCAGCAGCAGCGGGTCAGAATTCTATTGGGTATGGAGTCGGATCCTCTGGGATATGGCTATAATGTGAACCAATCGAAAATCGCTATCGGTTCGGGCGGCTGGTTCGGGAAGGGTTTTTTGCAAGGAACACAAACCAAGTACAATTTTGTGCCAGAACAGAGTACCGATTTTATTTTTTGCACGGTAGGCGAGGAGTGGGGCTGGTTTGGCTCCATAGTCGTGGTGGCTCTCTTCCTGATTCTGTTGCTTCGGATCCTCTTTCTGGCCGAACGGCAGCGCTCCTCGTTCAGCCGGATTTATGCCTACTGCGTGGCATCGATCCTCTTTTTTCATGTGTTGATCAATATCGGGATGGCGCTTGCTTTGCTTCCCGTTATCGGGATTCCTCTTCCCTTTTTTAGTTATGGGGGCTCTTCGCTCTGGACCTTTACCCTTCTGTTGTTTATCTTGCTTCGGCTCGATGCCAGCCGGATGGAGTATCTTCGATGATACCCCGGCTCCTGTTTTCTTCATGCAGGCTGCAAACGGGTAACCTCTCCTACTCTCGGGTAATGGATAATTGAAACTTCACCTGTACAAATTCGGTGAGTTGGGGGAAGAACTCGTAGAATTGCTCCTTTATGAGGTCGTAATTCTCCTCAAAAACGTCGATAGCCCAGTTGGTTTCGGGAGGGAGTGAGGTAGTTCGGGCCATGCCGTTCAACACTTTTCGTATGCCTTCGACTGTTGTGTACTCCTCAATCCACCGATTGGCAAAAAATCCGGGAAGGTATTTCTGCACCCCGGCCGGGAGGATTTTAAAGTGTTGCAGCAGCACTTCGTACACCCACTCGGTATATTCGTTGAGTGGCGTTGTGTGAAAAAGAGCCCAGTCGCGTGCAAGGTAGTGGTCGAAGAGTATGTCTGTTATTACTCCGGCGTAGTGCCGGTACCGTTCGTTGAAGAGCAGTTTGCTCTGTTTGGTGATGGAGTGGCTGTCGGTAAACCAGTCGATGTTTCGGTGAATCATGATGCCCTGCTGAATCTCTTCGGGATATTCGAGGTAGTCGGCGCCTTTTATCCAATCGGCAATGAAGTTGCCAATCATGATGTATTCATTCCCTCCGGAAAGATATATATGCGCCAGAAAATTCATCCTCCAAGTTTGGGGGTTTTGCCGCTACGGTTTGAAAGGTGCATTCGGCCTCGAAAAGTAGCGAAAAAATTGCGTTTTCGCAAAAAAGAAATTCCCTTAACAAGCGTAAAGATACTACTTGCTAAGGGAATTGGGGGGAGGTCTCTGGCGGATTCGAACCGCCGTACGAGGTTTTGCAGACCTCTGCCTAGCCACTCGGCCAAGAGACCCTATTTTGTGACCGCAAAGGTAGAAAAAATCCTGAATGAAAAAAGTGAGAGAAGGGAATTCTGGAAATGGGGTTTCTTTAAAGCATGCCCAACTCCATGAGAGCCTCTTCCGACATCCTCTCTCTACTCCAGAGTGGCTCAAAAACCAGATCTACCTCTACCTTGTTAACCCCTTCAACCGCTTCGGTCTTCTCCTGAGTCTCCCAAACCAGTACATCGGCCATCGGACAGTTGGGGGCGGTAAGGGTCATGGTAATTTTTACATTGGCGTTGTCGTCAACATCGAGATTGTAGATGAGCCCGAGGTCGTAAATGTTTACCGGTATTTCGGGGTCGTATACGGTTTTTAGCGCGGATATGATCTTGCTTTCCAGATCAAGTATATGTGAAGGATCCATAATCTTTCTTTCTCAAGGGTTCAACAATTTTGCCTTGTAGGCCATTGCATAAAGTTTCATCTGTTTCACCATCTGCATGAGCCCGTTCGAGCGGGTGGGTGAAAGGTTTTGTCTCAGACCTATCCGATCAATGAAGTAGAGATCGGCCTCCAGAATTTCGTCGGGGGTTCGGTTCGAAAGAACTTTCAGGAGGAGCGACACAATCCCCTTGGGAATCTCCGCATCGCTGTCGGCCCGGAAAAATACCCGATTGTTGCGAAGTTCGGGGTAGAGCCACACGCGACTCTGGCAACCCTCAATCAGGTATTCGCCGGTTTTGCATTTGGCCTCCAGCGGAGGAAGTTCGCCTCCAAGCTCTATCAGGTATTCGTAACGGTCAAGCCAGTCGTCGAATGCAGCAAACGACTCAATAATCTCTTCCTGTACCTCCTGAATGCTCATGCCTCTTCTTTTTCTAAAACGTGGGCAAAGATACCAAGTTTAGCTCAACATTCGTTTTGCGCGAAGAATTCCTTCGTGTAGCCGGTCAATTTCGTTGCGGGTGTTGTAGAGTCCAAACGATGCCCTCACTGTTCCATCGATTCCGAGTCGTTTCATGAGGGGCTGGGTGCAGTGAGTACCTGTTCGTACTGCGATACCCAGTTTGTCGAGAATCATCCCTACGTCGTAGGGGTGGCTCTTTCCAACCAGAAAGGAGAGCACGCCCACCTTTTCGGGGGCATTTCCATAGATTTTTACCCCTTCTATAGCTCCGATCTTTTGGGTGGCATAGTGCAACAGATCTTGCTCGTGTTGTTGGATCGCCTCAAGGCCTATCTCTTCAACGAGGTCGATGGCGCTCTTCAGCCCGGCGGCTCCCACATAGTTGGCGGTACCCGCCTCAAACTTAAAGGGTAGTTCGTTGTAAGTAGTGCGTTCGAAGGTTACGCAATCTACCATGTCGCCTCCTCCCTGATAGGGGGGCATCTCATCGAGCCACCTTTTTTTGCCGTACAGCACACCAATGCCGGTTGGCCCGTATAGCTTGTGTCCCGAAAAGACGAAGAAATCACAATCGAGTGCCTCCACATCGATACGCATATGTTGAACCGACTGCGCCCCATCTATCAGTACCGGAATGTTGCGCGAATGCGCCTTCTTAATAATCTCCTTTATGGGGTTCACTGTGCCCAGCGTGTTCGACGCGTGGCACACTGCAACGATTCGGGTGCGGTCCGACAGTAGGGCTTCGAAGGCCTCCATGTTAAGTTCTCCGGCGTTCGAAATGGGAATGACCCGAAGTATTGCCTGCTTTCTATCGCATAGCATTTGCCAGGGTACAATATTGGCGTGGTGTTCCATGGCCGAGATAAGGATCTCGTCGCCTGCCTTCACGAATCGCTCGCCGAACGAAAAGGCCACTGCGTTTATTCCGGCGGTTGTGCCGGCAGTAAAGATCACCTCCTGCGAATAGGTTGCGTTTATATATTGCTGTACCCTGAGGCGCGCCTCTTCGTAGCGATCGGTCATCACGCCGCTTAAATAGTGCACACCACGGTGTATGTTGCTGTTACTGTGCCTGTAGAGCTCCACAATGGTGTCGATTACCTGCAGGGGTTTTTGGGTAGTTGCTCCGTTGTCGAGGTAGGCAAGAGGTTTCCCGTACGGTTTTTCCTCCAAAATGGGAAAGTAACTGCGAATGGTCTCTATAGGGTACATGGCGGTTAAGAGTTGGGGCCAAAAAGTGCTTCAAGGGCAACTACAGCCTCTTTTTGCGAAGCGTCGTGGTCGGTAGACGAAATCACCTCCTGCGCAAAAGCCACCGTCAGCATCTGTTTGGCCTCTTTGTGGCCGATTCCCCTGGAACGCAGATAAAAGAGGGCGTCGTCGCGCAGTTCGCCGGTGGTGGCTCCATGGCTGCACTTTACGTTGTCGGCATAGATCTCCAGCTGGGGACGGCTCTTCATAAGGGCAGTGTCGGCAATCAGCAGGTTTCGGTTCTGTTGGTATGCCTGCGTCTCCTGCGCTCCGGGAGCAACCAGAATTCTCCCGCAAAATACTCCGATCGATCGATCAGATAGGATCGATTTATAGAGTTGCAGGCTGGTGCATTTCGGAGCCATGTGGCACATGCTGATATGGTTGTCGGCATGCTGCTCGCCGCTTCCCAACGTTAGCCCGTAGGCCTGGTGCGAGCCTCTTTCGCCGGCAAGAATCACCTTGAGATTGTTGCGCAGTTTTTGTGCATTCAGCAAAAATCCCACGGTTTTTACGGTACTCTCTTCGGCCTGGTGAATTACGGTATGCGATAAGAGACTCCCCTGCGGGTTATTGTGTTTCCACGTTATCTCCACGTTGGCTCCCTTTTCGATATAGATTTCGGTAAAAAGGTGCCGGCTGTGGGTATAATCCATAATGATGCGGCAATCGGCATCGTGACCCACCACAATCTGTCGGTAGGCAACCTCAGGGTTTCTGCCGCCGGCTCCAATAGACAAGGTTGATGTGCCCCTGTATTTCGCGGGAATCTCAATCCAGCTCCCCTGCTCAACCTGTTGCCAGAAGAGGTTTTGGTATCCGTCCGAATCATCGGCAAGGCTGCCCGCAGGCCGCGCGCCGGGTCCCGGTTCACGGGTCACCTCAACTCCCGGAGGCGCCGTGATTACCTCCATTTGGCGAGAGCGGACAACAGGAGTGGGATCGGATGCAAATTCGGCCTGAAACGGGGTTTCGCGATAGAATTCCGTCTCCGGCAAAGGAAGTCCGTTGGCCAGGAGTATGGCGCGGCTCTTCTCTCTGACTTCTGAGAAGGGGCCGTCGCCACGCACTGCCCGGGTTCTCTCCACAATCCATTCAGGCAAAAGGGGTAGGCTTTCAGGCTTCATGGTTCTCGTTCTTTATCCAGTCGTATCCCTGCTCTTCGAGTTTGAGCGCCAAATCTTTGTTGCCGCTCACTGCAATCTTCCCATCAATCAGTACGTGCACATAGTCGGGTACAATGTATTCGAGGAGTCGTTGATAGTGGGTAATGACAATGGTGCTGGTCTCGGCCGATTTCAAACGGTTAACCCCTCCTGCCACGATGCGGAGCGCGTCGATATCGAGACCGCTATCGGTTTCGTCGAGAATCGAGAGCCGAGGTTCGAGCATGGCCATCTGGAAAATCTCATTTTTCTTTTTTTCGCCCCCCGAGAAACCTTCGTTGACCGCCCGGCTAATCAATTTCTGGTCGATCTCAACGAATTTCATCTTTTCGCGCATCATCTTCAGGAAATCGCCAGCCGAAAGTGGCTCAAGCCCCAGGTATGCACGTCGTTCGTTCACCGCCGCCTTCATGAAGTTGGCCATGCTTACGCCTGGAATTTCGACGGGATACTGGAAACTGAGAAAAATACCCATGCGTGCTCTCTCTTCGGGAGCCAGCTCCAACAGCTCTTTTCCTTCAAAGTGCACCTCTCCTTTGGTTACCTGGTACAAATCTCTGCCGGTGAGGATGGAGGCCAGGGTGCTTTTTCCCGATCCGTTGGGACCCATTATGGCGTGTACCTCTCCGGGCTTTATAGTAAGATTGATTCCCTTTAGAATGGGTTTGTCGTTGATCTGCGCATGCAGATTCTTAATGGTAAGTAACATTTTCAATAGATTTACGGTTTAACCCACACTTCCTTCAAGGCTGATCTGTAAAAGTTTTTGCGCTTCAATGGCAAATTCCATGGGCAGTTGGTTCAGTACTTCACGGGCATACCCGTTAACAATCAGCCCCACAGCATTTTCGGTGTCGATGCCTCTTTGGTTGCAGTAAAATATTTGGTCTTCTCCAATCTTCGAAGTGGTGGCTTCATGTTCGACCACCGCCGAGGAGTTGGCTATATCGATGTAGGGAAAGGTGTGTGCCCCGCATTGGTCGCCGAGCAGGAGGCTGTCGCATTGCGAATAGTTTCGCGCGTTTTCGGCCCCTTTCATGATTTTTACCATGCCCCGGTAACTGTTTTGGCTGTGACCTGCCGAGATGCCTTTCGAAACAATCCGGCTGCGGGTGTTTTTCCCTAAGTGGATCATCTTTGTCCCCGTGTCGGCCTGTTGGTAGTTGCGGGTCAACGCCACCGAGTAGAATTCGCTCGACGAATTATCTCCTTTGAGGATAGTGCTGGGGTACTTCCAGGTGATGGCCGAACCGGTTTCTACCTGGGTCCACGAAATTTTGGAGTCGTTGCCCTTGCAGATACCCCGTTTGGTTACAAAGTTGTAGATGCCCCCTTTCCCTTCCTTGTTGCCAGGATACCAGTTCTGTACGGTAGAGTACTTTACCTCTGCCCTTGCCATGGCCACAATTTCGACCACGGCGGCATGTAGCTGATTTTCGTCGCGGCGGGGGGCGGTACACCCCTCCAGATAACTCACATAGCTCCCCTCTTCGGCAACAATCAGTGTTCGTTCAAACTGTCCGGTTCCCGCTGCGTTGATTCTGAAATAGGTTGATAATTCCATGGGGCATCGTACCCCTTTGGGGATATAGCAGAACGAGCCGTCGCTAAAGACAGCGGAGTTCAGTGCCGCAAAATAGTTGTCGCCGCTGGGCACTACTGAGCCCAGGTAATTTCTGATTAAATCGGGATATTCGCGGATGGCTTCGCTCATGGAGCAGAAGATGACACCCTTTTCGGCCAGTGTTTCGCGGAATGTTGTCTTCACCGAGGAGCTGTCCATAACCGCATCAATTGCAACGCCCTTGACCCCCGCCAACAGTTTCTGCTCTTCGAGGGGGATTCCCAGTTTGTCGAAGGTCGACTTCAATTCGGGGTCGATTTCGTTCAGATCGCTGTATTTAGGATCTCTTTTGGGCGCAGAATAGTAAATAATATCCTGAAAATCGATTTCGGGCAGTCGCAGATGAGCCCAATGAGGCATCTTCATGGTCTGCCATTTACGGAAGGCGCGGAGCCTGTATTCAAGCATATACTCCGGTTCCTGTTTGATGGAGGAGATAAGTCGTACAGTCTCTTCGCTCAGGCCTTTGGGAATGGTTTCGTTTTCGACATTTGTGGTAAAGCCGAATTCGTACTCTTTGTTGGCCAGGTTATCGAGAAGCTCCTCTTGTGTATAAGTTTCATTCATGGATGTAATCAAAATAAAAGCCGCGGCCTCGTTTCGCATGCCGCAGCGCAAAAGTATTCAAATCGTGCTATCCCCCCGAATTTTCGGGTTCATGTTCTAACGAAAGGGGATTGATGTTTGGCATGGTTCTGAAGCAGTATTTATCTTCGACCACCTTCACTTGCGGGGGATACTCTAATCGGCGAAGCCGTACTGTTCGGGCGTTTAAATAAATAGGCTTGTCTTTTATTCCAGCGCACACAACCTCGAAGTATTTCGCAATATCTTGGGTACAGAAGGCTGTAACGCTGGTGAAAAAGGCATCGACTTGGCACTGTTTCGAAAAGGCAACCAATTCCTCGGCCGGAATGGCCTTTCCCAGGTATACGGGATGGTGTCCACATTTGATAATAAGGTACTTAAAAAACAGGATTCCCATCTCCCGGTATTCTCCCTCGGGCAGGAAAATGGCAATTCTTTTTGCTTCGGGAAGGTTCGAAACCGGCAACCCGTCTATAGCAACACACAACCGTTGTCGAATAAGGTTCGAAATAAACTGTTCGTGGGGAGTGAGGATGGAGCCGGTTTGCCACAGCACCCCGACTTTGTCGACAAGGGGTAGGATAATGCGGACCATGGCATCGACAAGTCCGTATTGTAAAATGGCTTTCGAGAAGATTTTTTCGAACCGGACTTCATCGAACTGCAGCATGGCGTCGATAAACTGGTCTATCTGGATCTGGATGTCGGAGTGCAATTCAATCAGATGCAGTACCTGTTCGCTCAGCTCTTCATCGTTCATCGCGGCAATCCTCGAAATCTTGTAGCCGTTTTTGTAGAGCATGGCCACTCTCATGAGCTTTTTCAGGTCGCTTCCACCGTAAATCCGGATGTTCGAATCGGTGCGCGATGGGGAGAGCAAATGGTACCGCTGTTCCCACATCCTAATGGTATGAGCCATGATTCCCGAGAGGTCGGACAGGTTTTTTATGGAGTATTCGGCCATAAATAGATTTTCTTTTCTTTACTACATTGACAAACAAACAAAGAAGGGGAATTGTTTAAAATGCTCTAATGCAACAATGCTCTAATCATCAAATCGCACCATTCAACATTAAACATTAAACATTAACCATTAACCATTAACCATTAACCATTAACCATTAACCATTAACCATTAACCATTAA
>CAYGID010000006.1:0-10212 GCA_964349835.1 uncultured Bacteroidales bacterium | reverse complement strand
CCATTAGAGCATTAACCATTAATTGTCATTCACCATTATATCATCACTCCTTTCTTCTTATCAGGTAAATCCCATCGCGCAGGGGGAGCATCAGCCTCTCAATCCGGTTGTCGGAACGGATCCTCTCATTGAATCTGGCGATTCCCTGCGAGGAGCGGTCGCCCGCGGGTTTTGCCCTATAGGCTCCATGCCAAAGTACATTGTCGGCAATAATGAGGCCTCCCGGCACCAGCTTTTCCATAATCGCTTCATAGTATTCGGAATAGAGGCTTTTGTCGGCATCAATAAAGGCCATGTCAACCGGATGGGTCAGTTCGGGCACCAGCTCAAGGGCATTGCCCGTATAGAGAGTAATCCGGTTGGCGAGGGGGCTTTTCGCAATCTCTTCGCGGGCCATCAGGGCATTCTCGGGATTTACCTCGTAGGTGTGTACCATGCCCTCCGGAGCCAGCCCTTCGGCCAGACAGAGTGCCGAATAGCCGGTAAAGGTGCCAATCTCGACCACCGTGCGGGGTTGAATCAATTTACTCAGCAAACTGAGGAATCTTCCCTGCAAATGGCCCGATATCATTTGAGGCTGGGGTCTGTGGAGATGCGTGGCACGATAGAGCCCCTGTAGTGCTTCGCTCTCTGAGTCGGTGTGGTCCAGCAGGTATGCCTCGAGCAGTTGGTCGTCGCTATTTGGGAAATGGGTCATCTCGGAGGCAAGGTCAGGAGTAGGTCAGCATGAACAGGTTGCCAGGAGCAATTATCTCGTTGGCAATCTCCCGAAGGTGTAGCGCAGTGACCGCCTCAATTTTTTTGAAGGTCTCCTCGAGGGGTTCAACCCGGTCGTAAATCAAAAAGCTCTTTCCGTAGCTCATCATTCGGGCCTCATCGCTTTCGGCCGAAATAGCCATCTGACCAATGAGTTGCATCTTGGCCTTGTGCAACTGCAGGGTGCCCAGTGGTTTCTCGCAAAGGGAGGCCAGCTCTCGCTGTGTAAGCTGGATGCTCTTTTCGAGGGTTGCCCGGTCGGTTCCAAAGTAGATGGTAAAAATGCCCGTGTCGCTGAAAGGGGTGTAGGAGGCCTCTACGTTGTAGGCAAGCCCCTTTTTCTCTCGCAGTAACATATTGAGACGTGAAGTCATTCCGTTCCCTCCCAGCAGGTTGGTTAACAGGAAAAGACCCACTCGCGCCGGATTATTCAGGCTGTAGGCCGTATTCCCTAAGATGGTATGGGTCTGGTGTGTTTTTCTTGAAAGGACTTGGCGCGAAACGGGCCCGACGCTAAAGGGCAGGCGTTCGGTTTGCCCGGTTTTGGCCGGATAGTGTCCGTAATGTTTCTGCGCCCAATGACAGATACGGGTAAAGGGTACGCTTCCTGCGGTGGCAAGCACCATACGGCCGGTGGTGTATTGGCAATCGATAAACTGCAGGATATCTTTTCGCTGGTGGCGAAGCAGGCTTTTTCGGTTGCCCAGAATGTTGCGCCCCAGGGGATGCCCGGCAAAGACCATGTCTTCGAAATCGTCGAAAATCCGTTCGGAAGGAGTGTCTTTATATGAGTTGATCTCCTCCAGAATCACCTCTCTTTCGCTTTGGATGGCTTTTTCGGAGAAGGTCGATTCGAAGACCAGATCGCCCAAAAGCTCGATGGCTCTTTCGAAATGCTCTTTCAGGAAGGAGCAGTGTATGCAGGTCTCCTCTTTGGCCGTGAAGGCGTTAATCTCGCCCCCCACATCCTCCATACGGCTGAGAATGTGAAATGCTTTTCGTTTATGGGTTCCCTTAAACAGCAAATGCTCAATAAAATGGGCTATTCCCGCCTCATCGCTGCTTTCATCGGCCGAACCGATGTTAATATAGAATGCGCAATGGGCAACCGGAGAGCGTGTCTCCTCGTGGATAAGCCGGATGCCGTTTGGGAGGGTATGGGTTTGAAAGGCCATGATATGTAATAGCAACCCACAAAGTTACAGAAACTACCCGAATTATTGCCCAAGGAGCTCTCTTGCTTGCGTTTCTTTCGGTTTTCTTTGCAAATTCCAGAGCCTCAACTCCCTGCCCTTTTTTTGGCCAAAAATTTTGAATTTGTTTGTGTGAATCGCGAAAACCTCTATATTTGCACCTCCAAAACAGGGGTACCATAGCTCAGCAGGTAGAGCAACGGACTGAAAATCCGTGTGTCCTTGGTTCGATTCCGAGTGGTACCACACAAGAAAGATTCAAAATGACGAAATCCTCGATTTTTTATGAAATCGGGGATTTCGTCATTTTGTACCGGGCAAAGCAACAATATTGGGAGTGCATGCCCAATGGGTATCACCGTTGAAGAGATCGCAAAATACCTGCACATAAGACCGAACTCTTGATCGGCTCAAATGGATTGAAATAGGAAGAAAAATCTAAACAGCATTCGAAACGGTCTAATTGCGAGCAGGAGAAATCTCAGAAAGCCACTCCTCAATCTGTTTCAGTCGCGGAATGCTTCCCATGTTCTTTAGTTTGTGATTGATGATTAATATAGGAGTCATTATGATTCCAGCCTCTTGAGCACGCCTTTCGATGGGCCGCAGGAAGAGATCTAGTTCGAACGACCAGTTGCAGTTGTTGAACCTTTTGTATTCATTATTCTCCTCGATAGCCTCGTTATATTCTAACCTCGACATTCTTTCGAAATCAATTTCTACCCCAATCTTTTTTGCCACATCCTTTGCGGTGCCGGCCTGTAGACCGGAAGCCGAGACGTAGGTCGCTGACTCCATATCGGTATATGCGAAGTGGCTTATGGTGGCTTCGATGCCCATCTCACCGACCATTTGCGTAATCGCATTATAGAGTAGCTGACATCGGGGGCAAGCGGGACGGGTTCCAATAATTACAATCTCCTGCATGTGAAATAGGTGGTTAGTGGTTAGTGCTCTGATTCTCTAATTCTCTAATGGTTAATGAAGGCAGGTTATGAGCATTTTAGATGCGAGGGGGCTGTGGGGCGACCCAGGTCGATGCCGTTGATATCGTGGTATTTCTCTTCGGGTCGATACGAGACTCCCAGTTGGTTGAGCAGTGGTTCTACGGCTACTTGATGCACCTGAAGCCCTATCTCCCAGGGATCATATCCCAGCAGTAAGCCGGCCAGCTCCTCGAAGGTGAGAACCGGAATTCCATATCCGTTGCGCCCATAGGTTTTTTGCTCCATTTCGGCAATGGTATATTGCCAGCGGTCTAAGAAGAAGGTGCATCCGGGACAGTTGGCAATGATTAGGTCGGGATGGAACGACTCCATCGAATCGAATTTCAATTTTGAATTGCCAACAGAGTACCCTCTGTTCGATTTCAGCAGATATTGTCGAAATCCAAAGCCGCAACAATGACGACGCTCGGGATAATCTACCTGTTTCCCGCCCCATGTGTCTACCAGGCCGCTCAATACCGACGGGTACTCAGCACCTCCGATTCCCTCTTCGGGAAAGATCTTGGCGTAGTGGCATCCCACATGGTCGACCACTCTCAGGGGCTCTGCGGTTTGTGAGTTTACCAGCCTGAATTTTGCTTTTTTGGCAATCTCCTCCCGGAATTTGTAGATAATGTCGCTGCTGTGGACCAGGTTTTCGGGTATTTCGAACGAAAGCCCGGTGGCCCGTTTCAGGGCTTCGCGCGTCTTTGCCTCCTGTTCGGGGAAGTGCTTCCAGGTTTCGAGAATCTCTTTGTAGATGCCAAAAGAGGTGACGCACGAGCAAACAAAGTTTTTGTATCCGGCTTGGTTCATCAGGGCAAATTGTCTTGCCACTACTGTCATCGTGGTCTCGAACGGGATAATTCCCGAATGGTATGCTATGCCGGTGCAGCTGGTCTGTTTTGCATCGTCGAAGATCTCTTTACCGAGGTCGTTCCGCATGATTTTCAAAAAGAGTTCTTCGGCCGCGGGAAAAAAGTTTTGGCGGATGCAGCTGCGCGCAAAGTAGTAGTGGTTGTGGGCAATCTCTTTTTGGTACAGATTCCACTTTGGATTTTCGTTGTTCTTCATCGTACATCCGGTGTTATTTGGGTATACTGGGTGTCAACTGTTTTCGAGGAGGTCGAAATAGGCCTCCTCAGTCAAGCCAAGCTCATGGGCTTTTTGGGTTGTGATCCTCTCCATCTCCCGGAATCTTTGGGTGGCTCCTGTTTCGTCGAATATTCGCTGTAGGTGGTTGAGCGACTCTTCGGGAATTTGGCGGAGGCCTCCTTCGCCCTCTTGTTGGTATCGGCACCCAAGCCGTTCTAACAGCTGATGTCGGTTTTTCTTCATCCACTCCCATACAGGGCCCTGTTCGGGATATCGTTGGGTATCCACCTCATCGATGTAAACACAGTAGCCATATTTCAGGATGTGTTCGCCCACCGTATGCTTGAGAGCCAACTGTTTCCGCCCCTGTTCGCTCTCCATGAAATAGCCTGTATTCATAGAGAGGTTCCGAAGTGCCTGCACAATGTACCCTGGCGTATTCCCTCTCGGACAGCGCGTCTTGCAGGAGAGACACTCCCCGCAGAACCATATCGTGTCCTCTTTTAGAAGAGACTCAATCGACTTTTCGTTGCCCTGCTGCACCGTGTCGATGATTTGTCGCGGATCGTACGAGTGCATCGCTGCCGCGGGACAGATTGCGGTACAGACCCCGCAGTTGATACAGGCGTTGAGCCCCTCAACAACCCTGATGTCTTTGTGTAACTCCTCGACCAGCGAATTCATGATGAAGTGATTAGATGTTTAAAGGTTACATTGAACCCCATTGCACAAGATGATAATAGTGTCATACGACACTCTCTATTATGGGGTAATCAGATCGTACACCCATCCGGCCGTATCGCCCACCACCTTACGGCAGATCATTTTGTGGTGTTTCCGTTCGGTCACATCGGCTTCGGTAGCAAACTTTTTGAGCAAGTCATGGCAGTTGCTGGTGCCATGTTTCTCCTCCACCAGTCGGTTGAGTTCGCGCACCTTTTTATAGGCGGCCAATTTGTTCTCCATATCTGTTGGCAGCGTATTCCCATATTTCAGCCCCAATACCATAAAGCCTCCAGTTACGGCTCCGCATTTTTCTCGCAATCGACCCATCCCTCCACCAAATGTCGAGGCAACGAGTTTTGCTGTTGTTTCATCGAGATGGAACAGCGGAGCAAAGGTAAGTAGTACCGATTGCGAGCAGGCATATCCTTCGTCGAATAGTGCCTGTGCCTTGTCGATGGCCTCTTCTCGTGTCATAATGTCTTGTGTTATTCAAATTGTTTGTACTGTGCAATGACCCGAAAGGATTGCTGTTTTGCCAAATACGGTTCCGAAAATTGCGCGCACCGCGTTCCCGGTTTCCGAATCGGGATCCCATTCTATGATGCTTTTGCAGTGAACCATAGCCTCAACTATTTTTTCGTTGAATGGAATATTTCCGGCCAGTTCAATGCCCTCTTTGCGGCACCACTCCTGAATATGTTGGGTCATCTCAATGTTTATGTCGTATTTGTTGATCACCACGTAGGGTTTGATACGAAAATTGGAGGCCAGTTCCAAAATGCGTTTCAAATCGTGCAGACCCGAACGCGAAGGCTCTGTAACCACCACCAGTATGTGGGCTCCTGTAAGTGATGCGATTGCCGGGCATCCTGTGCCCGGGGGGCCATCAATTATCACCGTATTGCATCCTGTCTCGGCTGCTATCTTGCGTGCCTGTTCGCGCACCACACTCACCAGCTTTCCCGAATTCTCTTCACCCGGAGCGAGCCGCGCGTGAATCAACTTCCCGTTTCGGTAGTTTCCAATGTACCAGCGGCTGTGGTTACTCGGAACCATCGAGATGGCCTGTTCGCGACAGATTCGCCAACAGAGTTTACAGCCGTCGCATGCTATTTCGTCGATTTCTACCCGGTTGTTAATCTGGGTAATGGCTTCAAAACGGCAGCTTTCAACACAGAGGCCACAACTTGTGCAACGCTCGTAGTCGATAACTGCTGTGTGACCCGAGGTAAACGGCTCCTCTACGTAGTTATCGGGTTGTAAAATAAGGTGGAGATTGGCTGCGTCGACATCGCAGTCGGCCACCACCATGTTTTGGCACAGGGTAGCGAATGCGGCACATAAACTGGTTTTTCCGGTTCCTCCCTTTCCGCTCAGAATGGCTACTTCGGTCAATTTTCGGGGGCTGTCAGGTTGTTGTAACATCAAGGCATCTTTAGGCTGTGGGGGTGGTGACTTCCCGGAGCTTCTTATATAGAGTGTAAAATATATCCCGATATTCCGGGCTTTTCTCTACTAACAGCTCTCCTTCCGAATAGATTCTTGCAATATTGCGGTCCATGGGAATCTCTGCCAGAAGCGCAATCCGGTTGCTTTGCAGATATGAGTAAACCTCCCTATCGCCAAGTCCTGCTCGGTTTACAATGACTCCAAAAGGTTTTCCCAAGCATTTGAGCGTTTCCACCGTCAGTTTCAGGTCGTTTAGTCCGAAGGGAGTGGGCTCGGTAACCAGTACCACATAATCGGCCTGGTGCGCTGTTGCAATAAAGGGGCAGGAGATACCCGGCGGCGAATCCAGAATGATAAATTCATTGCTTCCGGCTTCGTGGATAGCCTTTTTGATAATCGGTACAGGCGAGGCAACTCCAATTTCTGTGGTTCCGCTCACAACCAGTGCATGGCTATTAACATAGGTGTAACTAACGGTGCCAATCTTTTTCCTTTTTTCGGTAATTGCCCCAAACGAACACGCCATACTGCAGGCTCCGCAATCGTGGCACAACTCTTCCATGACCCTGATAAATTTTAATTCGGGCAGATAGATAATGGCGCTGTAATTGCAGTATTCAAAGCATTTTCCACAGAAGAGGCACTTTCCCGGGTCAATCACCGGAACATTTTGTGTGACCTCCCACTGTTCTAAAGCCTCTTCGTGTATAAACTCCGCCACATTGGGTTCCTCTGCATCGCAATCGACTAAAGTTACCGGTATCTGTTGCTTCTGAAGAGTCCAAAACAGATTTGTGGCTATCATCGTCTTGCCTGTTCCTCCCTTCCCGCTTGCAATGGCTATTTTCATCTTCTTTGATTCTCGATACTCTTTACCGGTCTCTTTACGAACGGTCTGGTGTCAATTGCCAATATGTTTCACCACATTAATGGTCGCACGCGTTGTTTCCGGTTGTCAATCGGTTGTTCAACCAGTCGGAGACCAACTCCTCAGCCTCTTTGTGTTGGGCTCCAACGGATACCTCGATCTTTTGAGCAGCAAACAGATCGAGTGCCCGCTGCCCCATCCCTCCCGCAATTACATGGGTGATCCCTTTTTGTGCAAGCCAGCCCGGCAGCAATCCGGGTTCGTGCGGCGGGGGTGTAATCAGGGAGGATCCCAGAATCTGGTCATTTTCTACTTCGACCACCGCAAATTGCTCGCAATGACCAAAATGCGAACATAGTCGTCCGCTCTCTAAAGGAATGGCAATTTTTTTCATCTCTCGTATTTTTATAGTGTGTTAATTATCAAATATATATCTCTCAGATCCATTTCTCGACCCGTTTTCGCTCCCTCGTTTTGATGGCCTCTACCATCCAATTCAACTATTGTTGGGGTTTTTGTGTAACAAAGCCAGGATTTCGTCTATCCTCTTTTCCGGGTCGTGCAAAACAACCATCTGTATCTGTAAACTGTCGAACAGTGATTTCACTTTGGCTCCGAATTCACACGATATTATCTTCTTTACCCCCTTCGATGCCACCAGGTTCACTGAGGCGGGGCCGGCACCCTCCATATTCTCTTTGTTTGGATTGGGGATATACTCTACCGATTGGCTCACGGTATCGTAAATCACAAAATAGTTGCAACGGCCGAACCTGCAATCTATGTGGGCATCCGGGCTGTTGCCGGTCGATGTAATGGCTACCTTCATACAATTTCTCTTTAGGGATTACTTATGGGTTTGTTGTTGCGGATGCACCGAATTTTCGTCTTTGTGCCTTTTAATGTGGGTCGATCCACATAGGGCACAGACAGTTACCTCTGCTTCCCGTTCGGGATGGTTAAACCAACACCCGCACTCTCGGCATCCATACCATTCGCTGTCGAAATAGACCTTTCCGCCCTCGAATACAATGGGTTTTCCAAGAACTAAGGCCTGTGCCAATTTTCGCCGTGCGCTTTCGTAAATACGCGTGTAGGTGGGTCTCGATACCTCCATCAACTTTGCCGCTTCGACCTGTCCATGCAATTCGTAATCGCTCAGCCGAATCGATTCGTATTCCTCGTAGTTCATCACAACGGGGCTAAACGACTCATTCAGACCAACAGGTTTAAAGCCCTTGAAATGGGGTGGATTTTTTACTTTTCGGATGCGTTTGGGTCGCGGCATACTGTTATGATCATTTGTTCGATACAAAGGTAATGAACGAATGATATAATTCGAAGCTTTTCTTATATTTGTTCCGCTTAATTTTGTTCGGATGAAAAAGAGTTTTCGGTTTTGGCCTTTTCCTTGTTTGTTTGCCTTGTGTTTGCTTGCTCTCTTTTCGGTTATTCCTTTCTTAGGGGGCTGCACTTCGGCTAAGGCTCCTGTTCATGATGAACTCCCCGGTCGTCCACTTTTTAATGGCGAAACGTTCGATTCCTGGGAATCGATTGCGTTCGGGGGTGAGGCAACCCCGTATATCGACAGCGGCTGTATGGTGATTCCAATGGCAACCGCCGGTTCCTTATCGGGATTGCGATACGTGCGAGCCGATTCGTTGCCCCAAAACGACTACGAACTCTATTTTGAGGCCAAAAGGATTGCAGGCCACGACTTCTTTTCCGGAGCCACCTTCCCGGTTCAAGGTTCGCACCTGACCCTCATTATGGGTGGATGGGGAGGCTCTGTTTGCGGCTTATCGAACATCGATAACCTCGATGCTGCGCAGAATGAGACCCGTTTTATCAAGAGCTTTACCGACAATGTGTGGTACGCTGTCAGGCTCCGGGTATCGGAGGGAAGGGTACAGGCGTGGTTTAACCAAGAGCAGGTGGTCGATTTTGCCACAACCGGCCGGAAACTGAACCTCCGACAGGAAGTACTACTTACGGCGCCTCTCGGATTTTGTACGTTTCTCACAACCGGCGCAATCCGGAATGTCAGGCTTCTCGAACTCTGAGGTAGCTGTTATCGCTGCTCCTGCAGGGGTTTAAAGCCGTCGCCCAGCACTTCGGTGGCCTCCATTATCGACACAAAGGCCTCGGGATCTATCTCCTTTATATAACTATGCAGGATGGGCAGTTCGCGTCGCGAGATGTTGGTGAAAATTATCTTGCTCGGTTCTCCCATGTACATCCCTTCTCCATGCAGATAGGTGCCCCCTCTGCCCATATCGTTCAGAATGCGCAATCTGATCTCGTCATGTTTCTTCGAAATGATAAACACAGCTTTTTGGTATTCAAGACCTTCGAGTACTCCATCGATCACCTTTCCGGTGATAAAGATCACAATCCAGGAGTAGAGGGGAATCTTCCAGTCGCCGAAGGCCGCCAAACCAATCAGAACAATCGTTGAGTCTACATATACCAGAAGTTTTCCAACCGATATCCGGGTATATTTGGCCAAAATCATAGCCACGATATCGGTTCCGCCTGAGGTGCCTTTGGCCCGGAACACAATGCCAAGTCCCAATCCAATCAAAAATCCCCCGAAAATGGCCGATAGAAGCGCATCGCCCGGTACCAGCGGGGCCTCACCCCATAATGCCGAAAGCAGGTCTACGAAAACGGCGGTAGAAATAAAGCCTACAATGGTTTTGGCACCAAACCGCGGGCCCAGAATTTTGATCCCCAGTATGGTTAGAGGGATATCCATGCAGAGCGAAACCAGGCCGATAGGGGTTCCTATCAGATGGTGCAGCACAATAGAGATGCCATATACTCCACCGGGTGCAAATTTGTAGGGAGAAATAAAGAATACAATGGCGACAGCAACAATGAAGGTGCCCGCCAGAATTCCGGCATAGTTCAAGATCGAGGTCTTAGAGAAGATTTTTTCGGTTCGCATGGCTCAGATAGATTGGAGTGGGTGTATTGTGAGCGAAGCAAAGGTAATTCTTTCGGAGGTAACTCCCTCTTTGTTAGTTTGCATGGCGCCCCCCAACCTTTTCCCCCCAAAAAAGTTATTGTAGCCCTTTTGCAGAAAGAAAAAGGGTGTATATTTGCAGCCCGTAACACTTGAAAATGGCCGGGGTTT
>CAYGID010000005.1:66333-71000 GCA_964349835.1 uncultured Bacteroidales bacterium | reverse complement strand
TCGAGGGCCTTTTTGCCTTTGTGGATGTATCCGCAGTTGCGGCACTGCCATTCAATGGGCTCATCTCTTTCGAAGAAGGTACCCGAGGCTACGCGGTCGAGCAGGGTGCGATAGCGGGCTTCGTGTTCGGCCTCAACCGCCGAAATCGATTTGAAAGCCTGGGCAACGGCTTTGAAGCCCTCCTCTTCGGCAATCTTGGCAAACTCCGGATAGAGAATAGACCACTCCTCATTTTCGCCGTCGGCAGCCGCAGCCAGATTCTCGGCCGTGGTGCTAATCATGCCGGCAGGATACGAAGCGGTAATCTCAACCATGCCCCCTTCAAGAAATTTAAAGAAGCGTTTTGCATGCTCCTTTTCCTGTTCGGCAGTCTCCATAAAAACAGCGGCAATCTGTTCGAAGCCCTCTTTTTTGGCAACGCTCGAAAAATAAGTATAACGGGTACGTGCCTGCGATTCGCCGGCAAAGGCTTTCAATAAATTCTGCTCGGTACGGGTACCTTTGATGCTCTTTTCCATAGAATTATAGTTTAAGTTAAAGAAAAACAAAAAAAACAAGACCGCCTCTGCCCAGCCCAACGGAGCAAAACGGCACAGTAAAGTTACAACAAAAAGCTATGGATTTTTCACCGTTTTTGTTTATACTTGCAAGAGAACCTTCCTTCCCCGCCTCTTTTTTGGCGCACGAGACCCTCATATTCAGTGTTTTCTATAACACCTTTGGGTTAACATAATAACATGATCTCACCAAAACCCACGCGTATGAAAGAATACGGATATCAATCCTTTTCGTTACACAATTTCAGAAAAATTGCCCAACTCTCCAAAGTAAGCCCCGATATTATTCAGGCTATCGAGGTCGTTGGAAGAGTGCTTCCGTTTAAAACAAACAACTACGTGGTCGACGAACTCATCGACTGGAATAACATCCCCGAAGACCCCATCTTTACACTCACCTTCCCCCGACAACAGATGCTCCGCAAAGGCCACTATGAGGCCATGAAAGAGGCCTTGGATAAAGGCGAAACAAAAGAGGCCACCGATGCCCTGATACACCGGATCCGCATGAGTCTAAACCCCAATCCGGCCGGACAGGAACATAATGTACCCTCGCTCGATGGCAAGGTGCTGAAAGGGATCCAACACAAATACCGCGAAACCGTGCTCTTCTTCCCCGGACAGGGACAAACCTGTCATGCCTACTGTACCTTCTGCTTCAGATGGCCCCAATTTGCGGGCATAGAGTCGTTGAAGTTTTCAATGAAGGAGGTCAACCTGCTTTGCAAGTACCTAAAACAACACAGCAAGGTAACCGATGTGCTCTTTACCGGTGGCGACCCGATGGTTATGAAATCGAGCCTCCTGAGCAGTTATCTGGAGCCCTTACTGGAGCCCGAACTTGAACATATCCGCACCATCCGGATAGGCACTAAAGCGTTGTCGTACTGGCCCTACCGATTCCTCACCGATCCCGATTCGGATGATATTATCAGACTCTTTGAAAAAATCATTGCTTCGGGCAAAAACCTGGCCATCCAGGCTCATTTTAACCATCCGGTAGAACTCTCTACCCCTGCCGTAGAGGCAGCGATTAAACGGATTCGGAGTACAGGTGCGCAGATTCGTACGCAAACGCCCATCTTACGCCACATCAACGATGCCCCCGAAATATTTGCCGCCTTGTGGCGCAGGCAGGTCGACCTTAGCTGCATTCCATATTATATGTTTGTGCCCCGCGATACAGGATGTAAGCACTTCTTTGAGTTACCTCTCGAAAAGTGCGGGGCCATCTACCGACAGGCCTATCGTCAAGTGAGCGGAGTGTGCCGCACGGTACGGGGTCCAAGTATGAGTGCCCATCCCGGAAAGGTGCAGTTTTTGGGCACCGCCGAAGCAAATGGCAAGAAGGTTTTTGTACTACGCTTTTTACAGGGACGTAATCCCGAATGGGTAGGGATTCCCTTCTTTGCAAAGTACGACCCGAAGGCCACATGGCTCGATCAATTAACACCGGCCTTCGACAACGACAAGTTTTTCTTCGAAAAGGAGATGGAGCGAAATCCCCGATTGGGAAAGTCCTTCTCAGAACACATTCTGTAACTCGAACGTCCTCACGAATCGCTATGGGAGTGGCTGTTACTCCGGACCGTTGTTATCGTAACTGTCGATGCGGCCACCCCATAAATAGCGGTCGGTTTCGGCCGAAACCACTTTACTCAGGAGTAGTAGTGCAACCAGATTGGGAATCGCCATCAGTCCGTTCATGATGTCGGCCAGATTCCAGATCATCTGCAGATTGGCAACTGCCCCCAAGAATACGCATCCGATCCAGATCCACCGGTAAAGAACTATCACTCTTTTACCACCCAAATACTCAATGGCTTTCTCGCCGTAGTACGACCAGCCGAGAATGGTAGAGAAGGTAAAGGTGAGCAATCCAAATAGAAGCAGCGGAGAGCCCAGTACAGGAATCTTATCGAAGGCCAGTTTGGTGAGTATCGCACCCTGCGAATAATCGATATCTGGGTGAGCTATTACGCTCGAAACCAACACCAAGCCGGTTAAGGCGCACACCACCACCGTGTCCCAGAAGGTGCCGGTAGCAGAGACGAGTGCCTGTCGTACCGGATTACGAGTCTGAGCAGCAGCGGCTACAATGGGAGCCGACCCCAGCCCCGCCTCGTTCGAAAAGAGCCCCCGGGCCACCCCGTAGCGAATAGCGCTTAACACAGAGGCGCCCACCAAACCCGATCCAAAAGCCTTTGCACTAAAAGCCGAGAGAAAAATGGCAGAAAAGGTTTCGGGCAGAAACTGGATATTCAGCACCAGAATGGCCAGGCAACCAAGCACATACACGCCGGCCATAAAGGGAACCATATAGGAGCAGAAACGGGCAATCGCCCCGATTCCAAACAAAATCACTAAGGCTGTGAGCAGGGCCAGCCCCGCACCCGTTATGGCAGGAGCAACACCAAACGACTCGTTCATAAGGGTGGCTATGGAGTTGGCCTGCACCGTATTCCCGATACCCAGCGCCGCTATAGCGGTAAAAATGGCAAAAAGAACCGCAAGCCACTTTAAGCCTAAGCCCTTTTCCAGCACATACATAGGCCCTCCGGCCATGGTTCCGTCGGAGGTCACAACGCGATACTTAACCGCCAGTAACGCCTCGGCATATTTGGTTGAGAAGCCCAACACACCGGTAAGCCAGCACCAGAATACAGCACCGGGTCCCCCCAACGCAACAGCAGTGGCCACACCAATAATATTGCCGGTACCTATGGTGGCCGCCAGCGCAGTAGAGAGTGCGCCAAACGGGGTCACATCGCCCCTGCCCTTCTTGTCGGGCCTCACCGATAAACGGATGGCGGTAAAGAGTCGCCTTTGCGGAAAGCGGAGTCTGACGGTTAAAAAAAGATGGGTTCCCAACAACAACACAATCATGGGCCAACCCCAGATCCAGGAACAGACAAGTGCAATGTACTCTTCAACCATACAATCGGGTTTTGGAATCAAAGGTTAGAAATAACTCCGAAACCACAAAAAAGATCTGGTAATTTTCCTTTCATAACGCTAATCAATCTGGCCATTTGCTTTCAGAATGACAGAAATTAAAGCCATTTAATTTCAAAACATTATGCAATATGGAATCTTGCTTTCAAAATAATAATCAATCAGATTTTTTACTTTCAGAATAATAATTACATTTGCCGCCTTATTACCGAAAATGCTTTCTCCAGAATTTCCGGCTTCTTAATTTTTTGATTATGAATGCTATTATGTTAATTGTCGTGTTCGTCACGGCAATTATACTGGTGGTCGCTGCGCTTCTGATTGCTTACATCACAGCACCTCGTTCTTTTAACCCCCAAAAAGGCGAACCCTACGAGTGCGGAATCCCCACCCGCGGCACCTCCTGGATGCAGTTTAAAGTAGGATATTACCTATTTGCCATTCTCTTCTTGATGTTCGACGTAGAAACCGTCTTCCTCTTCCCCTGGGCAGTATCTGCAAGGGAACTGGGACCTTCGGGGCTCGTTGGCGTCTTCTTTTTTGTATTTATTCTCATGCTGGGACTTGCCTATGCATGGAAAAAAGGGGCACTCGAATGGAAGTAAAGAACATTTCAATTAAGGGAATGCCTCCCGAAGCCTTTGGCGACAACGACTGGTTGCAGGCATATGCCGATGAACTCCGAAAAAACGGGGTAGGTATTATGGTGGGTGTGCTCGACGAAGTAATCAACTGGGGTCGTTCTAACTCGCTGTGGCCCCTCACCTTTGCCACCAGCTGCTGTGGCATTGAGTTTATGAGTGTGGGAGCTGCCCGATACGATTTTTCGCGTTTCGGCTTTGAGGTAACCCGCTCCAGCCCACGCCAAGCCGATTTGATTATCGTAGCGGGTACCATTGTACACAAGATGGCTCCGGTTCTCAAAAGGCTTTACGACCAGATGGCCGAACCCAAGTATGTGATTGCCATGGGCAGTTGTGCCATCTCGGGTGGCCCGTTTGTGAACTCCTACCACGTGGTAAAAGGGGCTCATGAGATTATCCCTGTCGATGTCTATGTTCCGGGATGCCCTCCCCGTCCCGAAGCACTATTGTATGGCATGATGCAACTGCAGCGGAAGGTAAAGGTTGCAACGCTTGCCGCACCTGCCGCACC
>CAYGID010000005.1:0-66233 GCA_964349835.1 uncultured Bacteroidales bacterium | reverse complement strand
GCACCTGCCGCACCAGCCGAAAAATCCAATACCCGATAGCTGTATGACCACCGAAGAGTCTATTCTGCTTACAGCTCCCGGAGCCTGCAGAGAGGGTTCCGGAGCTCCCGCCACCTATATTATTCCGGCCGATAATCTGCAAGAGGTAGCCACAGCGCTGCGCAACCGTACTGAGGAGCCCTTTGAGCTATTGGTTTCGTTAACCGGCATAGACAACGAAGATAGCCTGGGGGTAATTTACGAACTGGCCACCGCATCGTTTGGTGAGCTGATTATCTTGAAGTGCTTTACCTCGAACCTCGAATCGCCTTCGTTCAACACGGTTTACCACCTTTGGGAGAGTGCCTTTCTGAACGAACGGGAGCTATTCGGCCTAATGGGTATCCGGTTTATAGACCATCCCGACATGCGCCGGCTCTTTATGCGCTCCGACTGGAACGGATATCCCCTGCGAAAGAATTACGACGCTTCGCCCCAACGCAATCCGGTGCCCCTTATCCATGAGCCCAATAACGATATTCTTACCCGCCTCACACTCAACCAACAGGGCGAGATAGAGACTTCCGAATCAATGCAATTCGAACGAAAGGAGTATGTGGTAAACATCGGGCCTCAGCATCCCGCCACACACGGCGTACTTCACTTCAGGGTCTCCATCGACGGAGAGATTATAAAAAAGGTAGACCCCCATCTGGGCTACATTCACCGGGGCATCGAGAAGATGTGCGAAACCATGACCTATCCGCAATGGTTGCATCTTACCGAACGGCTCGACTATCTTTCGGCACACACCAACCGGAGTGCTGCCTGCATGTGCATCGAAAACGCGCTGGGTCTTGAGATACCCGAGAGAGTACTCTATATCCGAACCGTTATGGACGAACTCAGCCGCATTGCTTCGCATCTATTGGGATGGTCGTGTATGTGCATGGATATGGGCGCACTCACCGCCTTCATTTATGGAATGCGCGACCGCGAAAAGATTCTCGACATGTTTGAGCAGACCTGCGGTGGCCGACTGATTCCCAATTATAGTGTGATTGGCGGCCTCATGCACGATCTCCACCCCGACTTCCAAAAACAGGTTAAGGAGTTTATTGTTTACCTGCGCGGCATCCTGCATGAGTACCACGATATCTTTACCCACAACATCATTGCCCGCGAGCGCATGATAGGCATCGGGATACTTACTAAGGCCGATGCCATTTCGCATGCGGTAACAGGTCCTGTGGGAAGAGCCTCCGGTTTCTCGTGCGATGTGCGGAAATATCGCCCTTACGGGGTCTACGATAAGGTTCAGTTCAAGGAGATTCTCCGCACCGAAGGCGACACCTTTGCCCGTTATATGAACCGCCTCGACGAAATCGAAGAATCGTTGTCGATCCTCGAACAACTTATCGAAAATATTCCCCAGGGCCCGGTGAGCGTGAAGACCAAACCGGTAATCCGGCTTCCCGAAGGGGAATACCGGCAGTGGGTCGAAGCGGCGCGCGGATTGTTCGAAGTCTACATTGCCAGCCGGGGCGAGAAAACACCCTGGAGGGTAAAGTTTCGTTCGCCCGGCCTGAGCCTGATTTCGGTAGTCAATACCCTCGCAGAGGGCGAAAAGATTGCCGACCTGATCTCCATCGGAGGATCGCTCGATTACGTTGTTCCCGATATTGACCGTTAATTACAGTGTGATATGTTCGATTTTAGAATTCTCATCGGGTGGGTCGACCAGACTCTGACCGCCATGCTCCCGTTGGGATGGGCCTTTTGGATTGAGTGTGTTCTGGTGGCCTTTCTCCTGCTCACCGGGTATGCCGTGTTGGCCATGGCGCTCATCTATTATGAACGGAAAATCTGCGCTTGGTTTCAGTGCCGTCTGGGCCCCAACAGAGTGGGTCCCCTTGGCTTGGCCCAAACAGCAGCCGATACGGTAAAGATGCTGATCAAGGAGTTGATCCCCATTAACCAAATAGACAAGTTCCTCTTCTTTCTTGCCCCTTTCCTGGTGATTGCGGCCTCGATGCTCTCGTTTGGCGCTATCCCTTTCGGGAGGGGACTGCAAGTAATAGACTTTAATATAGGTATCTTCTATATTTTGGCCGTTTCATCGCTGGGCGTTCTGGGCATCTTGTTGGCCGGATGGTCGAGCAACAACAAATTCTCCATGATTGGTGCCCTCCGAAGCGGAGCGCAAATGGTAAGTTACGAACTCTCAATAGGAATGTCGATGCTCACCATGGTAATTCTCGCAGGGAGCATGCAGTTGTCGGTCATTGTTGAACGGCAGGCCGAAATGTGGTTCCTGTTTCAGGGGCACATACCCGCTTTTATCGCCTTTGTGGTCTACCTGATTGCAGGACATGCCGAAACCAACCGGGGTCCCTTCGACCTTCCGGAGGCCGAATCGGAACTCACCGCAGGGTACCATACCGAATATTCGGGGATCCAATTCGGTTTTTTCTATCTGGCCGAATATCTCAATATGTTCATTGTTGCGGCCATTGCCACTACCCTCTTCCTGGGTGGCTGGATGCCGCTCCATGTTCCCGGCCTCACCCTCTTTAACGAAATCATGGATTCTATTCCCTCCCCGTTTTGGTTCTTTGGAAAGGCCTTTTTCGTGGTCTTCCTCACCTTGTGGGTTCGCTGGACATTCCCTCGCCTGCGTATCGACCAGCTACTGAAACTGGAATGGAAATATTTGCTGCCGCTCAATTTGATTAATCTTTTGATTATGGCAATGGTAGTTGTATTTGGCTGGCACTTTTAATTGGGTAAAATGAACGCTTTTACATTGTATATAAAATCGTGGTTCACCGGAATTGCCTCTTTGGCAACCGGGATGAAAATCTCGCTGACCACACTGTTTCGGAAAAAGGTAACCGAATGTTATCCCGAAAATCGCGACACCCTGGTAATTTCGGACCGATTCCGTGCCGAATTGATTATGCCCCACAACGAGAACAACGAACATGCATGCACCGCCTGCGGACTATGCATGCTGAGTTGCCCTAACGGGACGCTCAATGTGGTATACGAAACCGTAACCACCCCGGAGGGGAAAAGCCGCAAGGTACTGCAGCGTTACGAATACTATCTCGGGCAATGCACCTTCTGCAATCTCTGTGTGATGGCCTGCCCCTCAAACGCCATTCAATTTTCGAAACAATTCGAACTGGCTGTCTTCCATCCCGAAGCATTGCACAAAACGCTCAACCGCCCGGGATCAAAACTCCGCACCCCGCCGTCGAAACCGACGCCTGTCACAAATCCTGTTGCATAGCTGTTATGGAGATCTATATTTCTAACCTGATATTCTGGATTCTGGCCACCATTCTGGTGGTGGGATCGGTACTCACCGTCACCTCCCGAAAAGTGCTCCGGTCGGCTACCTGGCTGCTGTTTGTGCTGCTGGCCACCGGTGGAATCTTCCTGATTCTCAACTACCATTTTCTGGCAGCGGTGCAAATTACCGTCTATGCGGGGGGCGTTATGGTGCTCTTTGTCTTCTCTATTCTGCTCACATCGCATGCCGGCGAGGGACACATACCCTCAGGCAGGTTAGAACAGGCCGCGGGCGTGTTGGCTGCAGTGGCCGGAACGGCTCTCTGCAGCTGGGTGATTTTGCGTAACGGGGTTGCCGTCTATGGGCTGCTCAAACAGGAGGAGATGGATATGGCCGTTTTGGGCCGGGCACTAATGGGTCACGATAAATTCCAATACCTCCTCCCCTTCGAGGCCATCAGTCTGTTTCTGCTGGCTTGTGTGGTGGGAGGCATTATGATAGCAAGAAAACGATAAATTCTTAGAATAGATTGCCATGAATATTCCTATGGAGTACTTTCTGCTGGTGAGCGCCTTCATGTTTTTTGCGGGGGTGTACGGTTTTATTACCCGGCGAAATCTGATTCTTGTTCTGATGTCGGTCGAATTGATGCTGAATGCAGTAGATATCAACTTTGTGGTTTTTAACCGGTTCCTCTATCCCGACGGGCTTGAGGGTTCGTTTGCGGCCCTCTTCTCGATTGGGCTGTCGGCAGGCGAAACGGCAGTTGCCATTGCCATCATTATCAATGTGTTCCGGAATCTCAAACATATCCAGTCGGGTAAACTCAACCACCTAAAACAGTAAGTATGGAATTTGCCGGTCTGATTCTTCTTATTCCCCTGTTGCAGTTTGTGGTAGCAGGGCTCTTCGGAAAAGAGATGCGCCCCTCTCTGGTGGGCGCTGTTTGCACTGCAGGCATGGCGATTGCCGCCTTGATATCGTGGGTAACAGCCCTTAGCTATTTCGGAAACGGGAGCGACCCCCTCTCAGGGTATGCACCGGTAACTGCGCTCCGGATTCCCTGGCTCAACCTCACCGAAACGCTCCACATTGAGTTGGGCATCCTGCTCGACCCTATCTCGGTGATGATGCTTGTGGTGGTTACCACGGTCTCCTTAATGGTTCACCTCTACAGTTTAGGCTACATGAAAGGCGAAAAAGGGTTTCAGCGTTACTATGCCCTGCTTTCGCTCTTCTCCTTCTCCATGCTGGGTTTGGTGGTGGCCACCAATCTTTTTCAGATGTATATTTTCTGGGAGCTGGTGGGGGTCTCCTCCTTTTCGCTCATCGGATTTTACTATACCAAACCCTCGGCAGTGGCCGCCTCAAAAAAGGCCTTTATAGTAACCCGCTTTGCCGATCTCGGTTTTCTGGCCGGTATCCTCATCATATCGTACTATTCGGGGAGCTTTCAATTCTCAGCGCTGACAGCCCCCTCTGCCGAATGGACTGCAGAGGGCTCCCGGGCACTCTTTCTGGGTGGCTCGGCACTCTCCTGGGCCCTGGGGCTCATCTTTATCGGAGGCGCGGGGAAGTCGGCCATGATGCCTCTTCACATCTGGCTCCCCGATGCTATGGAGGGTCCCACCCCGGTTTCGGCACTGATTCATGCAGCCACGATGGTGGTGGCGGGTGTCTTTCTGGTGGCACGACTCTTTCCTCTCTATAGCTTTGCGGCTCCCGAGCTTCTGGGCGGCATTGCCTGGGTGGGCGGTATAACTGCACTGGGTGCCGCGCTGATAGCCTGTACACAAACCGACATTAAAAGGGTGCTGGCCTTCTCAACCATCTCGCAGATTGCCTTTATGATGGCCGGTTTGGGCGTTTCGGGTTATGGCGGCCATGAGGGTCTGGGCTATATGGCCTCCATGTTTCACCTTTTTACCCACGCATTCTTTAAGGCGTTGCTCTTTCTGGGCGCCGGAGCGGTGATTCACGCCGTACATAGCAACGAGATGGATCGGATGGGTAATCTGCGTAAGTTCATGCCCATAACGCATATTACCTTTTTGATTGCCTGTTTGTCGATTGCAGGAATTCCACCCTTTTCGGGCTTCTTCAGCAAGGACGAGATTATGGCCGCTGTTCTCGTGCAGAACCCGGCACTTTTTTCGGTGCTGCTACTCACCGCCGGTCTTACCGCCTTCTATATGTTCAGGCTCTACTTCCGAATTTTTCACGGACCGGTTGTACACTATGCGCACACGCCACACGAAGCGCCTGCCGTGATGACGATTCCCCTGTTGTTTCTGGCCTTTATGACAGTTGTATCGGGTTTTATCCCTTTTTCGCAATATATCTCCAGCAACGCGATTCCGTTCGAAACCCACCTGCACATGGGTGCTGCCCTCCCCTCTCTGGGTGTAGGCCTTATCGGTATTCTGATTGCCACACGCCTCTACGCCAAAGAGAGCACTCTGCCCCAAAGAGCAGCACAGGCCATGCACCGGTTCTACACTCTGCTGCAGCATAAGTTCTATTTCGATGAGGTGTGGCTGTTTGTGGTACGAAGATTCATCGTGGGCGGCATAGCCCTTCCCATCGCCTGGTTCGACCGCCATATTGTAGATGGATTCATGAACCTGCAGGCCACTGTCTCCAACCAACTGTCGGAAGCCATCAAAAACCTGCAGTCGGGTTATGTGCAAACCTACGCATGGATCTTTATGAGTGCCGCCTTGCTGATGGCTTTTCTAATGTTTTGTATGTAAAGCAAACCGAAGTAAAATGAACAGTCTCTCCTTTTTTGTATGTATCCCGGTGCTCATGATGTTGGCGCTGTTGCTCTGCCACAGCAGGGCGGCCATCCGCACCGTAATGGTATCGGGATCGCTCCTTTTAACTCTCGGCGCCACGGTACTCCTCTTTGCCTACCTCCAAGAAAGAGAAACCAACTCTTTACCCATGCTCTTTACCGCCAGTACCATCTGGTATGAGCCGCTGCAAATAGGCTATTCGGTGGGTGTCGATGCCATTTCGGTGGTGATGATTCTCCTTTCGTCGGTGATTGTCTTAACGGGAGTGTTTGTGTCGTGGAATATGGAGCCGCTCACCAAAGAGTATTTCATGTGGTATTTGCTGTTGACAACCGGAGTGTTCGGCTTTTTTATTTCGCTCGACCTCTTTACCATGTTTCTCTTTTACGAACTGGCCCTCATCCCCATGTATCTCCTGATTGGAGTTTGGGGAAGCGGCCGACGCGAATATGCGGCCATGAAACTAACCCTGATGCTGATGGCCGGATCGGCCTTTCTGCTGGTGGGTATCCTGGGCATCTATTTCTCGGCCGAATCGCCCACCGGCGAGCTCTCCATGAACCTCACCGAGATTGCAGAGCGTACCCTCCCCTTCGCTGCGCAAAAGATCTTCTTTCCCCTTACCTTTTTGGGATTTGGCGTGCTGGGCGCCCTCTTCCCCTTCCACACCTGGTCGCCCGATGGCCATGCTTCGGCTCCCACCGCAGTCTCTATGCTGCACGCCGGTGTCCTCATGAAGTTGGGAGGTTACGGTTGTTTTAGGGTAGCTATCTTCCTGATGCCCGAAGGGGCAGCCTACTGGTCGACCCTCTTTATTACCCTTACCGGCATCAGTGTGGTGTACGGCGCTTTTGGCGCCCTGGTGCAGAACGACCTGAAATATATCAACGCCTACTCTTCGGTAAGCCACTGCGGTCTTGTACTCTTTGCTATCCTGATGTATAACCAAACTGCCATGACGGGTGCCGTTTTGCAGATGCTATCGCACGGGTTGATGACCGCCCTCTTTTTTGCACTGATTGGTATGATTTACGGCCGAACCCACACCCGCGATATCCGCGAATTGTCGGGATTAATGAAGGTGATGCCCTTTTTGGCGGTAGCTTACCTGCTGGCCGGTCTTGCTTCGCTCGGACTGCCCGGATTCAGCGGCTTCGTGGCCGAAATGACTATCTTTTTCGGAGCCTTCGCTCACAACGATCTGTTTCACCGCATCTTTACCATTATTGCCTGTACCTCAATTGTAATCACGGCTGTTTATATTCTGCGAGTGGTGGGAAAGATCCTTTTCGGACCGGCCCATTCCGACGCTGCCCTGCATCTTTCCGACGCGCTTTGGCACGAGAAACTTCCCGTGCTCATACTACTCACCTGCATCATAGCCATTGGAGTGGCCCCTCTGGCCCTCTCCGACCTCATCCGGCAAAGTGTAGTTCCCATGCTGGCTCCTCACTTTAGCTTTTAACCCCAGTTCCTGCCAATCATGACCTCCTACCTCGATAATCTTTTACTGATGGGTCACGAGCTTTCGCTGGCCGTGATTATTGTATTGCTGTTTCTGTTCGACCTCTTTGCATCGGAGAGGCAGCAGACACACTACCATACGCTGGTATGCTCCCTTTGGGCTCTCTTTACGCTCTCCACATTTTTTATCACACCCGAAGGTTCCGCATTCGGAGGGATGTATGTTTCAAGCGGAATGAGGCTTTTTGTAAAGAATCTGCTCAATGTGGGGGTGCTTTTTATGTTTATGCAGGCAGCCACCTGGCTAAAGACGCCCGAAACGGCCATCCGAAGAGGAGAGTTTTATCTGATCACGCTATTTACGCTGCTGGGCATGTATTTGATGATCTCGGCACAACACTTTATGGTGTTTTACATCGGAATCGAGTTGGCATCGGTTCCCCTGGCCACGTTGATTGCCATTGAAAAAACCCGTAATGAGGCTGTCGAGGCTTCGGCCAAGTATATTCTCTCGTCGGTATTTGCCTCTGCCATCCTGCTGTTTGGACTCTCCTACCTCTACGGTGCCTCGGGCTCGCTCTACTATGCCGATATGGCAGGAGCGGTCACTCGCCAGGCACCTGTGCTGCTGGGAATGGCCTTTTTTATGGCAGGCCTCTTTTTCAAGATCTCCATTGCCCCCTTTCATCTCTGGACTGCCGATGTATATCAGGGTGCTCCGATTGCAGTGATGAGCTACCTCTCTGTGGTGTCGAAAGGTGCGGCCGCTTTTGTGCTGATGATTGTACTGTGCGAGGTGTTCCAACCGCTTGCCGCCATATGGCAGCAGCTGCTCTGGTGGCTCATCCTGCTAACCATTACGCTGGGCAATCTGTTTGCTTTGCGCCAGCAGAACCTCAAACGCTTCTTTGCCTTCTCCTCAATATCACAGGCGGGCTATCTGCTCTTAGGTGTGCTGGCCGGCACCCCCGAAGGTATGGTCTCTACCGTTTACTATCTGCTGGCCTATCTCTTCTCCAATTTTGCCGCGTTCGGGGTCTTAACTGCCATTGAGAGCCAAACCGGAATGATAGAGCTAAACCAATACAAAGGACTCTACCGAACCAACCCCCGCCTGAGTCTGGTGATGATGATTGCCCTCTTTTCGCTGGCCGGAATTCCGCCCACCGCAGGTTTTTTCAGCAAGATCTTCAGCTTTATCGCTGTAGCCCGAGAAGGTCAGTTTCTGCTTGTCTTTTTTGCCCTGCTAAATACCATCATCTCGCTCTATTACTACCTGCTTATCGTAAAGGCCATGTTCCTGCATGCCGGTGAGGCACAAATTCCCGCAATTCGTACCGACAACTGGAACCGCGCTTCGCTGCTGGCCGCCACCGCAGCCATTCTTCTGCTGGGTTTTTTCCCGCAGGTATTCGCGTTAATTAACCGTTTGGGAGGGCTGTAATCTTTTGGCTCCTGATGAGCCTATACATGCCGGCGCAAGCGGTAAGATAGTATATACCTGCCAGTAGCCACAAATGAAGGTAGGCCTCGCGAACCATACTCAAATCGACACCTGCCGTCTGTAACCGAAGAAAAGCGTGTATACCCGGAGTGCTGGGAAAAATCTTTGAGAGCGAAACCAGCCATTGAGGGAAACATGCATCGGGAACCGACCAACCGCTCATCATCAAAATGGGAATGGAGAGAAAAAAGAGAAAGAGCAGGGCGTTCTCTCTGAAACGGAAAAAGGTAGAGAGGGTGATGCCCAAAAATATGGATCCCAAAAGAAAAGGGAGAAAGAGTAGCATCAGGTCGAAGGGGTTACCGTAAGCAGGCAGGTCAAAGAGAGGATAGTGCACAAACAGCAGATAAGCAATCGACACGGTGTGCGCCAAGAGATAGGGTAGCGCTCTTGCCAGCACAACAAGCCCCAGAGGGGCTGCATCGGCACCGCCCCTTCTGATCTGCCTATAGAGATCGCGTTCACGCCAGGTGCCGCCAATCAACCCCAGGCTCATGAGCAAAGTCTGTTGAAGAATCACTATCAGCACAATCGGTATTAGAAAGGTGCCATACCCCAGGCTACGATTGTAGAGGGTCGAAACCGAAAGGGTAACCGGTTCACGAAGGGTCTCTGCCACCGGAAGAGAGGCTCCACCGGCCAGCAGTTGCTGCAATTCTACCTTTGCCCCCATGGTACCGATGGCCCCCACCGCATCCGAAAAGATCTGTCGGTACATAAGAAAATATCCGGCATCCACGTAAAAAGGAATCACCACCTTTTCGCCGCGCAGAAGACTCTTTTCGTAGTTGGGAGGTAGAAAAAAGATGCCGTAAATATGGCGGCTCATCAACAACGCTTCGGCCTCCTGCATCGAGGAGGGCGAGGCAGTAACCTGCAGATTCTGGGTAGCATCGAGCATGCGGAGCATAGCACGGCTCGAGGGGGTGCCGTCGCGGTCGATCACTGCCACGGGCAGATTGCGCACCACTTCGTTTTTGTAGACATACGAATAGAGTGTGGCATAGAGAAATACGGCTCCAAAGAGGATCAGAATCACCCCCGGATCGCGCAGAATGAAGCGGGTTTCGTAGGCAATCACCTCCCTCGCCGACCTATGAAGCACCCCAATATTTTTCATCTGTCAAAACGGTTTTAAGCCGACCAAGGCAAAGCACAAAAAGCAAAGAGAAGACAACGAGTACCAAGAGCGAACCCACCGAATGGTGAGGGGCGGCTCCTCGTAACGCCTGATCCATCCAGATTTGCAAGTAATGGGTAAAGGGAAAGAGATTTCCGGCTATCCGGGCGGGCAGATCCATGGCCATGGCCGGAAAGGTAAGCCCCGAGAAGGAGAAGGCCAGCACCGAATATCCGCCACCCAGCGAAAGAGCCAGCCGCATGTTGGCCGAGAGCGCCACAATTACACATCCCACACTCTGATAGGCGGTAATGAGAAGGAAGGTAGAAACAAAGAGCATAGGGGCACTTCCCTGCAGGGGCACTCCTGCCCAAAAGGTGGTCAGTGTATGCATACCCACCGACAGTATACTAAAAATCACGGTGTAGGGAAAAAGTTTCCCGAAGAGTGCCGCCGAAACATGATAGCCGGCCCCCGCGAGCCACGCGCCGGCTGTGCCATTTTTGAGTTCGACCCCAACGGTAAAGATGGTGACAAGGGTTACAAACATGAGGAGCATCAGCGACAAAAAGGCGGGTAACAGGTAAAAAGTGTAGCTGAGCCAGGGATTAAAGAGGATGTGTTTGTCGAAGGTAACAGGCATCATGCGGGTGTAGGCCACCTCGGGCGACATACCTCTCTTTACAAGGCTCTGAATCTGAATGCCCGAAGAAAAGGTGGCCACTGCCGTACGGATATCGCGGGTAATCAGGCTCCCTTTAATGATGCTCAGGCCACTTACCTGAAGTGAAACATCAATCGGATCGCCCCGTAGAACCGACTTTTCGAGATAAGGCGGAATCTCAACCACAGCCTCTACCCGCCCCTTTTCGAGCAACACCCTCGCCTCTGCCAGGCTCGAACAGTGCATGGCAATGGCAACCGTGGGGGTTGCATCTATCATGCCCGCCAATTTGCGTGAGAGGGGGGTACGATCGGCATCGTATAGGGCTACGGGTAGTTCGCGCGCTACCCCGTTGCCAAAGAGTGCAAAAAAGAGGAAAAAGGAGAAAATCGGCAATAGCAGGGAGAGCAGGAGAAAGATCCTGGAACGGGCAAAGAGGGCAATCTCCCGCTTCAGCGAAAACAGAAAAGCATCAATCCGGCTGCTCATTCCAAATCCTCTATTGTGGTCGGCTTACCACCACCGACATACCGGGGCGAAGGCCCGTTACAGGATTCTCGGGACGAGCCTGCACCTCGAACGATCTCACATCGAAACCACCCCGGTTGCCTGTGGAGGTCCATGTGGCAAAATCGGCCTCAACGGCCATAAAATCGACCTTAAATTTTAGCGTCGTGTCGAGGGCCGGAACATATCCCGACAGGAGCGTGCCTGGCTCGATGCCGGGCAGCAGATCTTCGCGGATATGGAAGGTGACCCACATATCGGTCATGTCAAGAAGGGTGAGCACAGGATAACCCGACCCCACCAACTCTCCCTCCTCTGCAATCAGAGAGGAGACTTCGCCGTTGATGGGCGAAACCTGACGGGCATCGGCCAAAAAGGAGGTCACCTCCGAAACCACACCCGAAGCCTGCTCTACCAATGCGGCGGCAGCCGATTTGTCCTCATGCCGCGCGCCCTCCAAGGCCATTGCGTATTGCGCATTTGCCGCCTGAACGGAGCTCTCCATCGACTTCAGATTGGCCTGTGCTTCATCGAATTTTTGTGCCGAAACCACCCCCGCTTCATAAAGATTTTTAACCCTTACAAAACTTTTTTCGGCCAGTTCGTATCCGGCCTGTGCCTTCAGCCACAGACTACGGGCTGCCTCCACCTCCTGTGCCCTGGCTCCGCTAACCGCTTTGCTCTGTTGGGCGGAGGCTGCTCTCCTGGCCGCTTGGGCCTGATGCAACTTTGCCTCCACCTCGGGAGTGGCCAGCACAAACAGCAGCTGGCCTGCAGTTACCTTCTCTCCTCTGCGCACCAGCAGCGTGTCGAGCCGCCCGGCCAATTTCGAAGAGATTTTTATACTGCGCACCTCCACCTGCCCCTGTAAAAGAGGCAACTCCTCCTTTCGGGTACTCCAGAATACCAGGCTGCCAAACAAAATGAGCACCAGAAAGGTGATCGTACTTCCAATAACAAACTTCTTTTTCATGATTCAAACCTGAAAACAAGAATAGTTAATCAATCATTACAGCCGTTACACCGGGCTGACGGCTATAAGAAACGAATTCGGTACTTTGGCCGCATGCCTCAAGCAGCTTAGCCAGCAACAGATCAAAACGGTAGGCGGCCTGAAGCCTCTCTATTTGCAACCGGGCCACATTCAGGCGCGCATCTACCACATCGATCGAGGTAGCGGCTCCCTCTGCAAACAACATCTCCTTCATGCGCAGGTACTCCCGTGCAAAGGCGAGCGCCGACTCCAGCGCAGGGAGTTGCAGAGCCTCCGAATGCATGTCGAGATAGAGCTTTTCGACCAGCGTTTCAACATTGTCGGCAGCCTGCTCCAAAACCGCCTCTACCTGCCGAACCTTTGCTTTGGCCTCCTTGTATCGGTTTTCGCGTTGGAAACCGTCGAACAGATTCATTTTTAGTCCGGCACCGGCTACCCAACGAGGCATGCCGTTCATCAGTTGGTAATCGGCCAGTCGGGCCATGCCGGTAACGGCTACCTGCGGCAGATAATCGGCCCTATGAAGTTTTACCCCCTCGCCGGCCAGCTGTGCCTGCAACTCCACCTGTTTCAGCAAGGGATTATGCGCCATAGCATCGGCCAAAAAACGGGGCAAGCTATCCGAGGCATCCAGAACAAAAAGGGGCGACACCGGCGTCCAGTTTCCGGAGGTGTAAAGAATATTCTGCATGACCCTTTGGATCGACCGCAGGGTAAGTTCGGCTTTGGTGACCTCTTTTTCGGCCTCGGCCACTACCGATTCGGCATAGAGTTTTTCGCCCCGGGCAATTGCCCCGTTGGCCTCGAGCAGCGCAGCATCGTGCAGATGTTGCCTCATCGCTTTAAGAACCTCCTTTCGCACCTCCAGCACCTCACTGGCCAGTAGCAGCCCGTAATACCGCTCAATCAGCTGCGAATAGAGACTGTTTAGCTGTTGCGTTCCCTTCAGGCCGGCCGCATCGAGCTTAAGTCGGGCCGCCCTCCGTGCTACGCCGATTTTTCCTCCTGTATAGATAGGAAACGTTAACACCGAACCCACAATTCCCATCTGGTTCTCCTGCAGGGTTATCTTCCAATCTTTTGCCATCATTTCGGCAATTTTGGGCGAAACTGCAGGCAGTAACGATTCAGCCAATGAAGGGGGAAGCGAAGGCAGAAACGACCCGATGGCTCCTGAAACCTGTGGTTTAAGGGGGTTTAAATCGGCCGCAAGATCGTTGGGCAGATAGGCGTAGAGTGCCGTAACCGACAGGGAGGGCAGACGCAGGCCGGCCGTGGCTCGAAATGCATAATCGGCAGCCTCCTCCTCCATCCGGAGTGCCCGGAGTTCGGGATGATTCTGTAGCATCAAACCGGCCGCCTGTTCAAGGGTGAGCGGGGTTGCTCCGCCCGGTTGGGCCAGAACCAGAGCAGGCAGAAGTAGCAACAAACCCGAAAACAAAGAGGATACTCTCATTTCCAACTTAGATATATCAATATACAATAACGAACCCACGGAACTATCGCCGAAGGGAGTCAGCTAACCAACAATTTCAGATAGATGACCGAATGTTTAGGGGTGTGTCTGAATCAGGATTCGCTCCTTTTCGGGCGCAATCCTAAACACATAGTCGGAGCTACCCGCCGGGGCGGCCGAAACCAATCCGGGAGTTACAGTCACCTCGAAGGGGAATTGGCTGTGAACGGCTTTAATGAGATGATCGGTAATCTCAGCAAAAGGCAACGACGCCCGCGAAGAGGTACGCAGCTCCAAAACCCATTTTTGCGACCGTTTGCCTCCGCGACGCGAAACCTCGATAGCCTTTTCGGAAAAAAGTATACGAAGGGTTCCAAAATCCTGTTTCAGAGGCCATTCAACCATCAACTTTGAATCAAGCAACTCTGTTACAACGGGGTCTTCGCCGGTGAGTTCGGTGGTTGTGCCATCGGCATTAAACTGCATCAGGCGGAGACCTGCACGCTGCCGCGAACTGCTCCACATGAAACCGTCTACAAGGGGAAGGGTGGTATAGACACACTGGTTAGAACTTCCGGCCTTATCGAGATAATCCGACTTGAAGTTCTCATTGAAGATATGGATATCTCTAAACACTAAGGAATCGCGCTGCCAGAAGAGATTTGTTCTGAAAAAACGGCTGTTATACCATACCGATTTCCTTCCCGCATCGCGGGGGTCGGTGGTGGCCGAAACGGCCGTAGCAGGGGTCACCGGATAGTTTTCTTTAAACCAGGCTGCGCTGGCTGCCAGGGTCTCCACCCTGATCTTCCCCTCCCCGGCCAACTTGGCAAGAATGGGGAACTGCATCTCCAACCCCTTCTGCATACCACCCCAGGTAAAGGAGTTTTCTTGTCCGGCCTGAGTATAACCAAAAGCCAGGGCAGGCTCTTCAACCAGGGTCTTCAAAAACCAGCTCACCCATCCCCGGCTGCCACCGCTACGCGGATAGACAGGTTCGAGCGACTCCACTCCCTGAACCCGACCTCCGAGGCCGTTCTCATACTGGTAAATGGGGTCGCTGCCCAACATCCTGAAGATGGGAACAGGAATCTGTCCCTCTTCGGTTTGCGCCGGCATATAGGCATTAATTTTACTCGGATAGTAGGCCTGATTCCAGTAACCACCCCAAAGGGTATAGCCGTCGGTTCCCACCTGATCTTTGCAGTTGCATGAGGCCAACAGACCATACTTTTCGTACATATAGCGGAGCGTATGTGCGTCTATAAACCAGGAACCCACCGAAGCAGGGTATTTTCCAAAAATCTCTTTGAACTTAGCCATGTAAACATCTACCAGTTTTTCTCGTTCCTGGGGATTGTACCCGGTGGCAAAACCCACATCGGCATGCCAGTCCCAGGGGTAGCGTCCGCGCCAGGTGATGCCGGCAGCCTCCACATGGGGCTGGGTAATCTCCCACCAGCCGCCAATCTCAAAACCCGACGCCTGCTCCTCTTTGAGTAACGTTTGGTATTTGGGATTTATCAGCGCATCGTACTGAAGCAAAAAGGTGGCAGGCAAACTTAGCTGCTTGAGAAGGGTTATCTGACTCACCACCGTTTCATAGAGCACCTCGGTGGTGATTCTCTCATCGCGAGGCTCAAGCTCCCTGATAAAGTTGATGATGTTTACAATGCGAGGCGACGGATCGCTCTTTTCGCGCAAAACATTATCGGTTTGGCACGAAACCATTGCAAAAGGAAAACAGAGCACCAATAAAAACAGACCAAAGGGGATTAAACTCTTTTTCATGAACCCATTTTTTAATTAAGTCAAAGGTAGTAAAAAGGGTCGGGCTTTAATAGCAATTAGCCACGCCATTTCTTTACCTTTGCGAAGCAGAGGGCATTACCGCCCCTCAATCTCTTTTCGATTTGTTATGAAGATACTGGTTACCGGTGCTGCAGGCTTCATCGGATTTCACCTTGTAAAAGCCCTTCTGCAAAGAGGCGACGAGGTGGTGGGATTCGATAACCTGAACCATTACTACCCTGTTTCACTCAAATACAGCCGATTACAAGAGCTCGGGATCGCAGCCGAAACCCTGTCGAAGGGACAAATGACTACCGGAGTGGCCCGGTTTCGTTTTCTCTGGTCCGATCTGGAAAATAGCGAAGCGCTTATGCAACTCTTTGCTTCGGAGCAGTTCAACGCAGTATGTCACCTGGCTGCTCAGGCGGGGGTACGTTACTCGCTCGAGAATCCCGGAGCCTACATCCAAAGCAACCTGGTGGGCTTTGGAAACCTCTTGGAGGCCTGCCGTTACTTCCGCCCCAACCATCTGGTGTACGCCAGTTCGAGCAGCGTGTACGGTATTCACCGGCAACCCTCCTTCTCGGTTTCGCAAGGTGTCGACCACCCCGCCAGCCTCTACGCGGCTACCAAAAAAAGCAACGAACTGATGGCTCACACCTATAGTCATCTCTTTGGAATCCCCACCACGGGTCTGCGCTTTTTTACCGTTTACGGCCCCTGGGGCCGACCCGATATGGCACCCAGCCTCTTTGCACATGCCATTTCTGAAGGAAAACCCATTAAGGTGTTTAATAACGGCGAGATGGTTCGCGACTTTACCTATATAGACGACATTATTTCGGGGGTTCTGCTGGCAATCGACCATCCGGCCACCCCAAACCCCATGTGGAACAGCGAGGATCCCGATCCGGCCAGTTCGAGCGCGCCCTACCGCATTTACAATCTGGGGAATGCCCATCCGGTGCAGCTGATGGATTTTATCCATGCGCTCGAAAAAGAGCTGGGAGCCAAGGCTCTCTGCCAGTTTCTGCCCCTTCAGCCGGGCGATGTACTCCGAACCTGTTCCGACATTTCGGAAACCACGGCACAGCTGGGTTATCGGCCTGCAATCTCTGTAAACGAAGGTGTGGCACGGTTTGTGAAGTGGTTCGGCCGTTACTACGCTTAATCTGAGCCATCCATGCAAAATCCCTCCGAAGCGTTTTATCCAAGCCAACAATTCAAGTTCTGCCCCTTTTGCGGGTCGGCCGGCTTTGCCGAGAAAAGCCGCTTTTGCCATCGGTGCACTGCCTGTAATCGGCTCTTTTACATAAATGGCTCTTCGGCTGTAGTGGCTCTGATTGTGAACCCTGCCGGGGAGTTGCTGTTAACCCGCCGCGCCCTCGAACCGGCAAAAGGAACACTCGATCTTCCCGGAGGCTTTGTCAATCCCGAGGAGACGGCCGAAACAGCAGTCGTGAGAGAGATCCGGGAGGAGCTGCATTTGGAGGTTGATGCGCTCACCTATTTTGGATCGTTTCCTAACCGCTACCTCTTTAATAATCTTATCTACTTTACCACCGATCTGGTGTATATTTGCACTGTAACCGATTTCTCTAAGCTTAGAGCCGACGACGATGTGGATTCGATCCTCTTTATGCGACCCGAAGAGATTAGGCTCGAAGAGGTGGGGCTGCCCTCCATAAAAAATGTGATTGCGGTGTTCAGTAAGGGGTCGGAGCCCCGTTTATCGGAACGTATCAGCACACCGGCTTAATTTATCATAAACATCAAAATATCTCAGCATGAAGAATCGCTTTTATCTGTTGCTTTCGTTATGGCTTGCTGCCGGAACGTTACAGGCACAAACCGGTCTGTCGGAAGAGGCCATGAAAATTGCCTCCACCCGAAAGGCAAAGACAATGGCCGATTACGACAAGGCTATTATCTCCGAAAAAAGAAATGTGGTAAATTTCCACTCTATCACCGTGAACGGCCCCTTCGAAGTAATTATCGAACAGGGAACTGCACCCTCGGTCAAAGTGGAATCAGCGCTGGGGCTCATTCCCTATATTCTAACCCCTATAACCAATGGCGTACTGGAGATTTCGAACGCCAAAAAAAGCGCATATCCAACGGTGATGCGGGTCTATATTACGGCCACAAGCCATCTGAATGTCATCAAGGCACGGCAGAAGGCACTGGTTCGGATTGCCTCCCCCTTCGCCACGCAAAAGCTCTTAGTTGAGCTGATGTCGGGAGCCATATTCCAGGCAGGCGAGGTGATCACTGCCGAAGATGTACTGTTTAATCTGGGCAGCTCATCAAAGATGATCAGTTCTATGCCGGTTCTGGCTCATAGGGTTCAGATATACAACTACGCCTCTTCCGAGATTGATGCCCGTTTCGAAGCCGAAGTGATTGAGGTAGAGAATGGCTCCTCTGCCAAAACCGTTCTCTCCGGCACAACCTCGCTGTTAAGAGCAAGCGTTTCGGGCTTATCACGCTTGAACAGTTCGTCACTGAAAGCCAAACATGTCGAAATTGCCACCTACTCTATGGGAAAAGCCCTTGTCTTTGCCTCCGAATCGTTTGCAGGACGGAAACAGCTCCTTTCATCGTTGCAATGCCTTGGAAGCCCTCCCCGACTTATTTTTGAATAAAACCGGCTCTACTCTATGTCACTCCTTCTTCCTCAGGCCAAAATGAGCGACGTGATTCTAAACAATCTCTCGCTTATCCCGGTTATCAACCGATTCGGCATCCGGCTGGGCGCAGCCGAAAAGAGCATTCAATTTCTCTGCGCCGAAAAGGGGCTGGATGTAGATTTTGTGCTGGCCATTCTGAACACACACCTCTACGAAGACTATTTTCCCGAAAAGAAGATGCTCTCGTTTCGTCTTCCCGATATGCTGGAATATCTGATGAAGACCAACAATTACTATGTAAAATATCTGATTCCCAATATTGAACACCACCTGGAACCATTGTTGCAATCGTGCGGCCCCGAAAACAAAACCCCCGGCGCAGTGCATGTTTTATTTGCCCGGGTAAAAAAACATCTGGTCGAAAGAGCCGAAGCCGAAAATTCGGTTCTCTTCCCGGCATTACTCGAACGCTGCCGGGAAACAAACCAAAAGGGGGTGGAGCTCCCGCCTCTGAGTGCCAAGAGCTTGTGCCCCGACCGACAGAGCGATTCGGAGGCCCTGGAAGAGGCGCTATTCGACTTAAAAAACATTCTGATCCGCCATATTTCTGGCACCTTTAACGACAATCTGGCGCATGCCACTGTTTTTTCGCTCGACAGCCTTGAAGAGGATCTTCGCCAGCAAAACAGAATCCGGTCGCGGATTTTCTGTCCTATGGTAAGCAGAATCTTAGAAACAGAATAGAAAAACCGCCTCATCTATGCTGCAGCAACAAAAGGTTCTGGTAGTTCACGCCGATTCACTGATAGCCTTGGGTATTAAGTCTATCCTCACCGATTATTTTAATCCGGCTCATGTAGAACTTTCTCAAAACGCAGCCCTTCTACAGAGCGATCAGACTGAATCATTCCATATTTTTATCACCTCGCCCGAATTTTTTACCCTCTACCACGACTTTTTCTTTCCGCGACGGGGCAGAACCCTTATTCTGCTCCCCCCCGGCTACCCCTCCGAGACAGGACCTGTACACACCCTCGATACCCGACTTGCGCCGGGCGATTTGGTAGACCGCATCTGCCAGTGGTTGCTGAACCTCGATCCTGCCCCCCAGAAAGAGAGCACACAGGAGGAGCTGTCGGCCCGCGAAGTGGAGGTACTCCTCTACATAGTTCAGGGATTCATGAACAAGCAAATAGCCGAAAAACTCTCCATCAGCCTGCATACGGTGATTTCGCACCGAAAAAACATCATGCACAAATTGGGGATTAAAACGGTATCGGGGTTAACGGTCTATGCCATTATGAATGGCTATATATCGGCAGAATACAACGAACTCTGATTTCGGGTTTGCCCTTGGGGCTTTTTAGAAGAAAGGGGTTTCTATTCTATGGCGATTTTACTACTTTTGCACTCTTTCATACACAAAACACCCTTTTTATATGGCAACTACAGCAGATCTCAAAAACGGATTATGCATTGAGTTTAACAACGACCTTTTTACCGTAGTGCAATTTCAACACGTGAAACCGGGCAAAGGAGGCGCTTTTGTTCGCACCAAAATGAAAAGCCTCACCTCCGGAAAAACCATCGAAAACACCTTTAACTCGGGCGTCAAGATAGATATAGCCAATGTAGAGCGACGGCCCTACCAGTTTTTGTATTCCGACGACTTGGGTTACCATTTCATGCACAACGAAACGTTCGAGCAGATCAGCATGGGCAAGGAGTTGATTAACGCCCCCCAATTCCTCAAGGAAGGACAATATGTAGAGGTTGTATATCACGTAGATACCGAATCACCCCTCAGTTGCGAACTGCCTCCGATTATCGCGCTTACCATTACCTATGCCGAACCGGGCGTGAGGGGCGATACTTCGTCGAGTACCGCCTTGAAACAGGCCACCCTCGAAACGGGAGCTGTAATTAATGTGCCCATCTTCATTGAACAGGGCGAAACCATTCGAATCGATACGCGCGATTGCACCTACTACGAAAGAGTGAAATAATCTGCTTACGCTATGTCCGGACACAATAAATGGTCGACCATTAAACGCAAGAAGGGAGCAATCGATGCCAAGCGGTCGAAGATCTTCTCCCGGATTGTTAAAGAGATAACTGTTGCTGTTAAGGATGGTGGCTCCGATCCCGATGGAAATGCCCGCCTACGGCTTGCCCTCAATAACGCGCGAGGGGCCAACATGCCCAAGGACAACATTGTAAGAGCCCTCTCAAAGGCCGAAAAAGACAACACCTCCCTGGCGGAGGTGACTTACGAAGGATTTGCACCCAGCGGCATTGCACTCTTTATTGAGTGTCTTACCGACAACACTATGCGCACGGTAAGTAACGTGCGTGCGCTCTTTAACAAGAGAGGCGGCAGCCTGGGTACCAACGGCTGTGTTGCCTTCCTGTTCGAACGCAAAGGGGTTATCACGCTGCAAAAGGGCAATCGGGATGCCGACGAACTCCAGATGGAGATTATCGACGCGGGTGTCGATGATTTTGAGGAGACCGACGAAAACTTTATCATCACCACCCCGGTCGAAAGTTTTGCCGCGGTACAGCGCAAACTGGAAGAGTTAGGCATTGAGGCCGAAAACGCCGAACTGCAGCGAATTCCTATCGAAACCAAAAGCCTTCCGGTTGACGATGCCTTGAAGGTGTTGCGTATGGTAGAACTTTTTGAGGAAGACGATGACATTCAGAACGTATATCATAACCTCGAGGTCACCGAAGAGATAGTCGAGAAGATGGATGCCTGATTTTGGTATCGTTTTTGCGGATCCTTTCTTTTTACTTAAGCCTACCCGACATGAAGATCCGTATTCTGCTTATTGTATCCGCATTGCTCTCTCTTACTTTGCCTATATCGGCACAACAAGATAGAATTGCCATCCAGAATGCAGCCAATACGGCCGTAAAAGCGCGGGTCACAGCCCTCCACACCGGCGGCGACAGTATTGCCTGGACGCAGGGCGGATCGGCCAACCTGGGTATCGCACAAGGGTCGTATCACAATTGGGCCGGAGGAGGTGAGAATTCGGCTGCCGGTACTGTCTCACTCGACTGGTACATTAACTACAAGAAACGGAGAGTCACCTGGGAAAACCTCTTTTCGGGGGCCTTTGGGCGTATCTACAAAAAGACCGCCTTTACCAAACTGGAAGACCGATTTGAGTTTAACACCAAAATTAACTATGCCATCTCGCGCAAACTCTTCTATTCGGTTGCATCGAATCTGAAGAGTCAGTTTGCTCCCGGCTACTCCTATGGAAAAGATACCGTACGGGTATCCGACTTTATGGTACCCGGATATCTGTTTGTGAAGATTGGTCTCGACTACAAACCCAACTCGCAGATCTCACTTCTGGGCGCACCCTTTATGGGTAAGGCTACCTTCGTAAACTCCGACCTACTTGCCTTGCAAAAGCGATACGGCATGGAGATTAAAAAAAACGAAGACGGGATTGAGTATGGGGCTCGGAAAAGATATGAGTGGGGAGGCGGAGCCACTGTAACCTATAAAAGGAGAATGGCCCAGAATGTAAACCTCGATTTTCGGGCCGATTTCTTTTCGAACTACAAAGAGGAACCAAAAAATGTCGATGTGGAGTTCTCCGTTCGTTTAGACATGCCCATTAACCAGGTAATGTCGACCAAAGTAACCTTTATGGGGGCCTACGACAACGATGTAAAAATCGACAAAAAATCGCCCAAATTCCAGTGGATGCAATCCATGAACATCACCTTTGCGTTGAATCTGAAAAATCCAAGAGATCTGATTCCAACCCGACTGCTCAGTAAAAGATTGCGTGAACCCTATACACCGAAGGTACCGGCTGCGAAATAGCGTAGGCTACGCCTTACGGCACAGCGAAAAATAGCGGAGATTCAGGTGAGCCAACAGATGGCTGAAAGTTGAGAGTGATTCAAGCGTTTCGGAGCTCACTTCTCGTTTCTGCAGCCGCATCAACAACAATCCGTACAGACCCTGCAAACAGGCCTCCACCTCCAGCATGCCAGGTTGCCCGCTCTTCTGCTTTAAGGCTTTAATCGATTCTTTGGCCCATCCGTATAGCTCGGTATATGTCGCGTCATGAAAATCGTTCAGCAGATTGAGGTGCAAATCGTTTAACTCCTCCACCAGCCGATTCAGAGAAACAAGATGACCTTGCCGGCTCAACTCTTCGTGTTGCATCCGTTCTGCCAGCGAACGGTACCACTCCGAAATCTTCTGCATCTCTTCAGAAGATTGGCGGTAGCCTGCAACAATCTCTTTTTCAATGCGAACCGGATCTAACCCCTTAGCACGTATAAGATCTTCTATCTGCCACATATAGAGCAGATACTCAATGATGTTGGTATTATATTTTTCGCGGGCAATCAGCATACGCTTCTTCTCTTAGATTTCATCATGCAATCGATCCAGATCACGACGCTCGCGCTTGGTGGGTCTTCCGGCACCGCGATCGCGCACAGCAAAGGCCTCTATAGCAAGTATCTCCCGCTTTGCGAGCTCCTCAGGAGGGGTCTGGTCGGCCAGAAACTCGGCAACTCTCGAAGCCGGCAGCCGACTTGTACCCAAGGCCAACACTTTGTAGGTAAAGAGCACCGGGGGGCGCCGAAGGGTAAAAACCTCGCCCACCTTAAACATTCTGGAGGGTTTCACTGTCTGTCCGCCCACGCGAACAACTCCCTTCTCGCAGGCTTCCGCAGCCAGCGTTCGGGTTTTAAAGAGCCTCACAACCCACAAGAACTTATCGGCACGCACCGCTGCTAAACGCTCAATCATACCTCGGGATCTGCCTTTTGTTGATTGAAAAGATTCATGGTGCGCTGCAAACCCTGCGTAGTAAAACTTTCAATGATGGCTCGCGACTGCTCAATCAGCGGAGGCAGCAGATTGCTCTCCTCCTTCGACCATCGTCCTAACACATAATCAATCTGGCCCCCTCTGCGGAAACCATTCCCAATGCCAAAGCGAAGACGAGCATAGGCTTGTGTGCCCAATAAGGTCTCAATATGGTTTAATCCGTTGTGCCCCCCGTGGCTACCACCCGGACGCAACCGGAGTGTCCCCAAAGGAAGAGCCAGGTCGTCGACCACCACCAGCAGATTTTCGAGCGGAATGTTCTCCTTTCGGAGCCAATATTGAACCGCGTTCCCGCTCAGATTCATGAAGGTGGAAGGCTTCAGCAGAATCAGTGTTTTCCCTTTGAATCGGGTTTCGGCCACCGAACCATAACGCATGGGGGTAAAAACGACATTGGATGCCTGAAAGGCATCCAACACGTTAAAACCTATATTATGACGGGTATTTTCATACTCCGGCCCAATATTCCCGAGGCCTGTAATCAAATACTTCATAGCGAAGTGAGGGAATTACTACTTCTCGGCCGATTTGCTGGCTCGGGTAGAACGGATACTGATAACAGGAGTAGCAGGAGTTTCCAGAACCTGAACATTCTCGATCTGGAGATCGCCGGCACGCAGGGTTTTGTCGAGACCCAGAGGGGTTACATCAACCTCAATCTCTTGAGGAATCTGGTTTAAAAGCCCTTTAACGGCCACTTTCCTCTTAACAACAACAAGCTTTCCACCGGCCTTAACGCCTTCCGACACGCCAACCACCTTGAGGGGGACGTTTACTACGATCGGTTTGGTTTCGTTAATTTCATAGAAGTCGGCATGCAGAAGCTCATCCGAAACAGGATGAAACTGCGTGTCCTTCAAGAGAGCCTTGTACGATTTTCCATCGATTGTAAGGTCTACCACATACGAAAATGGGGTGTACAACAACGTGCGGAACGCAGTATCAGGTGCCGAGAAATTCACATTCTCCTTTCCTCCGTACAGTACACAGGGAATTAATTTTTCGCTCCTCATCTGTTTCAAAGCTGCTTTGATGCCGGCATCTTTTCTCAAAGTACCTGAAAATACGATTGTTTCCATGTATGTATTGTGATATGTATGGTTTTAAAATGTCAGGGTGCAAATATAGAAAAAAATGGGGAATACAAAACACCCCTTTACATAATAAATGTGGTACTTATAGATTGATAGTTATATACCTTATTGATGACGTCGGCAAACATATCAGCCACAGAAAGAACCCGCAGTTTATCGGTGTTATGGTGGGCAACAGGAATGGTGTCGGCTACAACCAGTTCGAGCAGTTTCGAATTGTTTAATCTGTCTATGGCCGGACCCGAAAGCACAGGATGCGAACAGATAGCCCTTACCGAACGGGCACCCATATCCGACATCAGTTCGGCACACAGCGTAAGGGTGCCTGCGGTGTCAACCATATCGTCTACAATCACCACATCACGACCTTCCACCTCGCCGATTACCCGCATCTCACTCACCACATTGGCCTTTTTTCGCACTTTGTAGCAAATTACCATCTCCGTATTCAAAAACCGCGAATAGGCATTGGCCCGTTTAGAACCACCCATATCAGGCGCAGCAATTACAAGATTGTCGAGATTCAGACTCTGCAGGTAGGGAACAAACACCGAGGAGGCGTAGAGATGATCAACCGGAACATCAAAAAAGCCCTGAATTTGGTCGGCATGAAGATCCATTGTCATCACCCTGTCGACCCCGACCGCCGAAAGCAGATTGGCCACCATTTTGGCGCCGATGGCGCAACGGGGCCTGTCTTTCCGATCCTGGCGGGCCATTCCCAAATAGGGAATCACTGCCACAACCTTATAGGCCGAAGCTCTTTTGGCCGCATCAATCATCAACAACAGCTCCATCAGATTGTCGGAAGGAGGAAATGTTGATTGCACAATAAAAACAGTGGCTCCCCGAACCGACTCTTCGTAAGCGGGCTGAAACTCCCCGTCGCTAAAGCGGAGCATAGAACTTTTACCAAGTTCTGTTCCAAAACTTTTTGCAATTTTTTCGCCCAGGTAGGTCGATGCACTGCCGGCAAATATCTTGATGGGAGTATTGGCACTCATACTGCGAAACGGTTAAAGTTGCTTTCAAATGCGCGGCAAAGTTAGAAAAAACCGCCTTACGAACCGCCTTGCAGAACCAATTTGTTAATAAAAGGTTTGGCTATTTACAAATGAGGCATTAACTGCTCCATCCGCATACCCCTGGATCCCTTTATCAGAACCACACTCTGCGTAAACGGCTCTATGTTCATGGCTCGAACCATGGCTTCAGTGTCGGAAAACGCTCTGATATGGCTCCACGGATCGCTAAGAGCCTGCGAGAAGTAAACCCCGGCAAGCCAGGCCTCAACTTCGGGATGGCTGCCCAACATGTCGATAACCCGCGAGTGTTCTTGGGCTGTGGCATCACCCAATTCAAACATATCGCCCAATAACACCCGTTTTTGCATGCCCAAAGGTATTTCGAGCCGAAAGAAGTGATCGAGCGCAATCGACATACTCGAAGGGTTGGCATTATAATAGTCGCACAGTACCCGGTTCCGTGCGGTTTCGACCCATTGCGAACGACTGTTCTGCGGTTTATAGCCCGAAATGGCGGCCACAATCTTCGCTTCGGAAATTCCGAAATGGAGACCCACAGCACAGGCTGCTTCCATATTCTCCAGATTATACCCGCCTGCCATAGAGGTGCGCAGAGTATGTTGATTCCAGGTAGCTGTAAGAAAGGGAGCCGACTCGGTTTCGCTCAGGTTACAGAGCGACTGCCGATGGTTTCCATAGGTAACGAGGCTGGCTTTTGAATGGGCAAGAAGACCCATCAACAGGGGGTTTGCCCCATTTACAAATAGGGTAGAACCGGGCGCATCGAGTGCCAGATAGAGCTCATTTTTTGTGCGGACAACCCCCTCGAAACCACCAAAACCCTCGAGATGGGCCTTGCCAATATTGGTTATGAGCCCGTGCGTGGGGGTAGCAATTTCGCAAAGTCGGGCTATCTCGCCCGGATGGTTGGCACCCATCTCAACGATGCCTATGCGGGTTGATGCATCCATTGAAAGAAGGGTCAACGGCACCCCTATATGATTGTTCAGATTACCCGGGGTTGCGCATACCGGAAACTCCTGCGACAATACCGCATGAATAAGCTCTTTGGTGGTGGTTTTTCCGTTTGTGCCGGTAATGGCAAGAATGGGGATGCCTAACTGCCGCCTGTGAAAAGAGGCCAACCGTTGCAGAGCCAAAAGCACCTCGTCTACGCAAAAGATACCCGGGGTGCCTTTCAGCGCAGGGTCATCGACAACAGCACAGGGCGAACCTGCTGCAAGAGCCTGTAGTGCAAAATCGTTTCCGTTAAACCGTTCTCCCCGTAAGGCAAAGAAGATTACACCGCGACCGGCCTGGCGCGAATCGGTGGTTACGCTGCCATGCTTAAGAAAAAGCTGATAAAGCGCCGGAATATACGACATGGGCTATCAGAAAGGCTGGGTTATCGACTATCGTGCCGATCCGGCACGAACCATCGCGCAGCGGAAGCCAATATCGTTTCGCGACTCCGTTTGGTTTAACCCACGGCGGGTTCCGGCCGAAAGCCAGTAGGCGCGGTCTTTAAAGGAGCCTCCCTTATAAACGCGCTGCACCGGGCTCTCCTGCACATCGGGAAATACCGAATCAACCGGAGCAGACTCTGTTGGCATAAGGCCATTTTCGCTCAAACCGGGAGCCAAAGCCTCGGGCGTGTTAGAAGAAACCGGCTGATAGGCATCGTACACCCACTCATTCACATTTCCCGCCATACAATAGAGCCCGAAATCGTTGGGTTCGCCAAAGGTGCCGGGAGCCGGTCCCCGGCTGCCGTCGCTCAATGCCCCGGCCACACCGGTAGCATCGCCCGAACCCAGGGTAAAGTTGGCTCGCATCTGTCCCTGTTTTTTCTTAGAGGAGTGCCTGAGAGAAGTGCCGTCCCAGGGATAAATCCGCTGTTCGAAAACTCTCCCGTCGAGGGTATTGCCCATGTTCGCGGCAGAGGCATACTCCCACTCCGCCTCTGTAGGGAGGCGGTATTCGGGCAACATGATACCGTGCGAAAGCGAAGAGGGAAGATTCCCCCTGCGGTTGGGATCAGGACTCAGCACGCCGGCCTTAATTAAGAGATACTCATTAACCCTGTCGGTGCGCCATTTACAATAAGCAGTAGCCTGTTCCCAGCTTACCCCCACCACCGGATAGTCGCCAAAGGCGGCATAGCGCAAATAACTCTGCACATAGGGCTCGTTGTAACCCGTTTTATCGGTCCAAACCAATGTGTCGGGAAGGGCCTCCGTATACATTTCGGGCTGGTCGCTGTAAACACGAGCCAACCAATGCAGATACTCCCTATAGGCCATATTCGAGACTTCGGTTTCGTCCATGTAAAACGATTCGACCGATGCATTCCGTGGCACACTATTCCAAGTGAACATCACATCTTCCTGCATGTTGCCCATTTTAAACACCCCGCCGGGAATCAGCACAAGACCGGGGCCGGTGGGTTGCTCACTAAGAAAACCCTGGGGAATCGACCCCCAGGCCTGATCGTTATAGCGCCAGCCCGTTGTTTTGGAAACAACCTGATTACCCACGCCATTTGCCTCTTTGCAAGAGGTAACAGTAGCAACGAGAGAGAGAGTCAGCAGACTCCACAACACATATTTCATCTTTCTGTGATTACCCATTTTCGTAAGCAACAAATATAATCAATAAAACGAAGGCACTCCCCCATGCGCCCAAAAAGGGGCTTCAGGCATAGAGGTTCACCAATGAAAACTAAAAACAGTAGGGTTTTATTGTGTGCCGCCCCATTCTTCTTTGCATCGGGCACAACCCCAAGGTGCGTGCAATTGCATGGGCGCCCACCGAAGCAAGCCGATTACTCGGGGCTAACAGCTTCATGTTGTTTCGGTGGCTCCTGAGCAGCGGTAGCCGGCAAAAGCCACTGCAACAGTGTAGAAAAGAGGGCATAACCCGTCTGCACGCTTTTGAAAGCCGAAACCACATCCACAGCCTGCTTTACCAGTTTACCCATAACCGAGAGCTGCTCAACAGCCCCCATCACCGATACAAAATGATGTTCCACACGTACCTGCTGCCGGTCGATTTCGGCACGCAAATGCCGCTTTTCCATCTGCAGGCACTCCAGGTTCGAACAGTTGAATCGCTTGTTCTTTGTCGTTCTCATTTCCGCACCTCCTTAGACTCCTCATCGAGGATAAGACTGGCAAACAATCTGATGAGCGGGTTCAAAAAAAGATATTTTTTGAACCGGATTACCACCAAAGTCATCAGCAATAAGCCCCCGGAAATCATCAGGCAGCCCGGTATCATACTGCCAAAAAGGGTTTCCAAATGCGACAACAGGGCAACCGAGAGATATACCAACGCCCCGAAGACCATAAAAAGCACGATAATCAGAACCAGAAGTCCCGAAACCAGCTTTGAGCCCTTTTCAACCACCTCCAGACGCAGCAGATCCAACTGAAGATCAACATACGTTTTGATATCGCGGTAAGCCTCATTGTACTTACCTTCCGTTGCATTCTGATTCTCCATACACATAAAGGTAAAAGGAGCCGTTAGCACCCGAAAATAGTTCCGGTAGGCAAAGCTAACATTTTCGGCATCCAATCTCAACGGAGCCAGAAAGATTTTCGTTGCCAGCCCCTCTGAGGAGAGAGGGTCAAAATGACAAAAGAGGATTTGAATCTTGACCTCTTCTGACAAATTGGCTGGATTGCCAATTATGGCAAGCCTTTTGATAATGGCTTGCAGACTTATTGAACATTCAAGGCATAGAAATGAAGAACAAAGAGCAACATCGCAAGGGAGAGCCCCTTACCGGTAGTACTGCGGGCCGTGCAGACAAAGCATCGGCTCCCGATGCCAAAGAACAGGCCACAGAGGCCGGAAAACCCGAAAATTCTGCCACAACCGACGAGTGTGCCACACTGAAAAATGACCTTTTGGCATTGCAGACCGAATTGGCCCTGCTTCACGACAAGTATCTCCGGTCGGTTGCAGAGTTCGACAATTACCGGAAAAGAACCCTCAAAGAAAAGATGGAACTCAGCAAAACGGCCGGTGAGGAGATTTTATCGGGATTCCTGTCGGTAATCGACGATATAGACAGAGCCATTGTTATCATGGACCAAGCCACCGACATGCAGGCTATGAAAGAGGGTATTTTACTGATTAACAATAAACTGAAAGAGTTCATCACGCAAAAAGGGGTCAAAGAGATTGAAGCAATCAATACCGATTTCAATACCGACACGCACGAAGCCATTACAAAAATAGAGGTCGCCGATGAGGCAAAAAAAGGCAAAGTTGTGGATGTGATTCAGAAAGGCTATTATCTGTACGACAAGGTAATACGCTTTGCAAAGGTAGTGGTTGGCTATTAACAAGACGACAATGGCGAAACGCGATTACTATGAAATTCTCGAAGTGCAAAAAAGTGCTTCGAAAGAGGAGATAAAGAAAGCCTACCGAAAGAAAGCCATTCAGTATCATCCCGACAAAAACCCCGGCAACAAAGAGGCAGAGGAGAAGTTTAAAGAGGCTGCCGAGGCCTACGAGGTGTTGAGCGATGAGCAGAAGAAGGCCAGATACGACCAGTTCGGACATGCCGGGATGGGTAACGGAGGAGGAGGTGCCGGCTACGGCGGGGGGATGAGCATGGATGATATCTTCTCACAATTCGGCGACATCTTTGGCGGATTCGGGGGATTCAGCAGTTTTGGAGGCTTCGGAGGCGGAGGCGGCGGACGCAACGTGAACCACGGTGCCAATCTGCGAGTCAAGGTAAAGCTCAACCTGCAAGAGATTGCCTATGGCGTCGAGAAAAAGATTAAGGTCAACAAATATATAACCTGCAAGGAGTGCGGGGGCTCAGGGGCCGAAAATTCTTCGGCCTATTCAACTTGTGCCCAGTGCCGGGGAACCGGCCATGTTACAAGGGTAACAAACACCATTCTGGGTCAGATGCAAACCTCAAGCGTGTGCAACATGTGCGGTGGCGAAGGGCGAATTATTACCCGAAAGTGCACCCATTGCCATGGCGAAGGAATTGTACAGCAACAGGAGGTGATTCCCATTAAAATTCCTGCCGGAGTGGCCTCGAACATGCAGATCTCCGTTAGTGGCAAGGGCAATGCGGCCCGAAGAGGAGGTATTCCGGGCGATTTGCTGGTACTGATCGACGAGGAGGATCACCCCGAACTGCTGCGCGACGGCAACGACTTGGTCTATTTTCTCTACCTTTCGATACCCGAAGCAGCACTGGGTGCCACAATGGAGGTTCCCACGGTCGACAGCAAAGTGAAGATAAAAATAGATCCGGGAACACAGCCCGGGAAAATTCTCCGACTCAGGGGCAAGGGACTCCCCGATGTAAACGGTTACGGCAAGGGCGACCTGCTGGTAAATATCAATGTGTGGATTCCCAAAGAGTTGAACCGAGAAGAGCGGGCTGCTCTGGAAAAATTCGCTACTTCCGATCGTTTTACCCCCGACGAAGCGAAAAAGGATATGGGCTTTTTTGCCAAAATGCGCACCTTCTTCCAGAACAAAGAGTAAATCCCCGACAATTAAGGTTGTGCTTCCCCTACTTATTCACAACTTATTAACAACTTATCAACAATAACGAACCCACTTATGAACAGGGAATTTACAAATTAACTACCTCCTATCCATCTCAAATAGAACAAGATAGACCCTCAATATCTACTGAGGGTCTGTTTTTTTTTAACAGAGCAGCGGAAATGTTCATTTTTTCTTAATTTTGTTCAAACAGAACGAAAAAATAATGAATCGCTTACTATCAGCCATTTACGCCTTTTTGATCTTTTGCCTTCCATGCCTTCTGATGGCAGAGGAACCCGATACTGTGCAGTTGGCCAAAACCATTTCCGTTTCCTTAACTGATTTTGCTTCCGACATCGACACATCGGCAATGGCACGTATGATTGATGAGGTGGAGGAGTTTTCCGATGAAGAAGAGGGGAGCCTCGACGACGCAGAGAGTATAGACTCCTACCTTGCCGAGATGGATTCGCTGATTGCCTGCAACGGCGCTATCGATACCACAAAAGTTCCCTCTGCGGCTCTGTACAACTCTTGGGTGCACCACATTCTGAACCCCTACAAAGTAGACCTGGCCCAAAAGAAGGATACCTCGCTGATCCATTTGCAGGGCTTCACCCCTCCCCTGGATAGTTTCATTCGGATTACCTCGGTGTTTGGCTTTCGCCGCTCGCGATTTCATTATGGCACCGACCTCAAACTGAATATCCGCGACTCCGTTCGCTGTTCGTTCGACGGAATGGTACGCATTGTGCGTTACAATCGCGGTGGATTTGGCCACTATGTGGTGGTTCGCCACTTTAACGGCCTCGAAACGATCTATGCCCACCTTACCAAACCGCTGGTAAAAATCAACCAGGTGGTGCGCAGCGGCGAGGCACTCGGCCTTGGGGGCAACACAGGACGTTCTACCGGGGCGCACCTCCATTATGAGATGCGATACTTGGGGCAGTCTATTAACCCCACCGAGTTGGTCGATTTTGCCGCAGGCAGAGTAATCAATCAAGACCTATCGCTTTGCGCAGCCCATTTCGGGTACCTGAAGCAGGTAAGAGCCATAAAATATTATGTGGTACGCCAAGGCGACACCCTGGGTCACATTGCTCGTCGGAACGGAGTTTCGGTTTCGCAGCTCTGCCGAAGCAACAATATCAAGTCTACCTCTATTCTTCGGATCGGACAGCGACTAAAGATTTAACTCTTTTAACTCTGCTGCATAATTTCGTTGGCTGCTGCGGCAATTGCCGCACTATCCATTTGTTGCATACAGCGAAAATGACCCTTTGGGCAGGTTGCTCCCCCAAATTTTGAGCAGGGGCGGCACGCTATATCTACTTGGAAGATTCGTGAAGAAGAAGGTACCCTGTAAGGATCAAACCCAAAGGCGCTCACACTGTTACCATAGGTTACCAGAATGGGTTTGGCAAAGGCAGCCGCAATATGCATCAATCCGGTATCGTTGGTAACAACCACTTTCGACAACTTGATCCAAAGTGCCGATTCGGAAAGGGAGTAGCGACCACACCCGTTTACAATATCGGTTCGACCCGAAAGCCGAATTATCTCGTTGGCCAGGTCGGCCTCTTTTTTCCCTCCCAAAATCAGGACAGGAAAGGGTATGCGCCTGCAAATATCCACCTGCTTTTGGAGCGGAAGTTGCTTTGTATAATGCATGGTTCCGGCCACCAATGCCACAAATCCCGAAGCAAAAGCCGGCGGCAGATCTTCGATACGCACTGCAGTTTTCGGCGACACAAAAAAATCGAGGCCCTCTCCGTCGTCGTCAACCATCCAAGGCTTCAGGGTTTGAAGATACCTCTCTACAATATGCCCTTTCATGCGATTTATACCGGTTGCCACCAGAAGCCAACGACCCCATCGGTTTTTTTGGTAGGTACGCCACCGCGAACCCGAGAACAGCTTAATCAGTAGACTGCGTAGATTGTCGTGCAGATCGATTACATAATCGAACCTCTCAGCACGCAGTTGGCGTATCAACTGCCAAAGCGAATCATCGAGCAGATGCAGTTTGTCTATGTGGGGGTTGTTTTCGAGGAGCGGGGCAAAAGCCTTTTTGGTTACGAAGTGGAGCTCCGCACCCGGAATCCTGCGCTTAATGAGCCGGAGAACCGGCGAAGTGAGTACAATGTCGCCAATCGAACTGAATCTGACAACCAAAAATTTACGGCTTTTCACTGTCATCGCTCAGCAAGATAAGTACGCTGTTGTTGTCTACCTCCACAAAGCCGCCCGACACAGGAATGGAAGTTACCTTTCCCGACTGTTCTATCTGCACATTGCCGCTAACCAGCGTGGAGACAATGGGAATATGTCCTTTGAGAATAGTGAATGGGGCCAACTCTCCCGGAACTTTTACGGAAGCGGCTTCGCCCGAAAACAAGACTTTGCCCGAAGAGATAACCTCGACCTTCATATTCAGCTACTTTTTTGCCGTTGAACGGCCCATTTTTGCTTTTTCTTTCACCTCGGCAATGGTTCCCACATTCATAAAGGCCGCCTCTGGATAGGCATCCATCTCGCCGTTCAGAATGGCCCGGAAACCCTCGATGGTATCGCTAATCTCTACAAAGACACCGGGAATACCGGTAAAGGGAGTTGCCACATGGAAAGGCTGCGAAAGGAATCTTTGCACCCTGCGGGCACGATGCACGGCCTGCTTATCCTCGTCCGAGAGTTCGTCCATACCCAGAATAGAGATAATATCCTGCAGTTCCACATACTTCTGCAGCAGATTCTTTACCTGCTGAGCCACTTCGTAATGATCGGATCCTACAATTTCGGGCGATAGAATGCGAGAGGTGGAATCGAGCGGATCGACCGCCGGATAGATACCCAGTTCGGAGATCTTCCGGCTCAATACGGTAGTGGCATCCAAATGGGCAAAGGTGGTGGCAGGAGCAGGGTCGGTAAGGTCGTCGGCAGGAACATAGATGGCCTGTACCGAGGTGATGGATCCCTTACGGGTAGAGGCTATCCGTTCCTGCAAAAGGCCCATTTCGGATGCCAGCGTGGGCTGATAGCCTACCGCAGAGGGCATACGCCCCAAGAGTGCCGACACTTCGGAACCTGCCTGCGTAAAACGAAAGATATTGTCAATAAACAATAGGATGTCGTGACCCGATGCGCCTCCCTGGTCGCGGAACGACTCCGCCACAGTGAGCCCCGAGAGGGCAACCCGCGAACGGGCACCCGGGGGTTCGTTCATCTGGCCAAAAATAAGGGTGGCCTGCGATTGACTGAGCGCCTTCTCATCTACCAGCGAAAGATCCCAGCCCCCTTCGGCCATCGACTTTTTAAAAGCATCACCATAGTTAATGACACCCGAGTCGATCATCTCGCGCAAAAGATCATTCCCTTCGCGCGTCCGCTCACCCACACCCGTAAAAACCGAAATCCCGTTATATTTCTTAGCCACATTGTTTATCAACTCCATAATGAGAACGGTCTTTCCAACACCCGCACCCCCAAAAAGGCCAATCTTTCCTCCTTTAAGATAGGGTTCAAGGAGGTCTATCACTTTGATCCCGGTGTTCAGCACCTCAGCGTGGGTGGTCAGCTCTTCAAAGCTCGGAGCCTCCCTGTGGATAGGATTTCCATGCGAGAGATCAACAGGAGCCAATCCATCAATGGCTTTTCCCACAACATTCAACAGGCGGCCCCTCACCGCGGGTCCATCGGGCATTAAGATCTGGTGGCCGAGAGCGCGAACCTCCATACCCCGCCAGAGGCCATCGGTAGAATCCATAGAGACGGTGCGAACCGAATCCTCACCAATATGTTGCTGTACTTCAAGAATCAGAGGGGTTCCGTCGGGTCTTAGCAACTCAAGGGCCTCATGAATGGGGGGCAGGTTATTTTCGGTGCCCTCAAAGGCCACGTCGACAACCGGACCAATAATCTGAATCACTTTTCCTATCATAAGATTTGTAATTTCTGACCTAACCGGAGCACCGATGTTGCAGTAATGCCGTTTTGGTTGCAGATTGCATGAATAGATGTACCGTATTTGCGCGCCAGAGCCGACAAGGTATCGCCTTTTTGCACAATATGAACCACAGCTTCCTGTTTAGCGACCTCCGCTTCCGAAGGAATTTCGGCAACGGCAGCCAACTGAACCTCGGGCTGAGCCGTTTCGGGGGCAATAGCCCGACCGGTAACCCGCCGGGTAATCAACTCCGCCTGAAGTGCAAAAGAGAGCTCCTGATCGGGAATCTTGTTGCCATTCAGCTTAAACGACAACGGGGTGAGAATAAGCACCGGCGACTGAAGCATCCCTTTGGCTTGGTCGAACACCAGCCTCGGATTGAAGGGCTCTCCCTTGTAACGGGTCTCCAGGTGAAGGTGAACAGTAGAGGCCCTGCCGGTACGGCCGGCACGACCCAGAAGATCGCCAGCCTGTACTATCTGATTTACCGAAACGGCTATAGAATTCAGATGGGCATACACCAACTCCAGGCCATTATGACACCTCACCAATACTGCCTTTCCGTACGAAGAGTAGGTGCCGGCAAAACGGACCTTTCCATCGAAGGAGGCAAAAACAGAATCGTTCAGATTCATCTTCAAATCAAGTCCGGTATGCCGCGAACGTCCGCGGGGGCCAAACTCCGAAATGGGCTTTCCGGCGGGAAGGTAATAGCGCTCCTCATTGGCCAGCAGATAGAGCACCACCGTATCGGAAGGTACCCAGCGGGAACCGCTGCGGAAATTTTTGTTATCCCACAACGAACCATAAATCGACAAGGCCGGGGGATCCTCCATAAGGCGAGCCGGTGAGGGCAACACAGGTTGGGGGGTTAAAGGTTTAGCCCTTTCGGTATTCGTAATAAACTTCTCAAAATCAGGTAATCCCGCAACAGGCCGCTCAGGTGCGAGCATCAGGGCCGGCATGCTCCCCGGAAGGGATGTAGCCATCGGCTCTTTCGATACCCGGCACCCCGATACGCCCAAAAGAAGTAGGAAAACGAGAACTCTGAACATACAAAAGAGAATGGGGGCGCAATTTACAAAAATTGAAGCAAACGGGTGTCAATCGCCCTTTTTTTTGGGCAGCCATCCATTTTGACCCGGCTTTTTATACATTTGTGGCTTAAACAATCTACCAATCCCATGTACAGAACACACACCTGCGGAGAGCTTAACCTAAATTTTGTTGATCAGAAAGTTACCCTGGCCGGATGGGTGCAAAAAACCCGCGATTTGGGGGGAATGACCTTTATCGACCTTCGCGACAGGTATGGCATGACCCAACTGGTTTTTAACATGGATGTACAACAAGATATCTGCATGGAGGCCCGAAAGCTGGGCAGGGAGTTTGTAATCCGGGTAACCGGCACTGTTTGCGAACGATCAAGCAGAAACCCCAAAATGGCAACGGGCGACATTGAAATTGTAGCTGAAGAGCTTACCATTCTGAATCGGTCGGTAACTCCTCCTTTTACCATCGAGGAGGAATCGGACGGTGGCGATGAGTTACGTATGAAATACCGCTATCTAGACCTCCGCCGCAACCCGGTGCGCAAGAACCTGGAGTTGCGTCATCGTATGGCACAGGAAACGCGAAAATATCTCGATCTACAGCACTTTCTCGAAGTAGAAACTCCTGTTCTCATTAAATCTACCCCGGAGGGAGCGCGCGATTTCGTAGTGCCTTCGCGCATGAATCCGGGCCAATTCTATGCCCTTCCCCAGTCGCCCCAAACCTTCAAGCAACTATTGATGGTAGCTGGATTCGACCGTTATTTTCAGATTGTTAAGTGTTTCCGCGATGAAGATCTTCGGGCCGACCGCCAACCTGAATTCACCCAGATCGACTGCGAGATGGCCTTTATAGAACAGGAGGATATCCTGAACACCTTCGAAGGTTTGGTACGCCATCTGTTTAAAGCAGTACTGAATGTCGAAACGGTTTCGCCTTTCCCCCGGATGACCTATGCTCAGGCCATGGAGAAATACGGAAACGACAAACCCGACCTCCGGTTTGGCATGGAGATCAACGAAATTACCGATATCGCCAAAGGAAAGGGGCTCTCCATTCTCGATCAGGCCCACTACATTGGAGCAATCTGCGCCACAGGATGTGCCGAATACACCCGAAAACAGATAGACGAACTGACCGATTTTGTAAAAAGACCCCAGATTGGAGCCTCCGGACTGATTTTCGTAAAATATAGCGCCGACGGATCCATCCGTTCGTCGGTCGATAAGTTTTATGCCCCCGAAACACTGCAATTGTGGATAGACAGGTGCGGCGCCAAACCGGGCGATCTGCTCCTGATTCTTGCAGGAACGCGGAAGAGAAGTTTAACAGCGCTCAGCGAGCTTAGGCTGGAGATGGGAAATCGACTGCAACTGCGTAAAAAAGGTGTTTTTGTTCCGCTCTGGGTGGTCGATTTTCCGCTCTTTGAATGGGACGAAGATACACAGCGCTTTTACGCTATGCACCACCCCTTTACCTCGCCCAAGCCCGAAGATATCTCATTCTTTGAGTCGGATCCCGGCAGAGTGTCGGCCAACGCATACGACTGTGTAATTAACGGCGTTGAGGTGGGTGGAGGCTCTATCCGTATCCACGACGACAACCTGCAACAACAGATGTTCAAAATCCTCGGGTTCACCCCGGAACAGGCAGAATCTCAATTTGGTTTCATTATCAATGCCTTCCGTTACGGAGCACCTCCCCACGGCGGGATTGCTTTCGGGTTCGACCGACTGGTATCGTTGTTCGCAGGGCTCGACTCCATCCGCGACGTGATGGCTTTCCCCAAAAACAACTCCGGCCGCGACGTGATGATCGACAGCCCCGCTCCCATTGCCGACGAACAGCTTCGGGAGTTGTCGCTGAAAATCACCCCTCAGGCGTAAATCAAGAAGTTAACTATTTCCGGAGGGTGGCCTCAAACTGCGACTCAAAAGCCCGGATTAGTTTCTGCATAGTTGCATCGATTTGGGCATCGGTGAGCGTTTTTTCCGAATCCTGTAATACAAAACTCAGCGCGTACGACTTTTTGCCGGGAGCAATTCGCTCGCCCTCGTATACGTCGAAAAGCGATACCTCTTTTAGCAGGCGCCTTTCGGCAGCAACCGCTGCAGCCTTTAAATCGGCAAACCGAACCTCCTTGTCTACCAGTAGGGCAAGATCTCTCCTCACTTCGGGGTAGCGGGGCAATTCGGTAAAGGCAATTTTATGCGATTGTAGTGTGCTCAGAATCAAATTAAAATCGAAGTCTGCATACCAAACAGGTTGCTTGATACCAAAACCGGCAAGCAGATTCCGGGCCACAAGGCCGGCCTGAACAAAGTTTTTCTCGCGCTTCCGCCAAACGAGCGACTGAGAAAAAAGTTCGCCTTTCTCTTCAACAGTCTGCAGGGCCGAAGGATCTACTCCCAAACGGGCCAGCAGCGATTCAACAACGGCCTTCAGGTCGAAGAAGGTGAGCGGCTCCTGTTTGAGTAGCCACGATTCGGGCGTTCTGTTTCCGGTAAGGAAAAGGGCAAGCCTGTGCGATTCGGCAATACCCCGAATGGGCTGACCCTGCGCATCGGTTCGCCGATAAACATTTCCGAACTCGTACAATTTAAGGTTACTGTTTCGGTAGGCCATATTTCTGGCAACCGATTCGAGACCCCCAAAGAGCAAGGTTTGACGCAATGCATCGAGATCGACACTCAGCGGATTGAGCAAAGAGATAAGGTTTTCGGCAGGGAACGAAGCGGAATCGGCATAATAGCCCGAAGAGGTGAGCGAATTGTTCATGGCTTCCGAAAACCCGTTGGCCGAAAGAAACTCCGACGCAATGCGTACAATCTTGTCTTTATCGGGCTTAGGCGTATAGGTAAGTGTGGAGTGCACCGATGGGCTGATCTCCACGTTATCGTAGCCATAAATACGCAAAATTTCCTCGGCAACGTCCACATCGCGAGTCACATCAACCCGGTAGGGTGGCACCAGGAGCCGAAACATATCATCGTGTTCTTCGGCAATCTGAATATCTAATAACGTCAAAATCTTTACAACGAGGTCGCGGTCGAGCCGTTTCCCAATAAAACGGTCGAGCCAGCTGAGCGAGAGCTCCACCGAAAAGGGCTCCACCTTGTCGGGTCCAAACTTCTGAACAGCGCCTGTGATGGTTCCACCGGCCACCTCGCAAATGAGCAACGCGGCCCTCTGCAGAGCGTTGAGTTGCAGATTGGGGTCGACCCCCCTTTCAAACCGGAAAGATGCGTCGGTATTCAAACCATGACGGCGAGCAGTTCGCCGAATGGAAACCGGGTTGAAACAGGCACTTTCCAGAAAGAGTGCGGTAGTACTCTCCTTAATACCCGAATCGGTACCCCCGAAAACCCCACCAATACACATAGGAACATTGCCATTGCAGATCATCAGATCGCCGGCACCCAAACTTCTCTCCACCCCATCGAGCGTAGTAAAGCGTGTGCCTTCGGGAAGCGTTTGCACCACAACCTTTTTATGCGAAATGGCAGCCAAATCGAACGCATGAAGAGGCTGGCCAAGCTCATGCAGCACAAAGTTGGTAATATCGACCACGTTATTTATCGGGTTCTGTCCTATGGAGAGCAAGCGATTCTTGAGCCAGGCGGGCGACTCTTTCACCGTTACCCCAACTATCGAAACACCATAATAGGCGGGACAAGCCTCCGGATTGCGGACCTCAATCGCGACCGGCTCCGAAACCCTTTCGTAACCAAAAGCAGAAACATCGGGCCGGGTGAGTCGGGCTTCATATCCTTTTGTACTCAGAGCAGCGTACAGATCACGCGCCACCCCGTAATGCGATGCAGCATCGATACGGTTGGGCGTAAGCCCTATCTCGAACACATGGTCGGAGGCAACGCCAAACAGATCTTTGGCAGCCAGTCCGGGCTCAATGTTAGGGTCAAGTACCAGAATCCCGCTGTGCGATGTTCCGATACCCATCTCATCTTCGGCGCAAATCATGCCCACCGACTCTTCGCCCCGAATTTTTGCTTTTTTAATCTGAAAGCTCTCCTTACCCATATAAATGGTGGTGCCGAGGGTTGCCACAACCACCTTTTGCCCGGCGGCCACATTGGGCGCACCGCACACAATGGGCACTACCACACCTCCACCCATATCGACAGTAGTCTTGCTCAAATGGTCGGAATTGGGATGCGGTTCGCAGGTGAGCACATGGCCCGTGACAAAACCATCCAATCCGCCCTTTACCGACTCAAAAGGTTCGAGCCCCTCTACTTCGAGGCCAACAGAGGTAAGGATAGAAGAGAGCGCTTCGGGCTCAAGATCGGTGTGCAGGTACTCTTTGAGCCACTGATAGGCGATTTTCATCTCAGTCAAATTTATTTACCACAAGAATAGCCGCAAATTTATAAAAAAATCGGCTACCGAGAGGCTCCACACACAAAAAGCCGAACTGATGCCCAGCTGCAATTTGTGCAACATGTTGCCATATTCGGACGCTTTCGAGAAGTTTTGGGGCTAATTGATGGCGAAAAACATGCTCTACAACAGTTTTTTTTGTATTTTTGCCCTGATATGCCTTAAATGTACACTAATTGCTTTGCTCTATGGAAAATGATATGGAAACAGGTCTGATGCTACTGGCAGTGGGTATGACTACAGTGCTTCTGGTATTACTCCTGATTGTGGTCTTCGGCAAATACCTCATCCTGCTGGTAAACAAACTGCCGGCCGACGAAGAGGAGAAGGCTCCTGCCCGGACCGGAAATCACCTCGCCAACCCAACGGCGCATCAGCCGTCGGTCCTGGCTGCCATCTCGGCAGCAGTGCACACCCTTTCGAAGGGGAGTGCCAAAGTTACCCGAATCGAAAAAATGTAAAACCGGCTTAATAAAACCTGTGTAAGAATGTCGAAAGAGATCAAATTCAGTTTATTGTACCGCGACATGTGGCAATCGTCGGGTAAGTACGTACCCCGTGTCGACCAATTAGTCAAGGTAGCCCCCGCCATCATAAAAATGGGGTGCTTCGCACGCGTTGAAACCAACGGAGGGGGGTTCGAACAGATTAACCTTTTGTTTGGTGAAAACCCCAACCAGGCAGTGCGCCAGTGGACCAAGCCCTTCCATGATGCAGGAATTCAAACGCACATGTTAGACCGCGCGCTCAACGGTTTGCGGATGAGTCCTGTTCCCGCCGATGTAAGAAAATTGTTCTATAAAGTTAAAATGGCCCAGGGAACCGATATTGCCCGTACCTTCTGCGGACTCAACGATCCTCGCAACCTGATTCCCTCAATCCATTACGCTAAAGCGGCGGGTATGATTTCGCAGGCTGCGCTGAGCATTACCGTATCGCCTCTTCACACCGTTGAATACTACACAAAACTGGCTTTCCAACTCATCGAAGAGGGCGCCGACGAAATCTGTCTGAAAGACATGGCCGGTATTGGCCGCCCTGTATCGTTGGGTCAGATTACCCGAAACATCAAAGAGAAATATCCTCATATTCCCATTCAGTACCACAGCCATGCCGGCCCCGGACTCTGTGTAGCCTCTATCCTTGAGGTGTGTCAGGCAGGCGCCGACTATATCGACGTAGGCATGGAGCCCCTCTCGTGGGGAACCGGACACGCCGATCTGATTACCGTACACGCCATGTTACAAGATGCCGGATTCAAAGTGCCCGACATCAACATGGAGGCTTACATGGAGGTTCGCGCCCTTACCCAGGAGTTTATCGACGATTTTCTGGGTTTCTATATCAGCCCCGAAAACCGGCTGATGAACTCTCTACTCATCGGATCGGGTTTGCCCGGCGGAATGATGGGCAGCTTGATGGCCGACCTCGAAAGCAATCTGGACAGCATCAACAAATATCTGGCTAAACAGAACCAGCCCCCAAAAACCCGCGACCAACTGCTGATTCTCATCTTCGATGAGGTGGCTTACGTTTGGCCGAGAGTAGGTTATCCCCCTCTGGTAACTCCGTTTAGCCAATATGTAAAAAATCTGGCGTTAATGAATGTGGTTCAGCTGCTCAAAGGCAAAGAGCGCTGGTCTATGATTGCCGACGATATTTGGGATATGATTTTGGGTAAAGCCGGGAAGATTCCGGGCGAAATTGCCCCCGAAATCCTGGCGCTGGCCAAAAAAGAGGGACGTGTGTTCGAAAACGATAATCCGCAAGACCACTACCCCGACCAACTTGACCATTTCCGCGCCGAAATGAAGAAAAAAGGGTGGGAAACCGGTACCGACGACGAGGAGTTGTTTGAGTATGCCATGCACCCTGCGCAATACGAAGCTTACAAATCGGGCAAAGCCAAAGCCGAGTTTGAAGCCGATATCGCTGCCCGCAAAGCCAAGGCAAACAAAGCCCCCGAACCGGCAGTACAACCGACAGCACAACCGGCCTTTACCGCTGAGTTGCCCCAAACCGTTGTGGCCGAAGTAAACGGTCAGCGCTACAGAGTCTTCCTCACCAGCGACACCCCCGGTCAATCGTCGACTCAGCCGGTCGCATCAGCTTCGGCATCAGTTGCACCGCCTGCCGCATCGAAAACCATTATTTCGCCCCTGGAAGGAAAATTCTTCCTCACCAAAAACAGCGCCGAAACTCCGCTGAAGGTAGGCGACAGGGTTAACATCGGCGACAGGATTGGTTATATCGAAGCCATGAAGACCTACAATGCCGTATCTTCGGATGTTGAGGGCGAAGTGGTATCCATTGCCGTTAATAACGGTGATGCGGTTGAGGAGGATGATATTCTGATTTCATTAGCTTAATCTGGATCCTTAACCATGAACATTATAGAAAAACTATACGGAATGACAGCGTTCAGCAATATCGTGGCCCAGCCCGAATTGCTGCTCATGTACGGAATCGCCTTTTTGCTTCTCTACTTGGGAATCAAAAAACGGTATGAACCTCTGTTGCTGGTACCCATTGCCTTTGGACTTCTGATTGCCAACTTTCCGGGGGGAGCCATGAATGTGGTTCAGGCCACCGAAGAGAACGGCATTATGGACAAGACCATCCTTCAGATTGCCCACGACCACGGAATTATGAGTTTTGTTTACTATCTGCTCATCAAAACCGGGTTTCTTCCCCCCATTATCTTTATGGGAGTTGGTGCGCTTACCGATTTTGGCCCTATGCTGCGGAATCTGCGGTTGGCTACATTTGGAGCCGCCGCCCAGTTGGGTATCTTTATGGTGCTCCTGTCGGCTATCTTCTTTGGTTTCACTCCGCGCGAAGCGGCTTCGCTGGGTATCATTGGCGGAGCCGATGGCCCCACAGCCATCTTCACTACCATCAAGCTGGCTCCCCACCTTTTGGGACCGATTGCCATAGCCGCCTACTCCTATATGGCTTTGGTGCCGGTTATCATCCCGCTCGTGGTACGTCTAACCTGTTCTAGAAAGGAGCTGCTCATCAACATGAAGGAGCAAGACAAACTCTTCCCGAACAATTATGAGATTAAAAACATGCGGGCCACCAAAATCATCTTCCCTATTGCACTGGGCACACTGGTTGCTTTGCTGGTTCCTTCGGCAGTTCCGCTGGTTGGTATGTTGCTCTTTGGTAATCTGGTAAAAGAGATTGGACCCGATACCGCCAGGTTGGCAGAGGCTGCAGCAGGACCCATTCTGAATACAGCCACTATCTTCCTGGGACTAGCGGTAGGCGCAACCATGACCTCCGAAACCTTCCTCGATCCGAAAACCCTCATGATCATTGTGGGCGGTTTTCTGGCCTTTGCGGTCTCCATTTTTGGCGGTATCTTTGGCGTGAAGCTCTTCAACATGCTCTCCAAAAAGAAGATTAATCCGCTCATTGGGGCTACCGGTTTGAGTGCTGTTCCTATGGCTTCGCGCGTAGCCAACGATATAGCCCTGAAATACGATCCCAAGAATCACGTGTTGCAGTATTGTATGTCGAGTAACATTGCAGGGGTGATTGGCTCGGCCGTTGCTGCCGGCGTACTCATCTCGCTGCTCTAATATTCTCAACATCGATTATTCCCAACATCGATAAAATGGCGAACCGAAAACCAGTCATACTGGTTACCAACGACGACGGATATCTCTCTCAGGGACTGCTGACGCTTGCCGAAGCGGCGGCCACCCTGGGAGAGGTATTTGTTGTATCGCCACAACAAGCCATGTCGGGGATGTCGCATGCCATTACCGCCTCTCGCCCGTTGCGGGTGCACCGTCACCCCATGGACCGGGTTGAGAACTTTTATGTTTGCAACGGCACCCCTGTTGACTGTATCAAACTTGGGCTACACAAAATTATGCCCGTACGGCCCGATATGATCCTTTCGGGCATCAATTACGGAAGCAATGCTGCCGCCAGCACCCATTACTCCGGCACCGTGGCAGCTGCCCGCGAGGGGGCACTGCATGGAATCGCCTCCATAGCCTTCTCCTCTCTTAACACCGACATTTCCGACACCCTGGACTACTGTAGCGGAATTGTGAAACAAATCATCACCGAAATTTTGAAGAACCCTCCGGCAAAAGGGTGTCTGCTAAATGTGAACATTCCGAATCTACCCCAATCGCAAATCAAAGGCATCCGAATCTGCCGGCTGGCGCAAGGCTTCTGGAAAGAGACCTTCGATACCCGCAAAGATCCGGCCGGCCGCGATTATAACTGGCTCGAAGGGAAATTCATCAATGCCGAACCCTCCTCGCCCGAAACCGACGAAACAGCCCTCTACGACGGATATGTTGCCGTTGTCCCCCTAAAAGTTGATTCCACCGACTACGAATCAATAACTTCCCTCCGCACCTACGATTTCTCCACAGCGAAATAAATGGTTAATTCATTAACCATTAACCATTCACCATTATCCCCCATGAAGTACTTTCTGATAGCAGGCGAGGCCTCGGGCGATATGCACGGTTCGAACCTGATTCACGGCCTCAAAATGGCCGACCCGAAGGCACAACTCCGCGGGTGGGGCGGCAACCTGATGGAGGCCGAAGGGATGGAGCTCACCCGACACTACAGCACTACCGCCTTTATGGGTATTTGGGAGGTGCTGAAAAACCTGCGAGCTGTTTTTCGGAACCTGGAAGAGTGCCAAAAGGAGATTCTGGCCTGGCAACCCGATGTGGTGATTTTTATAGATTATCCGGGGTTTAATCTACGTATGGCCAAGTTTGCCAAAACGAAAGGGTTCAAGACCTACTACTATATCTCGCCCAAAATCTGGGCATGGAAGGCTTCAAGAGTAGAGATAATTAAAAAGTATGTGGATGAGATGTTTATCATCTTCCCCTTCGAAAAGGCTTTTTATGCGAAGTACAACTACCACAAAGTCCATTTTGAGGGCAATCCGCTCATCGATGCTATCGACGAGAAAAGAGCCCAACTGCCAACCTATGCGGCTTTTCGCGAGCAAAACGGGTTGTCGGAAAAACCACTTATTGCCCTGCTGTGCGGGAGCCGGAAACAGGAGATTTCGCTGATTCTGCCCGAAATGCAAAAGGCTGCAAAGGCCTTTCCGGAGTACCAGTTTGTTGTTGCTGGGGCTCCATCGATCGACGAAAGTTACTATGCGCAATTTCTCGAAGGAGATGTGAAGATAGTGATGCATCAAACCTACGCCCTCCTCCAGCACGTTGTTGCCGCGGTGGTCACTTCGGGCACTGCTACGCTCGAAACGGCTCTCTTCGAAGTGCCTCAGGTGGTTTGTTACAAAACCAGCGCGCTCTCGTACCACATTGGAATTCACTTTTTAAAGATACCCTACTTCTCGCTGGTGAATATCATTATGGGAAGAGAGGTTGTAAAAGAGATTTTGCAGTTTAACCTCGCCCTCTCCATTGAGAAGGAGTTACGAAAGATTCTATCCGATTCTGGCTACAGAGAGCAGATGCTTACCGATTACATGATGTTGAAAGAGATGTCGGGAGGAGTCGGCGCTTCGCGAAGAGTTGCCGAAAAAATGGTGCGCTGTTTAAAATCCTAACCTACCAGATAGGCAGCATAGTAGAGCGATCTGATTACCAAAAGGCTAAAGCCTATAATCAGAAGCAGAAACGAAAAGCGATCCGACCTCAGGTGCATAAAATAAAACGATAAGCAGAGTGCCAGCGGAAAAGCCAACACATGGCTCATGACCGGCAAAAACGAGCGATATAGCCAGCACGCAGCCACAGAGATGAGTACAAAGATCAGGAGAAAAGGGTAGGCGCGCCTCCAGAAGGCATTCCCCTTGGCATAAAAGAGAATGCCCCCGATACTCAACAGCAAAAGAGCACCAAACCAGAGATAAGTCATCAAATCTACAGGAACCAGCCGAAAAGCGCCAAATACGGAAAGTATCGACGAAAAACCCGAAACCACAGGCCATAAAGAGTCATTCAGCAGGTACGACAGAGCAAAGGCCCAATAATAGGCAAAGAGAATTCCCAGTCCGCCGAAAGCCCATTCACGCCAGTTGAAAGCCCTGAAAAAGATTAACCCTGCAGGAATCAGCAACACAAAGAGAAGCATCGGCGGGGTAAGCCAGGCTGCCAGACCGATGCAACAACCGGCCGGGAAAATAATATAGGCCAATCGGTTAAAGCGGTACGATTCGAGCAGACAGGCAAGCGCCCCCAAAAGGCACAAGGCGGTGGTGGCCGACACAATACTAAATCGGAACTGACCCAGCCCGGCGAGCAGAAAAAGAAAGAAAAAGGCCGGCAGAGCAGTCCGTTCGCCCATCAAACGATGGCGTTGCGAAAGCAGGCTAAGCAAAAGAGCCTGTCCTCCTATGAGCAACAAAATCACACCTTTTTCAAGAGACAGAGAGTCCGGGAACAGCCGAACCGCAGGCTCCACCATAAAGAATGGAATCCAAAGGCAACAAACCATGAGCGCAATGGCCCATTTGGCTCCACGCCCTAGCGATCGAATTCCCCTTCTGGGCATAGCCTAAAGATCTAAAAGATCGAAACCAATATCGGGGCGGAAATATTTGGCCTCATACTGCAGTTTGGCAGCACAACGGTTCGATGCCTCGAGCGCTTCGCGCAACGTGTTCCCTTTGGCACTTACCGCAAGCACTCGCCCCCCATGGGTAACCACCTTTTCGCCTTCGAACCGGGTTCCCGAATGGAAAATCATGCCGCTGCAGGGCTCCTGTAGTCCCGAAATCACCTTACCCTTGGCGTAAGCACCCGGATAACCGCCCGAAACCAACACAAGGGTGGTTACGAAGCGGGGATCTACGCTAATAGAACGGGTATCGAGCGTTTGGTTGCCCAAAGCCTCGAACAAATCGAGCAGATCGGTCTGCAAGCGCGGAAGTACCGCTTCGGTTTCAGGATCGCCCATTCGCACGTTATACTCAATAACAAAAGGTTCGCCACCTACATTCATCAAACCGATAAAGAGGAAACCGCGGTAGTCAATTCCATCGTTAATCAGCCCCTGAACGGTAGGCACCACAATGCGCTCCTCCACTTTTTGCATGAACTCAGGCGTAGCAAACGGAACCGGCGATACGGCACCCATCCCCCCCGTGTTGGGACCGGTGTCGCCTGCCCCAACCCTCTTATAATCTTTGGCCTCGGGAAGAATGAGGTAATGTTTTCCATCGGTGAGCACAAAGACCGAAAGTTCAATTCCCCGCAGAAACTCCTCAATCACAACCGTGTTACCGGCCTCTCCGAATTTCCCGCTAAACATAGCCGACAACTCCTCCACTGCCTCTTCAATAGTGCTAAGAATCACCACTCCCTTGCCCGCAGCCAATCCATCGGCCTTCAACACGTAGGGAGATTGAAGCGATTCCATAAAAAGGCGTGCCTCTTCGAGGTGGCCGGAGCGAAAACTGCGGTAACGAGCGGTAGGGATATTATGGCGCAACATGAACTCCTTGGCAAACTCCTTGCTTCCCTCCAAACGAGCGCCCTCGGCATCAGGGCCCACCACCACTACCTGTTCCAGACCTGGAGCGGTAGAAAAATAGTTACGAATGCCTTTCACCAAGGGATCTTCGGGCCCAACAACCACCATCCCAATATCGTTGTTTCGCACACATTCGGCCAACCCGTCAAAATCATCAACGGCTATGGGCACATTGGTGCCAAACGCAGCAGTACCGGCATTTCCCGGGGCAATAAAGAGTTTCGACAGTTTGGGGCTCGACGCCAGTTTCCAGGCCATGGCATGTTCGCGTCCGCCGGATCCTATTAAGAGAAGATTCATGAGGCTGAGAGTTTATGAAAGAGAACGACGGTACGCCGCCGGAAACAGCCCCAAAGGTACACCTTATCCGAAAAAAGCACAAACCGCAAAAAAAAATGTTCGGTTAGTAAATCGCTACCTGCTCAAACCCCCATTTTTGGAACCCTTATACATTTTTTGTAGCTTTGCCGAGATTTTGCGACCACATTCTCATTATGGCAAAAAACCTCACTCCCGAACTACACCCTTACAACAAGCTGATTCCCGGCTCTATTATGACCGGCGAAATCCGCGCGAAGGGCGACTTCAGGCTCGATGGATTCCTGAAAGGGACACTACATGTTGAGGGGAAATTGGTGATTGGCGAAACCGGTCGGGTAGAAGGAGATCTCTTCTGCCGGACAGCCGATTTGTTTGGCCAGTTCGAGGGAGAGATTCATGCCCGCGACCTTTTGTCGATGAAGTCGGGTTGCCATGTGGCAGGAAAAATATACGCGGGACGACTGGTTGTTGAACCGGGCTGTGTTTTTAACGGAAGTTGCCAGATGGAACCTCCGACCGATGGGGATTGATTCATGTAATGATGCGTAGTTTCTCTCTGTATATTACAATCATCATGTTGCTTCTGACGGGCGTGGTCTATTCCCTTTTTTTGGGGCCAATGGCGCATCTCAGATTCCCGGGGCTGTTATGGACAATTCTCTTCCCCTACCTGCTGACGCTTTTTTGCGGGGGGGTGGTCTGCAAGGCGGTCGATGCCAACAACATGGATTTCGTCTCGGTCTTTCTCAAACAATTGGTCACCAAATTCCTTCTCATGATGGTTTCGCTGGTGGTCTTCGGCCTCGTTCTCAGAGCCCATGCCCAACCGGCTCTTTTAACCCTCTTCTTTGTTTATATACTCTTTTCCGTTGCCGAAAGCGTATGGCTTTTTAGAAAATCTAAGCAGCGCACAAAATAAGTGGCTAGTACCTTATACAATGAGACCTCGATATATTCTGCTTTTGATACTTCTCTTTGCCGTCTTCCCGGCTTCGGGCAGTTCAACAGCAAACGGGAACGGCAAAACGGCAGCTTACAATGCAGGCGACCTTATTATGGAACACGTGCTCGATGCCCGCGAGTGGCATATCCTTTCGTGGAAAGGAACGGAGATTGGCATCCCGCTTCCCGCCATTGTTTACAGCAAACACTCCGGGTGGCACCTATTCCTCTCGTCGCAATTTCATAACGCCGCACAAACCTATCAAAATCTGCACCTCGAACCGCTTGGTCGATCCAACCGGATTGTAGAAACACTCCCCGATGGATCGACTTACAAGCCACTCGACCTCTCCATTACCCGGAATGTGGCTTCGCTCTGGTTGGGATCAGCACTTATTGTGCTACTCTTCCTTGGTATTGCCCGCCAGTATAAGCGAAGGGCAGGGCAAGCGCCCAAGGGATTACAAAATGCCATGGAAGTGTTGATCCTCTTTCTTCGGAATGAGGTGGTGATTCCCGCAATGGGAAAGGAGAGAGCCGCAAAATATCTTCCCTGGCTGCTCACACTCTTCTTTTTTATTCTCCTGAACAACCTGATGGGGTTGATTCCCTTCTTTCCAGGCGGCGCCAATCTTACCGGAAACATTTCGGTAACTGCAGGTTTAGCCCTTATCACCTTTTTGGTTACCAACCTGAGCGGCAGTCGGCACTATTGGGAGGAGGTACTCTGGCCTCGAAGTGCCCCTTTTTTACTTAAATTCCCCGCACCCATTTTGCCGTTGGTCGAACTCCTTTCGGTAATTACCAAACCGGTGGTGCTCGCTATCCGGCTCTTTGCCAATATCACGGCGGGACACATCATTATTCTCTCGTTTTTTACCCTGATCTTCACCCTGGGAGAGGCAGGTGCCGCCTATGGATGGGCTGTTACACCGCTCACGCTGGTATTTACCCTCTTCCTTAACTTCTTAGAGCTCTTGGTAGCCTTTATTCAGGCCTATATTTTTACCCTATTTTCTGCACTCTATGTAGGCATGGCTTTGGAAAGCCCTGCCAGAAATTCGAGTCATAACCACTAACCATTTAAATATCATGCTCTTAACTACCATCTTACAAGCAGTTGTCAATCAAGTAGATCCTGTATCGGGAACCTCCCTCGGATTCGGACTGGCCGAAATGGGTGCCTCTCTGGGCGCCAGCCTCTCGGCCATGAGTGCTGCCTTAGGCATTAGCAGGATTGGAAGCTCTGCATTGGAATCAATCAGCAGGCAACCCGAAACCGCAGAGGTAATCAGAACCAATATGATTATCCTGGCCGGTTTGATTGAAGGGGTTGCCCTCTTTGCCATTGTAGTATGTCTTTTAATTGTTTTAAGTTAACGCCACTCCATTCGCCGAAACATGGAACTGATTAGTCCAACCTCACTCCTTTTTTGGATGATGCTTACCTTTTTTCTGGTACTGCTCGTCCTGAAAAAGTATGCATGGGGACCCATCCTTCGGATGCTCGACGAACGCGAAGAGAAAATTGACTCCTCCCTTCGGCTGGCCGACCAAACCCGCGAAGAGATGAGATTGCTGCAAGCCGAAAATGCCACAGCCATGGAGGAGATGCTGGCCAAACGGAAAGAGATGCTACTCGAAACGGAGAGCCTCCGAAAGAAAATGTTGGATACGGCCGCCAAAGAGGCTCGCCAGATGACCGACAAGATGCTCGATGAGGCCAGGATGCGCATTACCTCCGAAAAGCTGGCTGCCATTGAGGAGCTGAAACTGGGATCTGCGGCACTGGCCAAAGAGATGGCTGAGCGGATTCTTCGCAGAGAGCTTTCGTCGCAAACGATAAAAGAGGGTTGGATGAACCAGTTGATCGATGAGGTCAAAACCGCGAAAAGGCTATGAACCAGGGAATGATTGCTCTCCGCTATTCACGGGCTCTGCTCGATGCAAGCCGGGATGCCGGAGTGGCCGATCAGGTTTATCGCGATCTGCAGCTCCTTTCGCAGATTCGGTTGGAGGTTCCGGCCTTCGATTCCTTTTTTACTCAGGATCGGACATTACCCTCAAAAAAATTGGCGCTACTGAAGATCAACCTCTTCCCACTTCTGCAACCCCTAACCCGCTCCTTTCTGGAACTGATTGTGGCGAAGCGCCGCGAGGCCTTCCTGGGCACCATGATCCGCAGTTTTAGCCGTCAATACAAACAATGGAAGGGGATTCGCGACGTTCTCGTCACAATTGCCACCCCGGCCAATCTTTCGGTGAAAGAGCACTGGACAAAGGTTCTAAAGGAGATTATGGGGAGCCAGATTGAGGTGGAGGTTCAACAAGATCCCGAGATCATTGAAGGCTTTTCGCTCCAAATAGATTTCCAACTGTACGATGCCACTGTGAAGAGCTCCCTCCGGGCCATGCAAAAAGCCCTGTCGGAAAGAGAGCCGTGCACCATTTCGTAAACACTAAGGTGTTGCAAGGCAACATGTTCGGTTTATAAAAGCGTAGTTGTATGAATAATCATGAGATAAAGCCCTCCGAAATATCCGAAATCCTGCGCAGGCAGCTCGAAGGGCTCGACGATGCGCCTCAGTTCGAGGAGGTGGGTAGAATATTAACCGTTGGCGATGGAATTGCGCGGGCATACGGGCTTACCAACGCATTTTCGAACGAGCTGGTGGAGTTTGAATCGGGCACCAAAGGAATTGTGCTTAATCTGGAACAAGAAGATGTGGGCGTGGTTTTGCTCGGATCGTCCGATCAAATCAAAGAGGGCGACGTGGTACGCCGCACACACAAAATTCTGTCGGTTTCCGCAGGCGAAGGACTCTTGGGGAGAGTGGTTAACACACTTGGCGAGCCCATCGACGGGAAGGGGCCCATTAGCGGACCTCTCTATGAGATGCCGCTCGAGCGGAAAGCCCCCGGCGTCCTCTTTCGTCAGCCTGTAAACGAGCCCCTGCAAACGGGGATTATGGCTATCGACGCCATGATACCCATTGGAAGGGGACAGCGCGAGTTGATTATCGGCGACCGACAGACCGGAAAAACCAGTGTGGCCATCGACACCATTCTGAACCAAAAACCGCTCTACGATGCGGGAAAACCGGTCTACTGCATCTACGTAGCCATTGGACAAAAAGGGAGCACCGTCTCGAACATTGCCGAGGAGCTGTTAGAACATGGCGCCATGCCCTACACAGTGATTATTTCGGCACCGGCCTCCGATCCGGCAGCGCTCCAGTTCTACGCTGCATTTACCGGAGCCGCCATAGGCGAATATTTTCGCGACACCGGCAAACCGGCCCTGGTCATCTACGATGACCTCTCTAAACAGGCCGTCTCCTATCGCGAAGTTTCGCTGCTGTTGCGCCGGCCTCCGGGACGTGAAGCCTACCCGGGCGACATCTTCTACCTGCACTCACGCCTGCTCGAACGGGCCGCCAAGATTATTGCAAACGATACCATAGCACGCGAAATGAACGATGTGCCCGAATCGATTAAACCGCTTGTCAAGGGAGGCGGATCACTTACGGCACTTCCCATTATCGAAACACAGGCGGGCGACGTTTCGGCTTACATTCCCACCAATGTGATCTCCATTACCGACGGGCAGATCTATCTGGAGTCAAAACTCTTTAACTCGGGAATACGCCCCGCCATCAACGTGGGAATTTCGGTATCGCGCGTGGGAGGAAACGCCCAGATTAAATCGATGAAACGGGTGGCCGGCACCCTAAAGATTGATCAGGCACAATACCGCGAACTGGAAGCCTTTTCACGATTCGGATCCTCAATCGATGCACATACTGCCGACGTACTCGACAAAGGGCGAAAAAATGTGGAGCTACTCAAACAGGAGCGACACAAACCGCTCCATGTGAGCCAACAAGTTGCCTTGCTCTATTGCGGAACCCACGGATTACTTCGCTCCCTGCAAATGGACCAGATTAAGCATTTTAGCGGCCATTTCCTTCTGATGCTCTCCGAAGAACATCCCGAACTCATGGAACAACTTGCCTCAGGCCTTTTCGATGATTCGATGGCAGCCATTCTGGAGGCAACCGCACACCAAGTGATTGCCACGATAAACCACTAACCATGGCTTCGCTCAAGGAGATAAGGCTACGCATCGGTTCGGTCGAAACCACCCGGCAGATAACCAGTGTCATGAAGATGACCTCGGCTGCCAAATTTCAAAAGGTGAACCTGGCCACCACCCACTATCAGACTTATGCCAACCGTTTGGAATGGCTGGCAGCCCGCGTTGTGGTTCAGCAAGAACAGCCCCCTCTCCTTGCCCGCGAACGGGAGGGCAATAACGGCCGCCGTGTTGTTGTTTGCATTGCTTCTCAACAGGGAATGTGCGGTGCCTATAATGCCAATATTTGCAAGGAGACCCTGCGGCACATCCGTAAACATTGTGCCGATGCGCTGAAGAATAAGAAACTAGAACTCTACTACATAGGCCAGAAAGCCGTGAGCTATTTTTCGGATCTGGCCGTGCCAGGCAACCTAACCTACCTTAAACTGTTGCAAGGGTTCCCCTCAAAGAAAACCAACCGCGAGATTCTAGACCGCTGGATTACAGCCTTTTTGGAGGGAAAAATTCTCTCGCTCGATGTGGCCTACTCCAAAAACGGTGGATCGCAGGCTATTCCCGAGGTGGTTCGGCTCCTCCCCTTTCGGCCCGCCCAACAGCCCGATTCGCCGAAACGCCATTTTGGGGCCATTTATGAACCTGATTTGGAAACCGTAACCGAAAAAACCCTTCTGGCAGCTCTGCACGCCAAGTGGCACGCAATGGTAAGCAGCTCTTTTAAGGCCGAACACGAGGCCCGGATGATGGCCATGGGGCAGGCCACCGACAATGCCGACCGCCTGTTGGAAGAGCTTCACCTGGAATACAACCAGATTCGCCAGTCGAACATTACCAACGAGATCCTCGAGATTGTAAATGGGGCCGAGGCCATGAACAAGAGGTAGAGGTACAATACCCCGACCTATTCCGATTGTGTGAAGAAGGGAGGAAGGTATATAATGAAAAGAGGGTGTCTCGCAAGTCGGAGACACCCTCTTTTAGGTTGATCAGCAGATTCCTACAAATCGTAGAGGTAATCTACAACCTCCGAGGGGCTGAAGTTCGAAATATAGGCAGCACGGGAGCTGTTTTCGGCAGCACCATACTTCACAAAAACACGGGCCGAACGAATAAAGCGGGGATCCCGATCGGCATCCAGTACCAGCAAGTAACCCATAATAATGTGACCGGCCATCTCCACTAGCCTGCGGGCATGCAGATCAAGACATTCGGAAGTTTTCATCTCCTCCACCTCTTTCACAGCAACTTCGTACTGAGCCGTCATCTCAATCAGCGTTTGACGCAGTACCGTTAAATCGGGATGGATGTCGCGAGCCTCATACTCACGAATTTGTTTCAGGTAAGCCCCGGTAGTGACACCGCGAATGGCTGCCACAACCTGCAATTGCGAAGTTCCCTCGTAAATGGTGAGAATACGGGCATCGCGATAGAGCCTTTCAATGGGATAATCCTTCATAAATCCCGAGCCACCATGAATCTGGAGGGCATCATAGGCATTCTGATTGGCATACTCACTCGAAAAAAGTTTGAGCATGGGGGTATAAAAATCGGACAGTCGCTGAAACTCTTTCAGTTCTTCGCGCTCCTCCTTTTCGAGCTTCCGCTCCTGCGAAATCAGACTATGGGCCTTGTATAAATCAACGAAACGGGTGGTTTCGTACAAAATAGCACGCGAAGCATCCAGCTTGGCCTTGATTATCGACAGCAACTCCGAAACAGCGGGGAACTCCAGAATGGCCTTTCCAAACTGCTTCCGCTCCTTAGCATAGGCAAGTGCCTCACGATAGGCCGCTTCCGAAAGCCCTACCGATTGGGCGCCTACACCCAGGCGGGCACCATTCATAAGCGACATCACATATTTAATCAAACCCATCTTGCGTTCGCCCACCAATTTGGCGGGGGCATTGGTGAATACCAATTCGCAGGTAGGCGAGCCCTTGATACCCAACTTATTTTCAATGCGGCGAACCTTCACACAATCGTGCGACTTGTCGTACACAAAATAGGAGAGCCCCCTGGCATCGGTGGTACCCTCTTCCGAACGGGCCAGTACCAGTTTGATATCGGCATCCCCATTGGTAATGAAACGCTTTACACCGTTCAAAAGCCAGCAGTTCCGCTCGGCACTCCAGGCTGCGCGCAGCATAACCGCCTGCAGATCGGAACCGGCATCGGGCTCGGTAAGGTCCATAGAACAGGTGGCGCCATGCTGGATGCGGGGCAGATACTCATTCTTAATCTCTTCGGAGGCAAACTCATGGATGGTTTCGGCACAATCCTGCAAGCCCCAGATATTGCCAAACCCGGCATCAGCGCGCGATACCAGCTCGGCAGCCATTACATAAGGGGTCATCGAAAAGTTTAACCCTCCGTACAGTCGGGGCAACGACATGCCGTAAAGACCGGCCTGCGTAAGCACATCATGATTCCGTTGCGTACCGGGCGCATAGGTAACATGCCCGTTCTCCAAAAGGGGACCGTCGTGGTCGACATCGGCCGCGTTGGGAGCAATAATATCGCCGCAAATCTCGCCCACAATTTCGAGCACCTTCTCGTAACTGTCTAATGCATCCTCCACATCGATCGGAGCCTCAGCATAAATATCCTTGTCGCGGAATTGATTCTCCTTTAAAGTCACAATTTTCGACATCAAAGGATGCCGAAGATGAAACTTCAAATCTTGATTATCTAGATAATAATTTGCCATATGGTTAATTTACTAAAGTGTGAAACAACTAAGCCACCCTACTTGGTGTTCTGCTTATACGATTTGATGAGCCTGGGAATCACCTCGCCCACATCGCCAACAATCACATAGTCGGCCAGCGCATTAATGGGGGCATGCGGGTCGATATTCACCGAGATAATCATGGCCGACTCCTGCATGCCTGCAATATGCTGAACCTGTCCGGAAATACCGCAGGCGATATACAATTTAGGGCGGATGGTAACTCCGGTCTGTCCAACCTGCCGGTCGTGATCGGCAAATCCGGCATCCACAGCGGCACGAGATGCACCCACTTCGGCTCCCAGAACAGAGGCCAATTCAAACAACTGGTTAAAACCTTCGCGCGAACCCATGCCGTAGCCACCGGCCACCACAATAGAGGCTCCCTTGATGTTCACCTTCGACTTTTCGACATGACGTTCAATCACCGAAACCAAAAAATCTTCGGCCACCACATAGTTGTTCACATCTAATTGCCTAACCTCTCCGGAGTGCCGCAGATTGTAAACCTCCTTTTTCATCACCCCTTCGCGAACGGTAGCCATCTGAGGACGACAATCGGGATTGATGATAGTGGCAATAATGTTACCGCCAAAGGCAGGCCTGATTTGGTAGAGCAGGTCGGTGTATACTTTGTTCTGCTTCTTATCTTCGTGTTCGCCAATTTCGAGCGAAGTACAGTCGGCAGTAAGACCGCTGTGCAGAGCACTCGAAATACGGGGGCCCAAATCACGACCGATAGGGGTTGCCCCCATCAAAGCAATCTGGGGTTTCTCCTCCTCAAATAATTTTACAACCAGCGAGGAATGGGGCTGGGTGGTATAGGGCTCCAGGCGTGGGTCATCGGCCAGATGAAGCACATCTACCCCAAAAGGCAAGATCTGGGAAGGCACCTCCGATAATCCGTTACCCAGAACTACAGCCTCCAGTTTACAATTCAGCTGATTTGCCAGTTTGCGGCCTTTCGTACATAACTCAAGACTCACTTCTGAAATCACCCCGTTTTCTACTTCACAATAGACAAATATATTGTTCATATTTTACAAATTTTCCGGTTCCGTATGGTTGATAAAATGCATTAATGCCCGGGTTAACCCAGGGTATGATTCGAAATGAGTTCTCTCATCAGTTTGTCGATATCGTTAACCGAAGCGGAAAGCACCATCGACTCTTTTGCCTGAAAAACCACATTCTCGATCTTCTTCACTTTGGTGGGCGAACCGGAAAGGCCGCACTCCTCAATCTTTGCATCGATATCCTTGAAGCCAATCTCCTCAATATGCAGATAGGGGTGCTGGCAGCAAAACGAAAGATAATCCTCATTGGCCGACTGCCGCTCGGTAGTAGAACCGGCCTTCTTATACTTCATCACCAGGCGGGCATTACGAGGCCGGCAATCGGGAGCAGAACCGTTTACTGTTACAACCAGGGGAAGCGGGCTCTCAACCAGCTCAACACCTCCGCCAATACGTCTTTTAATCTGAACCTTACCATCCTTAACAGGCTTAATCTCTTCGGCATAAGTAACCTGAATGAAACCCAGTTTCTCGGCAACCTGAGGGCCAACCTGCGCGGTATCTCCGTCGATAGCCTGCCGTCCGCAGATAATCATATCGGGAAGCCCGATCTTCCTGATGGCACAGGCAATGGCATACGAAGTGGCAAGTGTATCCGATCCGGCAAAAGCCCGGTCGGTTAAAAGATAACCCCCATCGGCTCCTCTGAAAAGACCCTCACGGATGATATCGGCTGCCCGGGTGGGCCCCATGGTAAGGATAGTTACTTCGGTACCGGGATGCGCCTCCTTTAAACGAAGAGCCTGTTCCAGGGCATTCAGGTCTTCCGGATTGAAAATAGCAGGTAATGCGGCACGGTTCACCGTACCGTCTTCCTTCATGGCATCCTTTCCAACATTACGGGTATCAGGAACCTGTTTGGCAAGTACAATAATTTTTAATCCCATTAGTTTACAATCTGTGGTTTATGCATAAGCGCCCTGTCCGACTCCGAAAATGGGCCGGAGTTACGAAAAGCCCGGAATCGCACGGAGATGACATTCGCGAAAGGCAAAAATACAAAAGAAAACCAATAGAACAAGCCCCCCAAAGGCCTGGACGGGCTGTTTTGTATTCCTGAAAAAAAATGTAGGTTTGCAAAAACACAGCCCAATGGAAAACATCCTCAGGGGAGAAAAGATTTTCCTTCGCTCTCCCGAACCCTCCGACACAAAATGGCTATATCGGTGGGAAAACGATCCCGGCATCTGGCAGTTCGGCCAAACAGTGGTTCCCCTCTCAAAAAATTCACTTCGACAATTTATCCGTAATTCAAGAGCCGACATCTTTCAGACCCGCCAGATTCGCTTCATGATTACCACGCTGCAAAAAAACAAAACCATAGGAACCATCGACCTCTTTGAGTATGAACCCATCTTTGGCAGGGCAGGAACAGGCATCATGATTGCCGAGCCTGAAGATCGCCGCCAGGGATATGCCCGCGAGGCACTGCGTCTGCTTCTCAGCTACTGCGAAAAGGTGCTCCTGATGCAGCAAGTTTGGTGCAACGTCCGTGCCGACAACCGACAAAGCCTCAACCTCTTTTTCAATGCGGGCTTTCTGCAAACCGGCATCAAGCGGAAATGGATTCTGACCCCCGAAGGGTGGCAAGACGAAGTGTTTCTCCAATATTTTCTCGACTCTCCCCTATCGGCTATTGTAGCCGATTAACTCCGAACCCTCATTTCTTGGTAATCGCGCACTTTGATTCGGATGGCTAGCCCGCCAATTCACTATAATGGGGAATCTGAGGCAGGAATTGCCAGGTACCGGTCGAAAAATCCATTTCGCAACAGTAGTGTACCAAACCATTCGAGATAAAAAGGTACCTCACATGATGCAAAAAGTTATAGCGAGCCACCTGTTGCATAACATCCTGACCTAGAGAAATCTCCGGAGCCTTGCACTCCACAAGCATCACCGGTTGCATAGCCCTGTTACAAACCATCGCGTCGTACCGAAACTGCTTACCGTACAGTGCCACTCCCTTCTCTACCGAGATAAGGCCTTCGGGCACCCCCCTCTCCGCAACCAGATAACGCACAACATGCTGTCGCACCCACTCTTCCGGGGTGAGGCGCACGTATCTGCCACGAATCCGATCAAAAACATACTCTTTCCCCTCACGCAACCGTACCGAGAAGGGATACTGCGGGAAATTTAGCCTTTGCAAACCCATATCCACTTACAAACAAAGGCTCTAAATTAACAATCATTTCGGAGTAGGCACCAAAAAAAAGAGGCTTCCCAACAGGAAGCCCCCTTTCTCAACAAACAGAATGAAAACAAACAAACAACCAAACTAACAACCAAACAAACTAACAAACACTAAACTTTAAGCCTGCGCTGTAGGTATCCCCGGTCCCATGGCAGGCGGCAACCCTTCGCCACCGGCCAACAGCCTGATCTTACCAAACTGCGATTCATATTTTTCAATGTTGTCGCGTAGGGCCAACAACAACCGCTTGGCATGTTCTGGCGCCATAATCAGGCGAGAACTCACCTCCGGTTGTTCGATACCCGGCAAAACAATAGCAAAATCGAACACAAACTCACTCGATGAATGGGCTATAATGGCGAGATTCACATACTCACCACCAACAACCTCTTCCGAAAGCTTCAGATTCACCTGTGGATGTTCACGTTCCATACTACTCAACATCAAGATCTAAACCAACATCATCGAACTCATCCGAAATGGGTACCACCTGTGAGGCCTGCATCCGTTCGAAATCTTCGCGCGATCCCACAATAATCTTCTGATAGTCGCGCAAACCGGTACCGGCAGGAATCAAATGACCCACAATCACATTCTCTTTCAGCCCTTCGAGGTTGTCTACCTTGCCAAAGATCGCAGCCTCATTCAGAACCTTATTGGTCTCCTGGAACGAAGCGGCCGAAATAAAGCTTCTGGTCTGCAAGGCAGCACGGGTAATTCCCTGAAGAATCTGACGCGATGTGGCAGGAACGGCATCACGAGCCTCTATCAGGCGGGCGTCGCGCCGCTTCAGCGCAGAATTCTCATCGCGAAGCTTACGGGCCGAAATGATCTGACCGGCACGCAGACCTGAATCGCCGGGTTCAATAACAACCTTCATCCCATAAATAGCGTCGTTCTCTTCCATGAACTCCCACTTGTCTACCACCAGGTTCTCAAGGAACCGTGTATCGCCGGGATCCTGAATCTCAACTTTCCGCATCATCTGGCGTACAATTACCTCAAAGTGCTTATCGTTAATCTTCACACCCTGCAAGCGATATACCTCCTGAACCTCATTTACAATATACTCCTGAACCTTTGTGGGACCTTTGATAGCCAGAATGTCGGAAGGGGTAACGGCACCATCGGAGAGGGGCAAGCCCGCGCGGACATAATCGCTCTCCTGTACCAGAATCTGCTTCGAGAGCGGAACAAGATACCGTTTCACCTCATTGGTTTTCGAAGTCACCACAATCTCGCGGTTACCTCTCTTAATCTTACCAAAGCTGACCTCACCATCGATTTCCGACACAACGGCAGGATTCGAAGGATTACGCGCCTCAAACAACTCGGTAACACGGGGAAGACCCCCGGTAATATCGCCCGACTTGCCAACTGCACGCGGAATCTTAACCAAGATATCGCCAGCAGTAACAGTAGCCCCTTCATCAACCGAAACGTGTGCCCCAAGGGGCAGGTTATAGGTGCGAAGCACCTCGCCATCGGACGAAAGAATATGAACCACAGGATTCTTGGTCTTATCGCGCGACTCCACAATCACCTTCTCGGTATAACCGGTCTGCTCGTCCGACTCTTCGCGGAAGGTAATCCCCTCAATCAAGTGGTCGAAAGAGACCTTTCCGGGTACTTCCGAAACAATCACTGCATTGTAGGGATCCCATTGGCAAACCAACGTATCCTTCTTCACATCCTGACCGGGCTGTACAAAGAGCGTAGCACCGTAGGGGATATTCTGAGTCGACAGGGTAATGCCGGTATTCTTGTCGATGAGGCGATACTCTGCCAAACGTCCTACAACAATCCAGAAAGGATTGCCAGCTTCGTTGGTACGTTCAACCATACGCAACTCTTCAATCTCAACCGTTCCTTCGTACTTGGTCAAAATCCGTGAGTCGGCCGAAACACCGCCGGCCACACCACCCACGTGGAAAGTACGGAGAGTAAGCTGGGTACCGGGCTCACCAATAGACTGGGCAGCAATTACACCCACCGCTTCGCCCATGGAAACCATGCGCCCGTTGGCCAAATTGCGGCCATAACATTTAGCACAAACACCCTTTCTCGATTCGCAGGTCAGCACCGAACGGATCTCAACCTGTTCGATAGGCGAATTTTCAATGGCTTTTGCAATATCCTCGGTAATCTCATCACCAGAGGCTACCAGCAGTACGCCGGTAAAAGGGTGGTACACATCGTGAACCGTAGTCCGGCCCAAAATACGCTCGAATAAGGTTTCAACCACATCTTCGTTTTTCTTGATAGTGGTTGCCACCAAACCGCGGAGCGTTCCGCAGTCAGGCTCTGTAATAATCACATCCTGCGACACATCAACCAAACGACGGGTCAAATAGCCGGCGTCGGCCGTTTTGAGCGCCGTATCGGCCAAACCCTTACGAGCACCGTGGGTAGAGATAAAATACTCAAGAACCGAAAGTCCCTCCTTAAAGTTGGCCAAGATAGGATTCTCAATAATCTCCGAACCGGTTGAACCCGATTTTTGGGGTTTCGCCATCAAACCACGCATACCCGAAAGCTGACGAATCTGCTCTTTCGAACCGCGGGCGCCCGAATCGAGCATCATGTAAACCGCGTTAAATCCGCCATTATCCTCGGCCAACTGCTTCATCAGAATATTGGTGAGTTTGGCATTGGTATGCGTCCAGATGTCAATGATCTGGTTGTAACGCTCATTATTGGTAATAAAACCGGAGCTGTAGTTCAGCAACACCTCATCAACCTGTTCATATCCCTCCTTCACCAGAGTTTTCTTCTCTTCGGGAATAATTACATCACCGAGGTTAAAAGAAAGACCACCGCGGAAAGCCATCTGGTAACCCAACGACTTAATGTCGTCGAGGAACTGCGCCGTACGAGCCGTACCGGTTATCTTCAATACCAGACTAATAATATCGCGCAACGATTTCTTGGTAAGCAGCTCATTGATGTAGCCCACCTTCCTGGGAACGGATTCGTTAAAAATCACACGTCCCACCGTGGTTTCCATCAGTTTGCGAACAGGCTTTCCATCCTCAATAGTATCGAGGCGAACCCTGACGCCGGCATGCAGTTCGACCTTCTTTTCGTTATAGGCAATGGTTACCTCTTCGGGCGAATAGAAAACCAGCCCTTCGCCCTTCACTTTATATTGAGGGCTACTCTTGCGCTCTTTGGTAATATAATAGAGACCCAAAACCATGTCTTGCGAAGGCACCGTGATGGGAGCTCCGTTGGCAGGGTTAAGAATATTGTGCGAGGCAAGCATTAACATTTGAGCCTCCAGAATGGCAGGGTTCCCCAGAGGGAGATGCACAGCCATCTGGTCGCCGTCGAAGTCGGCATTGAACGCGGTACAAACCAGAGGATGCAACTGAATGGCTTTACCCTCAACCAACTTAGGCTGGAAAGACTGAATACCCAAACGGTGGAGCGTAGGAGCACGGTTTAGCAACACAGGATGGCCTTTCAGAACATTCTCAAGAATATCCCAAATCACAGCATCCTTACGGTCGACAATCTTCTTGGCCGACTTCACCGTTTTTACAATCCCTCTTTCTATCAACTTCCTGATAATAAAAGGCTTGTAAAGTTCAGCAGCCATATCTTTGGGCAACCCGCACTCATGCATTTTCAATTCGGGACCTACAACAATCACCGAACGAGCGGAGTAGTCAACACGCTTTCCCAAAAGGTTCTGGCGGAAACGACCCTGCTTACCTTTTAAACTGTCGGAGAGCGATTTCAACGGACGGTTGGCATCGGTCTTCACCGCATTCGACTTCCTGGAGTTGTCGAACAGCGAATCGACCGCCTCCTGAAGCATACGCTTTTCGTTGCGAAGAATCACTTCGGGCGCCTTAATCTCAATAAGTCGTTTAAGACGATTATTTCTGATAATCACCCTGCGATACAGATCGTTCAGGTCGGAGGTGGCAAAACGGCCACCATCGAGCGGAACCAGAGGGCGCAGCTCGGGGGGAATCACCGGCACAACCTTCACAATCATCCATTCGGGGCGGTTAATATTCTTTGATTCGCGGAAAGCCTCAACAACCTGCAGACGCTTAAGCGATTCGCTCTTACGTTGCTGAGAAGTCTCCTTGCTGGCTTGGTCGCGCAGACGGTACGACAACTCATCGAGGTCGGTCTTGGCGAGTAGCTTGTAGAGTGCAGGAGCACCCATGTCGGCAATAAACTTATTGGGATCTTCGTCGTCGAGCATTTGATTCTCGCGGGGAAGGCTCTCCATGTGAGCCATATACTCCTCTTCGGTGAGGAAGTCCAGATCGCGCACTCCGTCGGCCGATTTAATACCGGCCTGAACCACTACATAACGCTCATAATAGATAATGGCATCGAGCTTTTTGGTGGGCAACCCCAGCAAATAGCCAATCTTGTTAGGTAGCGAACGGAAATACCAGATGTGAGCCACCGGCACCACCAACTGGATATGACCCATCCTTTCGCGACGAACCTTCTTCTCGGTAACCTCTACACCGCAACGGTCGCAAACGATTCCCTTGTAACGTATTCTCTTATATTTTCCGCAATGGCATTCGTAGTCCTTTACAGGTCCAAAAATCCTTTCACAGAAGAGTCCGTCACGTTCGGGCTTGTAGGTTCTGTAATTAATGGTTTCGGGCTTGAGAACTTCGCCACTCGAGCGTTCCAGAATCTCTTCGGGCGACGCCAGGGCTATACTGATTTTGGAAAAATTGCTTTTTACTTTTGGTTCTTTTCTAAATGACATAGTGTGTCAATTATATGTGGTTAACACCCGTATTCGCATTCCGTAAAACCTGCTGCCGGGAGGAAAAATCCCTCCCGGCGCAAATTTTATGTCAAGTCAGATTGATACTCAATCCAAGCCCTCTCAATTCATGAAGCAATACATTGAACGATTCGGGAATTCCCGGATGAGGCATCGGTTCGCCCTTCACAATGGCTTCGTAGGTCTTGGCACGGCCAATGACATCGTCCGATTTCACGGTAAGAATCTCTTGAAGGATGTTCGAGGCACCAAACGCTTCGAGTGCCCAAACCTCCATCTCACCAAAACGCTGACCGCCGAATTGGGCCTTTCCGCCCAACGGCTGCTGCGTAATCAGCGAATAGGGTCCAATAGAACGGGCGTGCATCTTATCATCGACCATATGACCCAGCTTCAGCATATAGATGAAACCTACTGTTGCAGGCTGGTCGAAACGCTCGCCCGTACCGCCGTCGGTCAGGAATGTGCGACCATAACGGGGAATGCCGGCTTTATCGGTCCAGAAATCGATCTCCGACATAGATGCACCGTCGAAAATGGGGGTCGAAAACCTAACACCCAACTGGTTACCGGCCCATCCCAACACCGTTTCGTAAATCTGTCCTAAGTTCATACGCGAAGGTACACCCAAGGGGTTGAGCACAATATCAACAGGGGTTCCATCCTCCAGGAAGGGCATATCCTCGGCACGAACCACGCGCGATACAATACCCTTGTTTCCGTGGCGTCCGGCCATCTTGTCGCCCACCTTGATTTTCCGCTTCTTGGCAATATAGACCTTGGCTAACTGAACGATGCCTGCAGGCAGTTCATCGCCAATGGTAATGTTATATTTACTGCGTTTGTAATGCGCATCGTACTCCCTGAACTTCAGGTTGTAATTGTGCATCAACGTCTCAATCTGCTCGTTCTTCTGCTTGTCGACAGTCCACTTGTGAGGATTCACAACCGAATAGTCGATATCCATCAGAACCTTCTGGGTAAATTTCACCCCTTTGGCTACCACCTCCACATTGTAGTAATCTTTTACACCCTGCGAAGTTTTGCCGTTCAGGATAGAGAAGAGTTTCTCCACCAGTTTGTTTTTCAACTCACCGGTATTACGGAAAAAATCGTCTTCGAGCTTCTGAAGCAATATTTTCTCGGCCGAACGCGCTTTTTTATCTTTCACCGAGCGCGAAAAGAGCTTCTTGTCGACCACCACACCATAAAGCGATGGCGGTGCTTTGAGAGAGGCGTCCTTCACATCGCCGGCCTTATCGCCGAAGATGGCCCTGAGCAGTTTCTCCTCGGGCGAAGGATCGGACTCGCCCTTAGGGGTAATCTTTCCAATCAGAATATCGCCCGGAACCACATGAGCACCAATGCGAATCAACCCGTTCTCGTCGAGGTTGCGCGTGGCCTCCTCGCTTACATTGGGAATGTCGGAGGTAAGCTCTTCTAAACCGCGTTTGGTATCGCGAACCTCTACCAGATACTCATCGATATGCAGGGAGGTAAAGACATCTTCGCTCACCAACCTTTCCGACAGTACAATGGCATCCTCAAAGTTGTAACCCTTCCAGGGCATGAAAGCCACCTTCAGGTTGCGACCCAAAGCCAGTTCACCACCCTGTGAGGCATACCCTTCGGTAAGAATATCGCCCGATTTTACCCGATCGCCCTTCTTTACGAGAGGTTTAATGTTTACACAGGTATTTTGGTTGGTCTTGGCAAATTTGGTAAGGAGATACTCACGCGAATCCTCCTGAAAATCGAGGAACCGGTCTTCGTCGGTACGATCGTACCGAATCACCACACGGGAGGAATCCACATACTCAACCACACCGTTGCCCTCGGCCACCAGCAAAAGGCGGGAGTCTTTGGCAATCTTGTATTCCAAACCGGTACCCACAATAGGAGCCTCGGGTTTAAGAAGCGGTACAGCCTGGCGCATCATGTTGGAACCCATCAGGGCACGGTTGGCATCATCGTGTTCCAAAAAGGGAATCAGCGATGCAGCAATCGAAGCAATCTGATTGGGAGCCACATCCATCATCTGCACCTCATCTTTCTCGGAGAGGGGATAATCGGCTTCCAACCGCGATTTAACCTTTTGATCAACAAAGTAACCCTCATCATCGATGCGGGCATTGGCCTGGGCCACAATAATATCGTCTTCCTCCTCAGCGCTGAGATACTTAACCCCCTCTAACGAAAGGTCTACCTTTCCATCTTTAGCAAGACGATAGGGGGTTTCAATAAAGCCAAGGTGGTTAATCTTTGCATACACACAAAGCGAAGAAATCAAACCAATATTGGGACCTTCGGGGGTCTCAATAGGGCAGAGCCTGCCGTAATGGGTGTAGTGTACGTCGCGCACCTCAAAACCGGCACGTTCACGCGAAAGTCCTCCGGGCCCGAGAGCCGACAAACGACGTTTGTGGGTGATTTCGCTCAACGGGTTGGTTTGATCCATAAACTGCGACAACTG
>CAYGID010000004.1:0-73024 GCA_964349835.1 uncultured Bacteroidales bacterium | reverse complement strand
CTTTTCCCAAGAGCTGCCAACGTCCCATCAAGCCGGTACGCAATGCGGCGTGCCTGAGCCCACGGGCCACCACAGGGCCGAAATAGGAGGGCGCTTCTCCGGAGGTTTGGGTTAGCTCCGATGCAGATGCCTTTGCGGTTTGGGTCAGCTCTGATGCAAATATCTTTGCGAAGAGGGGTTGTTTGCGAAGCGCATCGAGGGCTGCGCAAAGCGTGATGATGTTTTTCTTCTGACATTCGCCTGCAAGGTCGACCTCCAGTACGAAGGGCGCCTCCTTGTTGCCGGCCGGTGCAATGCAGAACTGCCGGGTACCCTCTTCTGTGATGTGGTCTGAGAGCAGAGAGAAGTGCGCAGTGGCGGCAATCAATTCCGAATGTAACGCTACGGCACGTGCAACAAACACCTCGAGAACCTCGGGGTCAGGTTCGCCCAACACCATCGGCACGCCTGCTTTCATGATGCCAGCCTTTTCGAAGGCTATTTTTGGCAGGGTATCGCCCAGATAGGCCATGTGATCCCATCCTATATTGGTTACAAGGGTAAGTTCGGGGCAAACAATATTGGTGCTGTCGAGCCTGCCTCCCAGTCCGGTTTCAATTACCGCCACATCTACCCCATGTTGGGCAAAGTGGTGAAAGGCCATGGCGGTAGTCACCTCAAAAAAGGAGGGTTGGAGTGCCTCAAAGAAGGTGCGACCCAACTCTACAAACGATACAACCTCTTGATTAGAAATCATTTGTCCGTTAATCCGAATCCGCTCTCTGAAATCCTTCAGGTGGGGCGAGGTAAACAACCCTGTCTTGAAGCCGGCTTCCTGCAGTATGGAGGCAAGCATGTGCGAAACGGAACCCTTGCCGTTGGTGCCGGCCACATGGATACACCGAAATTGAGAGGAGGGAAAACCGTAATGGCTATCCAATGCAAAAATGGCCTCAAGCCCCGGTTTATAACCTGCTTTGCCTACTGTCTGAAACATCGGAAACCGACGGTAGAGATAATCGAGCGTCTCTTCCGGAGTCATAGGTTAAAAACCGTTGAAGTGTACGCGATTCGGGTCGAACCGGTCGGAAACAGCGGGCATCTCCTTTTCGGGATAGCCTAAAGCCACAAGCGTCAGGGGGTGAATATGCGGGGGAAGGCTTAGCAGCTCCGAAAGGTTCTCCATCCGTTCGGGCCGGGGATAGATACCAAGCCAAACGGTGCCCAGACCCTGTGCGTGAGCCGCCAGGAGCAGGTTCTGCGCGGCGGCGGCACAATCGATAGGCCAATATTCGGGGGTGTTCGATTCGGTTTCGTCGCCACATACTGCAACGGCACAAGGAGCCGTCAACAACATTTTTGCATGAGGATGGAAATCGGCCACCGCTTCAAGAAGTTCCCGTTTGTCGATGACCACAAAGTGCCAGGGGCGGGTATTCTTTGCAGAGGGGGCATACATCGCGTAGCGGATGATATCCTCGACAAGGGGCCGGGATACCGGTTGGTCGGAATATCTTCGTACACTCCGCCGGGTGAGAAGACAGGTCAAGGCATCCATGAAATTTGATTTTAAAATTTGTTAAATACCGGATATTCCTCCACAAAAGCACTAACTTTATTGCAAAATTAACCTAAATCGCCCAATTATGAGTAAGGGAGTCACCAAAATCTTTGTGCTCGACACCAATGTAGTGCTGCATGATTATAACTGTCTGAAGCATTTTCAGGATAATGACGTAGTTCTGCCTATTGTCCTCTTGGAGGAGCTCGACAATGTAAAGAAGGGAAACGACCAGCTTAACTTTAATGCCAGGGAGTTTACCCGTATTCTGGATCGTTTTTCGGGGCAGGAGCTCTTCACAAAGGGAATTTCACTGGGTGAGGGGATGGGACACCTCTTTGTAGAACCCGGTCATCCAGGCTCGGAGTTGCTGCAAACCTCTTTTCCCGATCCGATTCCCGACCATCGCATTATTGCTATTGCCGAGTATATTCGCGACAAGAATCCCGACCGCTCGGTTGTCTTGATTTCGAAGGATATCAACATGCGGATGAAGGCAAAAGCGCTGGGGGTCATGGCGCAGGATTATACTTCAGATAAGGTCAAAAATATCAAGGAGTTGACCCATGAGGTTAAGCCCTTTAAGCGGGTTAGTCCCGAGGTGATAAAGCGTTTGTATGCCGGAGAGAGGGTGCCCTTTCGTGAGGCCAGAGGGGGGGCACTTCCCAAAGGACATACCTATTGCCTGTTAGAAAGCGGCAGCTCCTCTGCGCTAACCCATTACAATCCCATTCATCACGCAATGGATCTGGTGCAGAAGCATCGCTGTTTTGGTATTGAGGCGCGCAATATGGAACAGACCTTTTGTTTTGATGCGTTGCTTGATCCCGAGATTGAACTGGTGGCTATTACAGGAAAGGCAGGAACCGGAAAGACCCTCCTGGCCCTGGCAGCTGCTCTGGAGCTGAATAAGAATTACCAGCAGATTTATCTTGCACGCCCCATTGTATCGCTGGCAAATCGCGATTTGGGTTTTCTCCCGGGCAGTGCCGACGACAAGATCAACCCTTATATGCAGCCGCTTTTCGATAATCTCTCGGTAATCAAGAACAACCTGCGGCCCGGAAGTGGTGAGCTGCGCGAAATCGAAGATATGCAGCGTTCGGGCAGGCTGGTTCTCTCAGCACTGGCTTTTATCAGGGGGCGTAGTTTATCGGATGTCTATTTTATTGTGGACGAGGCGCAAAACCTTACCCCTCATGAGGTGAAAACCATCATTACCCGGGCCGGTGCCAATACCAAGATTGTCTTTACGGGCGACATCGATCAGATTGACTCTCCCTATCTCGATTCGCAGTCGAACGGCTTGTCGTACTTGATTAATAAGATGCAGGGTCAGAATATCTTTGCATCCATTACGTTGGTAAAAGGCGAGAGAAGCCCGTTGGCCGATCTTGCCAGTAAATTGTTGTAGTTATGAGAAGGACTTGTACCCTTGTATCGCTTTTCGCGCTTTTTCTTTTTTCGACAGCTGTTATTTCGGTTTCGGCCCAATCGAACGACAGAGCCTATTGGTGGGCCACCGCCTCGAAGATTGCCTCTCCTTTGCTCGAAGCCGCGGGAAGGGGTGCTTTGAAGGCCGAAATGCCTATCGAAGAGCATCCCGGCACCAACAGAGCCGACTATGCCCATCTTGAGGCAGTAGGGCGTCTTTTGTGCGGAATGGCACCCTGGTTTGAGCTTGCCCCCGACAATAGTACGGAGGGGAAGGAGCGTGCCCGGCTGCTCGATTTGTCGCGAAAGGCAGTTGCCCACGGAACCAATCCCAATTCGCCCGAGTACATGAACTTTACCCGGGGTGGGCAACCTCTGGTTGATGCAGCGTTTCTGGCTCATGCTTTTCTGCGTTCGCCGGTTCAGCTTTGGGGTGGTTTGAGTCCGCAGGAGAAGTCGAATGTGATAGCAGCTCTCAAACTAACGCGGAAGATTAAACCGGGTGAAAGCAATTGGCTCCTTTTTGCGGGGATGATTGAGGCGTTTTTTATTACGGTGGGTGAGCCACACGATTCGGCACGTCTTTACTACTCCATTAACCGCCACCATGAGTGGTATAAGGGCGATGGGGTTTATGGCGACGGACCCGAGTTTCATTTCGATTACTACAATTCGTTCGTGATTCACCCTATGATGGTCGATATTCTGAAGGTGATGTCGGCGCACGCGATGGTTCCGGAGTCGGTTTACCAACAGGCTTTGCGCCGTGCCTCACGTTATGCAGCCATTCAGGAGCGGCTCATTTCGCCCGAGGGCAGTTATCCCCCTATTGGTCGCTCAATCCCCTATCGGATCGGGGCTTTTCAGGCTCTTGCTCAAATCGCGCTCTATCACGCACTGCCCAAAGAGGTGCACCCTGCACAGGTACGATCTGCTTTAACCGCCGTGTTGAAGCGTCAGATGGAGGCACCCGGCACTTACGATGCCAAGGGGTGGTTACAGCTCGGTTTTTGCGGTCATCAGCCGGGCGTAGCCGAAACCTACCTCTGTACCGGAAGTCTCTATCTCTGCTCCGCCGGCTTTTTGCCGCTGGGATTGCCCGAAACCGATCCCTTCTGGTCGGCTCCGGCAATGGATTGGACTGCCAAAAAAGCGTGGAGCGGACAGCCTTTCCCTATCGATAAGGCGCTGTAAAACCAACGTTATCATACTGTGAAAGAGGTATTTACAGCCAATTAGGCCCGGTGCCTAAAGGCACAAACAAAAAGGGCTGCCGAAAACCGGCAGCCCTTTTGGCTATTGAAGGGGTGAGAATTAGTGTTTGGGGCGGAGCGCTCTTACCTGTGTGCCGGTGGCCCAGATTTCGCTTTCGCGCAACTCTTTCAACTCAATTTCGAGCGAAGCTTTGTAGTTGGGTCCGCTGGTAGAATCGAGTACGCGTTTGCACTCACGACCATCTTTTACACGAGCGTAGAGCTCTTCGAAAACGGGCAGAACGGCATCGCGGAATTGGGGTCTCCAGTCGAGAGCACCACGCTGGGCAGTGGCCGAGCAGTTGCTGTACATCCAGTCCATACCTTTTTCATCGACCAGGCGGATAAGGCTCTGGGTCAGCTCTTCTACAGTTTCGTTGAAGGCTTCGCTGGGGGTGTGGCCGTTGGCACGCAGTACATTGTACTGGGCATCCATGATGCCGGCCAGAGCGCCCATCAGCACACCGCGTTCGCCGGTGAGGTCGCTGTAAACTTCTTGTTCGAAGGTAGTGTGGAAAAGATATCCGCTACCAATACCAATACCAATGGCCATAGTGCGTTCTTGAGCACGACCCGTAAAATCCTGGAATACAGCATAGCTGGAGTTGATGCCGGCACCTGCAAGGAAGTTGCGGCGTACGCTGGTACCCGAACCTTTGGGGGCCACCAGAATCACATCGACATCGGCCGGGGGAATCACGCCGGTCTGTTCTTTGTAGGTGATCGAAAAGCCGTGCGAAAAATAGAGCGCATCGCCTTTCTTCAGGCAGGGTTTGAGAATCGGCCAAATGGTGCGCTGTGCAGCGTCGGAAACCAGGAATTGAATGATGGTTGCTTTTTTGGCTGCCTCTTCAATGGGGAAAAGGGTTTCACCGGGAACCCATCCGTCGGCAACTGCTTTGTCCCAGTCTGCTTTGAATTCGGGGGCCTGACCAATAATGACCTTAAAACCGTTGTCGCGCATGTTCAAAGATTGCGCAGGACCCTGTACACCGTAGCCAATAATAGCTATAGTTTCGTTTTTCAGGACTTCACGAGCATGTTCCAGAGTAAACTCTTCGCGGGTAACCACATCTTCGATTACGCCTCCAAAATTAATTTTTGCCATTTTTGATTGAATTAAGAATATAGGTTACAAAGAAAGGAAAAAAAATATAAATTGTGTGGTGCGATGCTTAACTACCCTGTTTGAAGCGGGCTTTTTCTATTGCCTCCATTTCGTGCAGGTAGTCGGTAAGTCTTTCGCGAGGATCCTTGGTTACGGCAATTCGCCCCGAGCGGGTAAATTGTACAACCTTAAAACGGGCATCCATATAGTCGAACAGCTCTTGCGTTTCGGTACTGTAACCCGTCTTTTCGAAGATGATATATTCGGTTGTAACATCCAGAATATGAGCTCTAAAGTGCCGAACAATCTCTTCAACGGCCGAAGGAATCATCAAGGAGGAGGTGTTTACTTTGTAGAGCGCCACCTCTTGGTGAATAATTTCGGAATTGGTGTGGAAATAGGCCCTTAGCACCTCTACCAGTTTTTCGAGTTGTTTGGTCACTTTTTCGACCTGTTCGTGCGAGGCCTTTACAACAATCGTAAATTTGTGAATGCCGCGAATCGAAGAGGCCGACACGGTGAGGCTCTCAATATTGAGACGCCGCCGGGTAAAAATAATGGTGATCCGGTTCAACAGCCCCACGCTGTTTTCCGAAAAGGCCGTGATGGTATATTCCTGTATCATACTGTTTCCATTTTAAGAGTGAATCGTTCTATTCAAACCGGATGTCATCGACCGATTTTCCGGCAGGGATCATGGGGAACACATTATCCTCACTGGCAACCATAACCTCCAGGAAGAAGGGGCCGGGGGTGGCAAACATCCGGTCTATTGCTCCCGAAAGATCGCTTCGTGTTTCTACCTTCTGACCCGGAATTGCATATGCAGCAGCAAGGGCAATAAAGTCGGGGCTCATCATGGGAGTCGATGAGTAGCGCCCGCCATGGAAAAGCTCTTGCCACTGGCGAACCATGCCCAAAAATCCATTGTTCAGAACCACAATCTTGACGCCCACTTTCGACTCCATAATGGTGCCCAGCTCCTGGATGGTCATCTGGATGCCCCCGTCGCCCACAAAGAGTACGACCTCTTTGCCCGGACAAGCCAGTTTGGCCCCGATAGCCGCCGGTAAGCCATATCCCATGGTACCCAGCCCGCCCGAGGTAATAAAGGTGCGTGCTGTGTTCAGTTTGGCATAACGGGCTGCAATCATTTGATGTTGACCTACATCGGTAACAACAATAGCCGAACCGCCGGTGTGTTCGTTAACTACCCTAACTGCCTCGGCCATGCTGATTTCGGGGGTAGAGGGGTAAAGAAGCGGTTGGATGACCCGTTCCTCTTCGATGGCGGCATACTCTGCATGCAATTTCATCCATTCGGGATACTCGTTTTTCGAACAGGCACGGGTCAGCAGGGGAAGGGTCTGTTTGAGATCGCCGAGTAGAGGTATATGTGCTGCAATGTTTTTGCTCACCTCCGAAGGATCAATCTCCATATGAATAATTTGCGCCTGCGCGGCAAATTTCTTAACGTCTTGGGCCACACGGTCGTCGAACCGCATTCCCATGGCCACAATCACATCGGCCTGGCTTGTCATCTTATTTGAGCCGTAGTTGCCATGCATACCCAACATGCCCAGATTGAGGGGGTGGTTGGTGGGCAGTGCCGACAAACCGAGCAGGGTAGAGGCTGCCGGGATTCCGGTTTTTTCTACGAAGGCCTTTAACTCCTCTTCGGCCTGAGCCAATAATACACCCTGTCCCACCAAAATCATAGGCCTTTGAGCCTGGTTCAGCAGGTTGGCTGCCAACGCAATTTTGTCGGTTTGTACTTTAGGAAACGGAACGTAACTGCGAATAAAGTGGCAGGGGGCGTAGCTGAAATCGAGCATTCCCAACTGTGCATTCTTGGTGAAATCGAGCAAGACCGGCCCGGGTCGTCCCGAACGGGCAATATAGAAGGCTTTGGCTATGGCCTGCGGTACCTCTTCGGGTGAGGTAATCTGAAAGTTCCATTTGGTGATGGGCATCGACATGCCAATGATATCGGTCTCTTGGAAGGCATCGGTGCCTAACAACGACGATACAACCTGTCCCGAGATGCAGACCATGGGGGTTGAGTCTATCATGGCGTCGGCCAGGCAGGTGAGCATATTGGTTGCGCCGGGCCCCGAGGTCACGATAGCTACTCCCGGTTTTTGCGAAACCCTGGCATAACCTTGTGCCATGTGGCCGGCTCCCTGTTCGTGGCGGGTGAGAATAAACCGGAATCGGTCGGTGTAGTCGTACAGACTATCGAATACCGGCATAATGGCTCCTCCGGGGTATCCGAAAATGGTATCAACATCTTCGGCCAAGAGGGAGAGCATGAGTGCTTCTGAACCGGATATCCGTTTTGTTGTGGGTTTGTTCATCATGTCAGTGCAGGTTAAGTGTATTAAATCATCCTGATTGCCCCTTTGTCGGCCGACGCAACCATCGAAGCGTAGGCTTTCAACGCCTTCGAGATTTCGCGGCGACGATACTTCGGGGTGAAGGCATCTTTTCCACGCGCCTCCTCCTCTTTTTGCCGACGGGCTATCTCTTCGGCAGGTGCATCTATATTTATACTCCTCGCGGGAATATCGATAACAATTTTATCGCCTTCGCGAACCAGCGCTATGGCTCCGCCGGAAGCAGCCTCGGGCGAAACGTGTCCGATGGAGAGTCCGGAGGTTCCTCCCGAAAAACGGCCGTCGGTCAGGAGTGCACAAACTTCGCCCAACTTCATCGATTTGATGTAGGAGGTAGGATAGAGCATCTCCTGCATACCGGGGCCGCCCTTGGGTCCTTCGTACCGAATCACCACCACATCGCCCGCTTGTACCTTTCCGGCCAGAATCCCATCGCAGGCATCGTCTTGCGACTCGAATACAACCGCTTTGCCTTCGAAATGGAACAGGCTCTCTTTTACCCCTGCTGTTTTTACAATGCATCCGTCGGCGGCCAAGTTTCCGTAGAGAACTGCCAGCCCCCCGTCGCGGTTGTAACAATGTTCGATACTCCTGATGCACCCCTCTTTACGATCGATGTCGGGCTGCGAGAAGCGGTTGTCTTGCGATCCCAAAACCATATTTCTTACGCCGCAGGGGGCTGCCAGTGCTCTCTCGCGGGCCGATGGCAGTGCGCTGTCGCGGCCAATGTCGTTGCGTTGAATGGCTTCCAGAAGTGTGAGCCCATCGGCGCGTACCGTATCGGTATGCAGGAGGCCTCCCTTTTCCAGTTCGCCCAAAATGGAGAGAATTCCGCCGGCCCTGTTTACATCTTGCATGTGGTATTTGGTGCTGTTGGGCGATACTTTGCACAAAACAGGAATTTTGCGCGAAAGGGCATCAATATCTTTCATGGTAAATTCAACCTCGGCTTCGTTGGCAATGGCCAGCAGGTGCAGTACGGTATTGGTGGATCCTCCCATGGCAATGTCGAGCGTCATGGCGTTCATAAAGGCCTCTTTCGAAGCGATGGAGCGGGGGAGAACTTTGTTATTGCCTTCGAAGTAGTAGCTGTTTGCCATTTCGACAATCCGTTTAGCCCCATCGTGATAGAGCTGCATGCGCTTTTTGTGGGTTGCCAAAAGGCTTCCGTTTCCGGGGAGCGACAGGCCGAGCGCTTCGGTGAGGCAATTCATGGAGTTGGCTGTGAACATTCCCGAGCAGGAGCCACATCCGGGGCAGGCACTCTGCTCCACTTTTTGCAGGTAGTCGTCGGGTACCGAGGGGTCGGCTCCCATAACCATTACATCTACCAGGTCAAATTTTTTGTCTTCAACCACGCCTGCCTCCATAGGGCCGCCCGAAACAAAAATGGCCGGAATGTTAAGCCGCACGGCGGCCATTAGCATACCGGGGGTGATTTTGTCGCAGTTACTGATACAGATCATGGCATCTACCCGGTGCGAATTGCACATGTACTCAACACTGTCGGCAATCAGGTCGCGCGAGGGTAGCGAATAGAGCATTCCGTCGTGGCCCATGGCAATCCCGTCATCGATAGCAATCGTATCGAATTCAGCAGCAAAGCAGCCCTCTTCTTCGATCCACGCTTTAATTTGTTGTCCAATCTCGTGCAGATGTACGTGTCCGGGCACAAACTGTGTAAAAGAGTTCACCACGGCTATGATAGGCTTTCCAAATTGCGATTCTTTCATGCCATTGGCGCGCCAAAGACTTCTTGCTCCGGCCATTCTGCGACCCTGGGTGCTTCGTGTACTGCGTAGCTCGTTCATAATCTTGGAATTTAGTGTTGATATTTCTTAACTACCCTATTGAAACCGCTATAATGCAAAAAGCCCCCCTCGCGCGGTGTGAGGAAGGCTTTTTGTTCACGTTATATACAAATAACACCTTTCACATCCGCTTTCTATTGCTGACGAGCACCACCACGAGGAGGCTGAGAAGGGTGTTAATTCGACCCATGAGAACTCATTTTATGTTATAAAACATGGCAAATATAGAGATAATCTCAAAAAATCAAAAGAAACAAGAAAAAAAAACTATTTGAGCAACTTTCAGGCAATCACCCCCGAGCCTACAACCTCTTCGCCAACATACCAAGCGGCAAACTGTCCCGGGGCCACGCTTTTTTGCGGGGTTTCAAAGGCAAGGAAATAGTCGGTATCATAGGCGTAGAGGGTGGCCTCCTGAAGGGGTTGCCGATAACGTATTCTTGCTCTGACTTTTAATGAGTTGCCCGGGGTAATTTGCAAATCGGGTCTCACCCAATGGGTTTCGGAAGCATCCATGCGTAAAGCCTTGTGGTAGAGCCCTGGGTGCTTTTCGCCTTGTCCGGTGTATACAATGTTATTATCTACATCGATCGAAAGTACAAAGGAGGGGAGCTCCCTGCCTCCGATTCGTAACCCTTTGCGCTGCCCGATGGTGTAAAAGTGTGCCCCTTCGTGTTCGCCAACTTTGAGGGCAGGGCACCCTCCGAAACTGTAGGGTTCCGACAGGCGCAAGAGCTTTTCGTGCAAAGAGATATCATGGCTCAAGTCGGCAACGGGTACCTCTTCGGGAGCGATTTCCAGGATGGAGCCCGGCCAGGGTTTGAGCTGTTGTTGTAAAAACAGGGGTAAATCTACTTTTCCCACGAAACAGATACCTTGTGAATCCTTTTTCTTGGCCGATGCAAGGCCATGTTGTTCGGCTATGGCCCTCACTTCGCTTTTTTGCAGGCTGCCAATAGGGAAAAGCGCGCGCGAAAGCTGTTCTTGGGAGAGTTGACAAAGAAAGTAGCTTTGGTCTTTTCCGGAGTCGATTCCGGCCAGCAAACGGTGCACCGGCCCTTTCTCTGTGAGCAGGGTCTCCTTCCGGCAATAGTGGCCGGTAGCCACATATTCGGCCCCATATTTTAACGCCTCTTCAACGAAGACGTCGAATTTGATTTCGCGGTTGCACAATACATCGGGATTGGGGGTGCGCCCCTTACTGTACTCGCTAAACATATAATCGACCACCCGCTTGCGGTAGGTGCTACTTAAGTCGGTTACATAGAACGGGATATCCAGTTTCCGTGCCACAAGACGGGCAAATATTACATCATCCTCCCAAGGGCAATCGCCCGCCAGGGTTCCTTCGGTTTCGTGCCAATTAATCATGAACAATGCAGTTACATCATGCCCCTGACTTTTAAGTAAATAGGCAGCAACGCTCGAATCAACGCCTCCCGAAAGACCTATCACTACTCTGGCCATAAACCCTCAAATTTCGCCAAAGGTAACCATATTGAATCTTCTGCCCAAATGACCTGTTTTCTGAGAATAACACTAACTTTGCAGTTCAAATCATACTATGTCATGGCCGAATCACGAAAAATTGAGAAGGAGGGTGGACTTGCAGCTTTTTTCAAGGATAACCGCACCCGCCTTTTTTTAGGCCTCTTGATACTTTTTTTTGCCTCGCTTCTGGTGGTGGCATTTGTTTCGTACTTTTTTACCTGGAAATACGATCAGAGTTTTGAGTGGTCAAATCTCTTTACACAAGCTACCGACAAAGAGGTTCGCAACTGGGCCGGAAAGATGGGGGCAAGGCTGGCCGAGCAGTTTATGAACAAAGGGTTTGGCATTCCTGCCTTTTTTATCCCCTTTTTCCTATACATTCTGGGGTTCCGCCTCTTCAGGGTTCCTTTAATGCACATCTGGAAAGCCTTCTTTTTTTCGTCGGTCTCCATGATTCTCTTCTCTGTGAGCCTCGGTTACCTTTTTGGTGAGGCAAAGGGATATATGGGGAGTGGTGTGGGTGGTTTGCATGGCTTCTATATTTCGGAATGGCTCTGTGCACTACTGGGAGTGATTGGCGCTGGCGGGTTGCTGGCTCTGGTCATGTTCTTCTATCTCTTTGTAACCTTCAAAAGTTTTGCTAAGTGGTCGTCGAACCGAATTGGGGGGCTCAAGAGCAGACTGGTGGGGGCCATGGCCGATGCAAATAAAAAAGAGTCGAAAAAGGGTGCGCGCGTTAAGGTGAAGGAGTTACCAACCGTAATTGTTGATACTCCGGATCGCACCCCCGATCCCTACCTGCTTACGGTCGAACCGGCCGATTCGGATGTGGAGCCCCTTCAAACAGAAATCGACGATGTCGACGACGATCAGAGGGCTTCTTCCGGTGTGCCATTCGGGGCAACCGCACCCGTACCGCAGGATGTAGAACTCACGGTTACCGACAAGAGAGCCGTAGACAAACCTGCCGATCATATCCCCACAAGAGTTGAGGCCTTTGGCGAATATGATCCCACACTCGACCTCTCGCATTATAAACTGCCTCCCATCGATCTTTTAGACGAACATCTCTCTACTGTACTTGAGGTGTCGAACGAGGAACTCCTGGCCAACAAGAAGAAGATTATTGAAACATTGGGGAACTATAAAATCCAGATAGAGAAGATAAAAGCCACTATCGGACCTACGGTTACCCTTTATGAGATTGTACCTGCCCCGGGAGTCAGGATATCGCGCATTAAGAATCTGGAAGATGATATTGCGCTGAGCCTCTCTGCGTTAGGTATTCGTATTATTGCCCCGATGCCTGGCAAGGGTACCATCGGGATTGAGGTTCCCAACCAGAACCCGGAGATTGTCTCCATGCGTTCAATTATTGCTTCAAAACGGTTTCAGGAGTCAACGGGCGATCTGTCGGTGGCGCTGGGAAAGACCATCTCGAACGAAACGTTTGTGTTTGACCTTACCAAAATGCCCCACTTGTTGGTGGCCGGAGCCACGGGACAGGGCAAATCGGTGGGTCTGAATGCCATTATTACCTCAATTCTGTACAAAAAGCATCCTGCTCAGGTAAAGTTTGTTCTAGTGGATCCTAAGAAGGTGGAGTTGACCCTCTATTCAAAAATTGAGCGACACTTTCTTGCCATGTTGCCCGATGGCGAGGAGGCGATTATCACCGATACGCAACGGGTTATCAATACCCTTAATTCGCTCTGTATTGAGATGGATACCCGGTACGATCTCCTCAGACTGGCCGAGGTTCGGAATATTAAGGAGTATAACGCCCGGTTTGTTTCGCGGAGGCTTCTGCCCACCGAGGGACATCGTTATCTCCCCTATATTGTGGTGATTGTTGATGAGTTTGCCGATCTGATTATGACGGCCGGGCGCGAGATTGAGATGCCGATTGCCCGTTTGGCACAGTTGGCCCGTGCGGTGGGCATCCACCTGGTGATAGCCACGCAGCGTCCTTCGGTGAACATCATTACCGGTACCATTAAGGCCAATTTCCCTGCGCGCATTGCCTTTCGGGTCACTTCGAAGATTGACTCCAGAACCATTCTTGATATCGGTGGCGCCGACCAGTTGGTAGGACGTGGCGATTTGCTGCTTTCGACGGGACAGGAGATGATTCGTCTGCAGTGTGCCTTTATTGACATTCCCGAGATTGAGCGAATTACCGATTTTATCGGTTCGCAACAGGGGTATACCACGGCCATGCAACTGCCCGAATACTATGGCGAGGAGAGTTCGTCGGAGGTAAAAGAGATTGATCTCTCCAAACGGGATGAGCTTTTTACCGATGCAGCGCGCTTATTGGTGATGCATCAACAGGGCTCAACCTCTTTGATTCAGAGAAAGTTTTCGATTGGTTACACCCGCGCCGGACGCATTATGGATCAGCTGGAGGCCGCTCATATAGTGGGACCCTTCGAGGGAAGCAAGGCTCGGCAGGTTTTGTTTGTTGACCAGACCTCTTTGGAACAATATTTGAAAGGTCTTTTCTAATCGTCTTCTCCTTGTTGCGATTTGTTGCGCCCTCATATAAAAGAAGTTATTCCGGCATGAACGTTATTACTCTTTATTTTCTCTCTTTTCTCCTTTTTTCTTGGGGTTCGCTGCAACCCATTGCCGGTCAGTCTGATGCAAAGGCCATTGCCTATATCGACCGGTTGAAAAAAGCAACGGCCTCGCCTAACGGCTGGAAGGCCGATTTTGTTTTTCAAACAACCGAGACCCAGGCTCCTGCCGACCCTTCGGCCGGAAGAGAAGGGGTGTTGTTTGTACTGGGTAGCAGATACAGAATTCTTCTCGACGATATGGAGCTGTTTTTTGATGGAAAGGAGGTTGCTCAGTATCTGGAGGATGCCAATGAACTGACACTCTCGAAGGCCGAAGATTTTTTCGATCCCGAAGATCTGACTCTTTTTAATCCCTTGAAGCTTTTCGATGTGCAAAGCAAGGATTTTGATATGCAGTTTGCCGGTACCCGGAGTGTTGAGGGTGCGCAGGTTGCCGATGTGTTGCTAAAACCCCGAAAGACTACTCATCGGTATGTTTCCGTGTTGCTCACTATCGACGAAAAGAGCTCGCTACCTCTCTTATTGAAGGTGACACGGAAGGAGGGGGCAGAGCAGATGCTGCGACTGAAGTTACCCCGGCAGCCCGAAAAGATTACTGAGGTGATGGTTCGCTTTCAGGCAGCCGATCATCCCGGAGTTGAGACGGTAGATATGCGGTGATGATCAAAATTTTGGAGATGCAGAGCGCCCCGGCCCGATTCTTTTGAGAACCTTGCCGGGGCGCTTTGCGTTATGCGCAATCTGCGCGAACTATGCCATTGAGTCGTCTACAAAGATGCGTCCACAGTACTCACATACAATGATTTTCTTGCGCGAACGGATATCGAGCTGCCGTTGCGGGGGGATATTATTAAAGCAACCTCCGCAGGCGTCGCGCTGAACTGTAACTACAGCAAGCCGATTGTATACACTGTTCCGGATTCGGGTATAAGCGGCAAGAAGGCGGGGTTCAATTTTATCTTCTAACTGTTTAATCTTTGCGTGGAGTTGATCTTCGTCTTTGTTGGTGTCGGCCGAAATCTCCTCCAACTCTTTCTGTTTGTCTACAAGGTCGGCACTTTTCGATTCGAGATGCTCTTGCGATTTCTGTATGGCCTGACTGCGTTCGTCGATTTGTGCCGAAAACTCCTTCATCCTCTTTTCGGCGAGTTCAATTTCGAGGGTCTGAAACTCAATCTCTTTCGATAGTGAGTCGTATTCGCGGTTGTTCCTGACGTTGTCCTGCTGCTCCTTATACTTTTTAATCAGGTTCTGGGAGTTGAGAATGTCAGTTTTTTTTGTGGTTAAAGCGGTCTCGAGTGCCTTAATCTCTTCCATGAAATTGTGAATTCGGGTCTCTAACCCGGCAATTTCATCCTCCAGATCGCGCACCTCCAGGGGGAGTTCGCCACGTAAAATGTTGATCTTATCGAGTTCGCTGTGCACTTTTTGTAGTTGGTACAGCGCACGCAATTTTTCCTCAACTGAGATTTCCGCTACTTCTGACGGTTTGTTCTTATCATTCACCATGCTAGAGATAATTTATCGGATTGGTTTTGACCTTAGAAATGTGAACCGCAAAATTATTGAATTTTTTGGTTAGAACATCATAAAAGAGCTCTTTTGTAAACTGTTCTGTTTCGTAGTGGCCCGCATCAATCAGCAACAGCCTCCCTTCGGCCTCCTGAAAGGTGTGGTACTTCACATCGGCTGTAATATAGGCATCAGCTCCGGCAGCCAGGGCTGCCGAAAGCAGTTCGGCTCCCGAGCCGCCGCAAACGGCCACTTTATGGATGGCGCGCGCAGGTAGAGTCGAATATCGGAGGGCTCCTGTGCCCAATATTTTTTTTACCTGCAACAGAAACTCTTCGGGCGAGCAGGATTCTGGCAGAAGCCCTACCCAACCGAATCCGGTATCGCGGGTTTTGTTCTGCATCTGAAACAGGTTGAATGCCTGCTCTTCGTAAGGGTGACTGTCGCGTAACGCTTTGACTACCTCATCGGTAAGCAGACCCGATCGGGGTTCAAGAATGGCTCCGTTTTCGATGCCAAGTTTTTGAGCGAGTCGGTAGCTCACGCCACCCGAGGCGGCGTCGAGGTTGGTGTGGCAGGCATAGAGAGCAATGTTGTGCAAAATGCATCGATGCACAATTCGCTCTACCATTGTTGCCTGGGTGAGGCGTTTGAGTCCCTTGAAAATGAGAGGGTGGTGCGAAATAATCAGATTGGCTCCTAAGGCCAAAGCTTCGTCGACCACCTGTTCGTTCAGATCGAGGGCTACCAGAGCCGATTCTACCTGAAGGGCGGGGTTGCCAATCTGCAGCCCGCTATTGTCGTAGGGCTCCTGAAGAGCAAGGGGCGCCAAGGCTTCAAAACAGTCTGCAATTTCACTCAGAAGGGGCATGTCGGATGGTTTATTCGAGGTGTTCGCGAAGGGAGAGAACTACTGAACGAATCTCTTGGAGTCGTTTTACTATTTCGAAATTTTGCACTGCATAAGCACAGTTTTCGGCCAGTTTTTGCTTTGCGCCTTTCAGCGTCATGCCTCTCTCTTTTACGTAATGGTAAATCAAGTGAAAATTATTGATGTCGGCCTGTGTAAATAATCGGTTCCCCTTTTTGTTTTTTCCGGGTTTAATTACATCGAATTGTTGTTCCCAATAACGTATAAGAGAGGTGTTTACATCGAACATTTGGGCAACCTCTCCAATGGAATAGAATAACTTTTCTACCCGCTTTTCTTTATAAGGCATAGTGTAATAGCATTTAGTCGAAGGCCTGACCGGCATTGTCTGAGATATTCACAAGTTGTGCGTACTCGTCGGCAGTCAGGTCGTTAAAGTAGAAGTTTACCGGATTCAGGGCGCGGTTGTTTTTCCGCACCTCGTAGTGCAGGTGGGGGCCGGTCGATTTTCCGGTATTTCCGGCCTTGCCAATGATTTCGCCTCTTTTCACCTTTTGCCCCTTCACAACGTTAAATGCCGAGAGGTGTGCGTACCGGGTGGTATATCCAAATCCGTGGTCAACCACGATGGCATTCCCGTATTCGCCGTCGCGACCCCGGTCTACCACTACTCCGTCGCCCGTGGCATAGACATCGGTGCCTACCGGAACCGAGAAGTCCATCCCTTCATGCATGCGGGGAACCTTGTAAATGGGATCGATTCGCATTCCGTAACCGGTAGCTGCCCTTTTCAGGTCTTTGTTGGCCACCGGCTGGATAGAGGGGATGGCCGATATCATGGCCGACTTGTTGTTTGCCAGGTTTATGAGCTCATCGTACGATTTCGACTGAATATAGAGCTGCTTTTGCAGTGTATTGATCTTAGTGGCGGTTTCTACAACCAGTTTCTCGTTGCTCAGGCTCGAGAAGTTACTGAGTCGGTTCATTCCACCGGTTCCGGCTTTCCGAATAGTAGAGGGAATGGGTTCCGATTCGAAGATTACACGGTAGAGGTTGTCGTCGCGGTCTTGCAGGTCGTTGATTACAAGTTCAATCTGGCTTAGTTTTCGTTCCATTACCTCATACTGCAAAACGAGTTGTTCGTTTTCTCTTCGGAGGACTATCTCTCGGGGCGACTCGAAAAATCGGGCAAAAAGCACGTAATAGCCGATGGCCACAACGATGCTGGCAGTAAAAAAGGTAAAGGCCTTTACAATCAATCCTTTGATACTGATAGTTATCTTTTCGAACTTCAGCGACTCGGGATTAAACCTATAAGTGGGCTTTAACATATTGCAGAATTGGGGTGATATGGGCGATTAATGCGTAACGAATGTCGCCAAAATTAAATCAATTAATTACTTTTGCCAAATTCAAAAAGTATTATTAGTTTTTTTTAACGGATTAGTATTCAGATTATCTGCGGCATGATGACCACAAAAGAGATTCGATTATCCTTCTTAGACTTCTTTGCTTCGAAACAACACCAAATTGTTCCATCAGCTCCTATGGTGGTTAAGAACGATCCCACCCTCATGTTCACCAATGCCGGGATGAACCCCTTTAAAGAGATTTTTTTGGGCAATACGCCCCCCAAATCGCTTCGCGTGGCCGATAGTCAGAAATGTTTGCGTGTAAGTGGAAAACATAACGACCTTGAGGAGGTTGGGCACGATACCTATCATCATACCATGTTTGAGATGTTGGGTAACTGGTCGTTTGGCGACTATTTTAAGGAGGAGGCTATCGACTGGGCATGGGAGTATCTTACCGAAGTGTTAAAGATAAACAGGGATCGTCTCTATGTAACTGTATTTGAGGGCAGTGCCGAAGATGGCCTCGAGATGGATCGGGAGGCCTTTGGTTTCTGGAAAAAGCATCTGCCTGAGTCGCGTATTCTGTTGGGAAACAAAAAAGATAATTTCTGGGAGATGGGCGATACCGGCCCCTGTGGTCCCTGTTCTGAAATTCATTACGATTCGCGTTCGGAGGCCGATTGTTTGGCAGTTCCCGGTTGCAGCCTTGTTAATCAGAGTGATCCTCAGGTGATTGAAATTTGGAATCTGGTTTTCATGCAGTTTAACCGTAAGGCTTCGGGGCAGTTGGAGCGTCTTCCTGCTTGCCATGTGGATACCGGAATGGGGTTTGAACGTCTTTGTCGCGTGATTCAGAAAAAAACCTCCAATTACGATATCGATCTTTTTGCCGACATCATTGGGGCAATTGGTCTGCTGGTGGGTAAGAAATATGGCGAAAACGAGGTAACCGATGTGGCTATGCGTGTGGTGGCCGATCATCTGCGTGCCATTGCCTTCTCGATTGCCGATGGTCAGATTCCTTCGAACAACAAGGCGGGATATGTAATCCGCCGCCTTCTTCGCCGGGCAGTTCGCTACGGCTACACCTTCCTTGGGCAGAAGGAGCCCTTTATCTATGCACTGGTTCCTACCTTAATTGAGGTGATGGGCGATGCTTATCCCGAATTGATAGCTCAGAAGGATCTGATTTCCAAAGTGATTAAGGAGGAGGAGAACTCTTTTCTGCATACGCTCGAAACCGGGCTCAGACTTATTGATACGATTGTAGGTAAGTGCCGTACCGAGAACAAAACCGAAGTAGACGGTGCGGTGGTTTTTGAACTCTACGACACCTTTGGTTTTCCTCTCGATCTCACCGAATTGATTCTTCGCGAAAACCATCTTACCTATAATCAAAAGGAGTATGCGCTCCATCTGGAGGCGCAAAAGCAACGTTCGCGTGCCGATGCCAGCGTCGATACAGGCGACTGGATTGAGTTATCGGCTTGTGAGGAGCCGCTCTTTGTGGGATACGATACCCTTAGGTGCGAAGCCCGGCTTTCACGCTACCGGATGGTGAAAACCAAAGGGAAACAGCTCTATCAGTTGGTTTTCGATAAGACCCCTTTTTACGCCGAAAGCGGTGGTCAGATGGGCGATAAAGGGGTAGTTCGGGGCGAAGGATTCGAATGCCCTGTAATCGATACCAAAAAGGAGAATAATTTGCATATACATCTAGTTGAGTCGCTGCCCAACCGGCTTGATCTCCCCTTTATGGCCGAGGTAGATGCCCGGCACCGGAAACAGATTCAGGCTAATCACTCTGCAACGCATCTGCTGCAAAGGGCCCTTCGTGTGGTGCTCGGTGCACATGTGGAGCAAAAAGGTTCTTTTGTTTCGGCCGATTACCTCCGTTTCGATTTTTCGCATTTTCAGAAGCTGACCGAAACCGAGCTGCAGGCTGCCGAAGCATTGGTAAATGGCTATATTCGAGATAACTCGCCTCTTGACGAGCGGCGTGAAATTTCTATGGTGGAGGCCCGCGACTTGGGGGCTATGGCCCTGTTCGGCGAAAAGTATGGCGACAAGGTTCGGTTAATTCGTTTCGACAACTCGGTGGAGTTGTGTGGGGGAACCCATGTGTCGGCAACCGGCGAAATAGGCTATTTTAAGATTGCCTCCGAATCGGCTGTTGCTGCCGGAATTCGGCGCATAGAAGCCTGCACCGGCGAGGGTGCCGAGCTGTTGATAGCCCAAAGTGCCGACCTGTTGAAGGAGATTCGTTCGCTCTTCCCGGGGTCGCCCAATGTATTATCGGCGGTTCAAAAGATGATGGCCGACAACCAGGAGATGAAGCAGCAGGCCGATTCCTTTATGCAGATCCAGGCCGAATCGTTGAAGAAAAGTTTACTCGAAGGTGCTGTTTTGTTGCCAAACGGCATAAGGCTTCTGGAGTGGAAGTCGGATCAGGCAACGCCCGAACTGGTGAAGAATATTGCCTTTATGCTCAGGGCCGAGAAGGGGAAACTGGCATTTGTTGCCGGCAGGGTGTTCAACGGGAAACCCGAACTGGCAGTGATGCTTTCCGATGCCTTGGTTGCCGAAGGAAAGAGTGCCTCGCAAATCATCAGGGAGGCGGCAAAGATTATGAACGGCGGGGGTGGAGGGCAGCCCTTTTTTGCCACCGCCGGAGGAAAAGTTACCGAAGGGCTCATGCCCGCTATTGAAAATGTAAAGAACCAATTGCAATAATATTTCTATGCTCCCTTTTACCGATCTTACTCAGAAATACGGAAGTCCGCTCTATGTGTACCATGGCGAAAAGATGGAAGAGCAGTACAACCGCTTAATATCGGCCTTTGCCGTGCCGGGCCTCAGGCTCAATTTTGCCTGTAAGGCTCTTACAAACATTAACATTCTCAAGTTGTTTAACCGCCTGGGTGCGGGTCTCGATGCCGTTTCTCTGGGTGAGGTTAAGATGGGGCTTGCCGCCGGGTTCGACCCGGGTAAGATTCTCTTTACCCCGAGCGGTGTGGAGTTTTCCGAAATTGAGGAGGTTGTGGGCCTGGGGGTTAGAGTAACCCTCGATAATTTTTCGGTTATCGAAAAGTTTGGCAAAAGGTTCGGTAATTCGGTTCCGGCTTGCATCCGGATTAACCCTCATGTGATGGGTGGCGGCCACATTAAAATCTCGACGGGCCACAAAGGCTCGAAATTCGGCATTTCGGTCGACTTTCTCGATCAGCTGGTAACCGCTACCGAAGGCTTTGGCATAAAAGTGATTGGACTTCACATGCATACAGGCTCCGATATTCTCGACCCGGAGGTCTTCCGAAAGAGCGCAGATGCCCTCTTTTCGGTAGCAATGCGCTTTAAGGAGTTGGAATTTCTCGATTTTGGAAGCGGGTTTAAGGTGGCCTATAAGCCGGGCGACTATGCAACCGATATCGAAAAGTTGGGAGCCGTTATCTCGGCCGATTTCAACGCTTTTTGTGCCCGCTACGGCAAGCCACTCGATTTAATTTTTGAGCCCGGAAAATTTTTGGTTAGCGAGGCGGGTTTCTTTTGCGTGCAGGTGAATGCAGTGAAGCAGACCCCTGTGACCACTTTTGCTGCTGTTAACAGTGGTTTGAACCACCTTATCAGGCCCATGTTTTACGACGCCTATCACCACATTCTCAATGTATCGAATCCCGATGGACCCAAGCAGAACTATTCGGTTGTGGGGTACATTTGCGAAACCGATACCTTTGCATGGGATCGCCCATTGCCGGAGGTACGCGAAGGTGATTGTCTCGTTTTCTTAAATGCGGGGGCTTACTGTTTTTCCATGTCATCGAACTACAACTCAAGAGTGCGCCCCGCAGAGGTGCTGCTCTATAAAGGGAAAGAGTATCTGATTCGCAGGCGCGAAACGGTCGAAGATCTTTTGCTCACCCAATTAGCTTGCGATTTGTAATCAAGTCGTCTGTCGGCGGGGCTATTCGCGAAGGAAATTCAACACTTTGTCGAAAGCCTCGCCGGTAGCTATATCGAGGTTGTCGTTAATCACTACCGTGTCGAATTGCGGAGCAAAGCCCATTTCGTAGGCTGCTTTTTCGACCCGTGTGGTAATCACTTCGGGCGAATCGGTTGAACGAACCTCCAGTCGCTTCTTTAATTCATGAATCGATGGGGGCATGATAAAGATAGCCAGGGCCTTATCGCCCAATAGTTTTTTCAATTTTAAGCCTCCTTTCACATCCACATCAAAAAGCACATGCTTTTGGTTTGCCCAGATTCTTTCGGGTTCCGAAGAGAGCGTGCCATAAAGATTTCCTTCGTAGACCTCCTCCCACTCCAAAAAAGAGCCACTCTCAATTTTTTGCCTGAATTCTGCCTCCGACAAAAAGTAGTAGTCTCTCCCGTTTACCTCGCCACTCCGTGGTTTTCGGGTACAGGCCGAAACCGAGAAGGAGAGGGGTAGTCCTGCTGCCAGGAGCCTTTTAATGATGGTTGTTTTCCCCGATCCGGAGGGGGCCGAGAAAATAATGACCTTTCCGTTGTCCATGTCGGTTTTTATAAAATGTTCAGAATCTGCTCTTTAATCTTTTCCAGCTCGTCTTTCATTCCCACCACAATCTGTTGGATTCGGGTGTCATTTGCTTTCGAACCCAACGTGTTGATTTCACGACCCATCTCCTGAGTAATGAACCCCAGTTTCCTGCCCACGGCCTCGCTTTCGTTTAGCGTTTCGCGGAAATAGTTGCAGTGGTTTCTCAGGCGTACCTTCTCTTCGGTGATGTCGATTTTCTCGAGATAATAGATCAACTCCTGCTCCAGCCGGTTGGTGTCGAGATGTGCCTCTTCGATGACCTCCAATAGGTTTTGGCGAATTCTCTGCCGGATATACTCAATGCGAGCAACTTCGTAGGGTTGTACGGCCTCGAGCGCCTTTTCGATAAAGCCTGTCCGGAGTAATATATCGGCTAATAACGCCTTGCCCTCCTGCTCTCTGAAAGCGTCCATGGCGTTGAGCGCCTCGTTGACTCCCCTCATGAAGGCGATTTTCTCCTGGTTGGACACCTCCTTTTGCTCGTTTTTCATCACATCGGGCATTCGGAGCAGGGTGTTCAGGATGTCGGAGGGAACCTCAAGATTCAACTCCTTTGCCAACCCTGTTACCTCGGCATAATACTCTTTGATTAAGGCTCTGTTAAACACCTCAGGTTGGGTTGCCGACAACTCCTCGTAATTTGCCGAAAATTCTATTTTTCCCCTGATGAGCCGTTTCGACAGAAGCGTACGAATTTCAGGTTCCAGCTCTCTGTATAAACCGGGCAGTCGGAGGTTAACGTCGGCCTGTTTGCTGTTGAGCGATTTGATTTCTATATGGATTTTTCGTTCAGGAGCATCCACCTCCACCTTGCCGAAGCCTGTCATTGATTTAATCATAGGGTCTTCATCTATTACCTATCTGCCAACCGAGCAGAATAGCTTTGTTGCAAAGATAAAATTATTCCTCTTGCTTGTTCTCCCGAGCTTTGGCCAATGCCTCTTTGAAAGGGGAAAATCAGGTGGCAGGATTGCTTCAATTCAAGAAAAACAGTTAAATTTACAAGTTTAATTAGCGTTACCATTAGTAGAAATTCTAACAACTTATTATGCAAGCTGAAGGCGAAAGAATTCTGACCATCAACATTGAGGAGCAGATGAAATCGGCCTACATCGACTATTCGATGTCGGTCATTGTATCCAGAGCGCTACCCGATGTTCGAGATGGTCTGAAACCGGTTCACCGCAGGGTCCTGTTCGGAATGTCGGAGTTGGGCAATGTGGCCGGGAAACCTTATAAGAAATCGGCCCGTATTGTGGGAGAGGTTTTGGGTAAGTATCATCCTCATGGCGATTCATCGGTTTACGATGCGATGGTTCGTATGGCACAACCCTGGTCGCTCCGTTATGCTTTGGTAGAAGGACAGGGTAACTTTGGCTCTGTCGATGGAGATTCACCTGCCGCAATGCGTTATACCGAGGCCAGGATGCAGAAGATTACCGAAGAGATGCTGGCCGATCTGGATAAAAATACCGTGGATTTTGGCCCTAACTTCGATGACTCTCTGCAGGAGCCTCTGGTTATGCCCTCCGGAATTCCCAATCTTATTGTAAATGGTGCTTCGGGTATTGCAGTGGGAATGGCCACAAATATGGCGCCGCATAACCTTCGCAATGCCATCGATGCTATTGTTGCCTATATCGACAATCCCGAAGTGGGAATCGATAAGCTCGCTGTTCTTATGGTGGCTCCCGATTTTCCCACCGGGGGAATTATTCAGGGATATCAGGGTGTAAGAGAGGCCTTCGAGACTGGTCGCGGCCGGATTGTGGTGCGTGCAAAAACCGAAATTGAGGTACAGAGTAGTGGCAGGGAGATTATTGTGGTTTCCGAAATTCCCTATCAGGTTAATAAGGCCGATCTTATCAAAAAGATTGCCGATTTGGTCAATGAGAAAAGGCTCGAGGGAATCTCTTTTGTAAACGACGAGAGCGACCGCGAAGGGATGCGGATTGTCATCAAGCTGAAGAAGGATTCCTCTGCCAACGTAGTTTTGAATAACCTGTTCAAGTATACAGCTCTGCAGTCGGCCTTTAATGTAAACAATATTGCTTTGGTCGAAGGACGGCCTAAGATGCTGAATATTAGAGATCTGATCTTTTACTACGTTAAGCACCGACAGGAGGTTGTGGTTCGTCGTTCGGAATTCGATCTGAAGAAGGCACAGGAACGGCTCCATATTCTGGAGGGTTTACTGATTGCCGTCGACAATATTGATGAGGTGATTCGGATTATCAGGGCTTCGGCCAACCCCGACGAGGCACGCGAAGCCTTGATGGTGCGCTTTCAGCTCTCCGAACTGCAGGCTCGCGCCATTGTAGATATGCGGCTTCGCCAACTTACAGGCCTTGAACGAGATAAGATTAAATCGGAATTTGAGGAGCTGATGAAATTGGTTGCTTATCTGCAGCAGATCTTAGTTAATGAAGGTCTCCGGATGAACATCATCAAGGATGAACTGCTCGCGGTGAGGGAGAAGTATGGCGACGAACGTCGTACCCAGGTGGTTATGAGTGCCGATGAGTTCAATCCCGAGGATTTTTATGCCAACGACGATATGGTCATCACCATTTCGCATATGGGCTACATTAAACGAACTCCCTTAACCGATTTCAAGACACAGAGCAGGGGAGGAGTAGGTTCGAAAGGGAGCAACACGCGCGACGACGATTTTCTGGAGTATCTGTTCCATGCTTCGATGCACAACACCCTCCTCTTCTTCACGGAGAAGGGCAGGTGCTTTTGGCAGAAGGTGTACGATATCCCCGAAGGGAACAAGACATCTAAGGGTCGTGCCATTCAGAACCTGATTAACCTGGAACCCGACGATAAGGTGAAGGCCTATATCAATGTGCTGACTCTGTCGGATGAGGATTATGTGAATAATCATTACATTGTATTATGCACACAAAAGGGAACCATCAAAAAGACTTCGCTCGAAGCCTATTCGAGGCCCCGCGTGAACGGCATCAACGCCATAACTGTTAAGGAGGATGATATGCTACTCGAAGCCAAATTAACCACGGGTAATTCCGAGATTCTTTTGGCGGTACGCTCAGGCAGAGCCATTCGCTTCAACGAAGGTACCGTACGTCCGGTTGGCAGAACGGCCTCTGGAGTCCGTGGTATTTATGTAGGTCAAAATGAAGATATAGATACCGAGTTGGTTGGACAGGATGATGTCTCTGCCGAAGGAGACGAGGTAATCGGTATGATATGTATTAACTCTACCGATAAAGATATTCTGGTGGTTTCTGAGAATGGCTTTGGGAAACGCTCTCCATTGCAGGATTACCGGGTCACCAATCGTGGCGGAAAGGGCGTTAAGACCTTGAATATTACCGAAAAAACCGGCACCCTTATTGCAATCAAGGCTGTAGGCAACGATGAGGATTTGATGATTATCAACAAATCGGGTGTTGCCATCCGGATGCATGTAGATAGTATTCGGGTTGCAGGCCGGGCCACGCAGGGTGTGAGACTCATTAATCTTCGCGGCGATGATTCGATTGCCTCTGTGACCCAGGTTCCCGGCTCCGATGAGGAGGACGAAATGGTAGTTGCAGATCGGGAAAACGAATTGGGCGTTACTTTATCCGACGAACCTTCTGTTTCGCAGGTTCAGCCGGAGCAGGGCACTCCCGAAGATATTGCCAACCTGCTTGATCGTGCCATGAAACAGCAACAAGACGAAAAAGAGGATTCTCAGAACTAGTACCGCAAACCCCACATAACTTGAATATTATGAAGAAAATTATCTCTCTGGCACTAGTAACCCTTTTTGGGTTCGGTGTCCTCTATGCCCAGAACGACGCCGGCTATGCTCTTGTCGAGAAGAAATTGGTTAAGTTAAATGCGGCAGTGCAAGATGCAAAGAAATCTACCAATTCCAAGAACTGGCTCGAGAGAGCAAGAGCTTATAATGAACTGTACAACGTAAACATTAAGTATTTGCGCATGGGCGCTTCGCCCGATGAGATTAAGATGTTTTTTAAAACAGATCCTTCCGAAACGCTTGCCGACAAAGAGGGAAATGAGAAGCATATCTATCGCAATATCACCCTCTTCTACTCTGGTGGTCAACTCACCGGTTGGGATGAAACCAAGTGGGCTGATGAGAAACCGCTCGATATATCGGCTGAGAGCTATAAGAAGGTGCTGGAATTGAGTCCTGATTTGGCGGAGGCAAAAAATGAGCTAACCAGTTTGAAGATCTCTTACGAACAGGAGGGAATGAATGCGTATAGTCAGAAGAAGTATGGAGAGGCGCTGTCGAATTTCGAGAAGATACTGGCAATTAACACCTCCGTTGGTATGCCTGCTGAATCGGATACCTCCATTGTTTTTTATTGTGGCTTTATGTCCATGCTCAACAAACAGCCCGATAAGGCTATCGAGTATCTCGACAAAGCCGTTGCGCTGAACGTAAGCGATCCTGCTGTCTATGAATTTCTTTTTACGCTCCATATGGAGAAGCAGGATACGATTAAAGGTCTCAATTATCTGCGTGCCGGCTATGAGAAATTTCCTGACGATAAGAATATCCTGCTTCAATTGATCCAGACCCTTATTGATACCAACAATTCGAATGAGGCCATCGAAAAAATTCAGGCAGCCAAAACATTGGATCCCACCAATAAGCTCTTTCCGTTTGTTGAGGGTACCCTCTACGATAAACTGGGCGATGTGGAAAAGGCCGTTGCAGGTTACACGAAAGCCGTTGAACTGGACCCCACTTTTTATGATGCCCTTTACAATGTGGCCGTCTTTTATTACAACCACGGTGTAAAAATGGTTGAAGAGGCCAATGACGAGAAGGAGCCGGCAGCTTTCGAAACAAAACTGGCCGAAGCCAATGGTTTTTTCCAAAAAGCGCTCGCTCCTCTGGAAAAATGCCGCGAAATCAATCCTGCTGGCGAGGGGGTTCTCACTACGCTGAAGAGTTTGTACTATCGGTTTAAGATGGAGGATAAATTGAAGGAGGTACAACAGGCTATCGACGCCCTGTAACAAACGCCCTGTCATCGGGCTGGTTTTGGAGATGACAATGGGGTGAATCGTTTTATTCCGGGGCGCCTCTCAATAGTTTCTTGCAAAATTCTGCTATGCGCGCACGAGGTTAATCGGCTGTATGTGATGCTTTTAGTTGATTTATATTGCGGGTAAATATTGAGAGGCGTCCTTTTTTCATCTTTATAGGGGAGGGGAGGAGTTTGAACAGACGTGGTTTTCTAAAGAGTTCGTTGGGAGGGTGGTTGCTTGCCACTCATAGTGCTAATGGGGCTTGGTTCCGAAGCAATAAGGTGCGTTTTGGCCTCGTAGCCGATTTGCATTATGCCGAGGTTTCCACCCTCGGTTCGCGCCAATACAGCCTGTCGGGGCAGAAGTTAGCGAAAGCCATAGAGATTATTCGACTCCAGAAACCAGAGTTTCTGATAGAACTGGGCGATTTTAAGGATCAAGCCACGCCACCCGATGCGAAAGGAACTCTAGACTATCTTAGGGCCATCGAGTCGGTTCTTCAATCGTTCGGGGGGCCGGTCTATCATGTGTTGGGTAACCACGACATGGACAGCCTATCGAAGGAGGAGTTTCTTGCTACTACCCAAAATGCCCGGTCTGCTAACGGAAAGGCCTATTACTCCTTCCGCATGCGAGGGTGCACATCTATTGTGCTCGATGCAAATTTCAATGTGGATGGGTCGCACTACAACCGAGGAAATTTTGACTGGACCTATTCCAGCGTTCCGGAGCATCAGTTGGAGTGGCTCAAAGGAGAGTTAAAGAGGGCAGAGGGCCCTGTATTTCTCTTTATTCATCAGCTGCTGGATGGATTTTCTGCTGTACCCTCGTCGGTATGCGTAAAAAATTGGCCTCAAATTGTTAAAATTTTAGAAGAGAGCAGAAAGGTGGCGGCCGTTTTTCAGGGGCATCATCACGAAGGACATTATAGTCTTCGGCAAGGGATTCACTATTTTACGCTTCCCGCGATGGTCGAAGGCGGTTTGGAACAAAACAGCTTTGCCGTTGTGGAAATCTCTTTACGCGATAAAACGATTTCCATTCAGGGATTCGGTATGATGCCATCGGGAATCTATACCTATTAGCCATTTAACCAATCAAGAGTATATGAACCACTACCGGGGAGGATTAGAAAAACCCTACTTAACATAATATATATTATATAACTTTTGTTTCTCAATGTATTTGTATGTACCTAAACTACTCCAGTGTCTCTGATACAGTTTCATACAAATGGCGAAATGGTTGCTAAAATAGAATATATAGCAATTGCATGGGGCAAAAAAAAAGGTTGCTACCGCGTGATTGGTAGCAACCTCATGAAAATGAGCAGGCCTGTAAGCCGGGTTCTGTCCTCCTAAGAGGTTCCATCATTTATCTAGCCCGATTGTCACCAATCGGATCCTCAGCGGCCTACCCCCCGACATTGGGCGAGCAACCCTTAACTGTCGGTATACATGGCCTTACAACCCATGGTGTATGCGGCTTCTGCTGTTGCCAACAGAACCGGTGGGCTCTTACCCCGCCTTTTCACCCTTACCCCTCGTACACACGGTACGCGGGGCGGTTATTTTCTGTCACACTTAACATACCCTCACGAGTATCTTTCCGTTAGGAAGCATGGTGCTCTATGTTGCCCGGACTTTCCTCCCTTCCCAAGATGGGAACAGCGATGAAACGGCCTGCTCAAAAAGTTAAAACTATTATCTTAATTGCTATAAATCAGCACGTTAATCTGTTTTTGTCTTTGCCTTATCCTGCGATATCTTCGAATTTTGCTGCTATTTTGGAAATACCATTGTGGCACCGTATCCATATTCTTGGAACGAAGCGTCTTGGAATCGTACCTTGGGATATTCCCGCTCCAAAGTTTTGCGAAGGGTAAATTTCAGCTTGCCGTTTCCCACTCCATGAATGTAGATTAGTTTCGGCGTTTTCCGAATAATAGCCGATTCGAGCGAGATTTTAAACCGTGCCATCTGCATATCGAGAATCTCTGTAGGTGTCAGTTTCTCGCTATTTTCAACCAATAGTTCAATATGCAGATCAATGACGTTCTCGTCTTCGTGAAGTGTGGGTCGTTCGGTGTGTTGGCCTTTTGCTTGCGACGGACTTTGATGTGGTAAATTTGCGACCCCCTTCGCAAGATTATTTACGACCATCTCTCCAATCGAGAGCGCTTCGGTAAATGCTGAATCAGCCCTTCCGGGTGCTATTTTCGCTGCATTCGAGATAGAAAACAGAAGTGCCTTTTCGTCGAAAAAGTCGTTTTCGGTATGCTGATTTGAATCCAGAATAGCATTCTCATCAATCAGGATTTCGCTGCAAACCGGAGGATGTGGCAGATAGAGTCCCGGTTTAAACACGATCCCTTCGAACCGAAGCTTGGTGTTGCGAAGGAGTATCTCGCGTGAGAAGCTTCCTATTGATGCTTTATATCCATCTTCCAGATGGCCGGTCTTGAGAAGCCTATCAGGCTCACCGCTATTGCCACACGAAGCTGTATAGAGGAGTTGGTACGAGCTGTCGTTAATCAGATAGAGATCTGCCCCTTTTCCTCCTTTTTGTAAAACCCATGCAAACCACAACATGCAATCCGAATCCGCAGCGTTTTTGGTTTGTTCCTGTTCGGATAATGCAGAAATATTAGAAAATGAAGGTATTATGGGTTGTTCGGCGCTTGGTTTTCCTGTGGTTTCGTTACGGGAGCTTCCGTGTTCTTCGGGTAATGACTTCTGCACCAAAGATTTTTGCCCGGATTGAAAACGATCGGGATTCTTGCTTTCTTGCTTTTTTGTCGAAAAAGAGCCATCTGTATCGGGTAGAAGCTCCTGTTCTAAAACCGGAATCTCGAAACCATCCTGATTTTCAACATAAATGGTCTTATTGGTGATTCGTATCACCACTCCCCCACCAATATCGTTCAGAAATTTCACACGGTCACCTGGTTTGAATCGCATACGCTTCTCCTTTTAAAGAGGCAAAATTAACTAAATTTGCCGCATCATCATACCTTCTCTATTCTACCCCCGCTTTTTATGGATTTTTTAAGCCAGCTGCATATAGGTTCTTATCACTACGATCTTCCCGACGAACGCATTGCCCGATATCCTTTGGCCCGTAGAGATCAATCGAAATTATTGGTTTTCGATGGCCGGGTCATGCAGAGCCGCCTCTTTTGTGATCTGCCCCAACTCCTTTCGAATCGTGATTTGCTGGTATTTAATAATACCAAAGTGGTGAGAGCCAGACTGGTGTTTCATAAATCGACAGGTGCTCGGATCGAGATTTTTTGCCTTGAGCCTGTAGATCCGGCCGACTATGCTATGGCGTTCCAGCAGACCGGCCAATCGGTTTGGAAGTGTATTGTGGGCAATCTGAAAAAATGGAAAGGAGGCGTGCTCTCCGCACAGAGTAACGGGTTGGAGTTGCATGCTCGTATTCTTAGCAGTGAGAACCAGTCTCACCAGATAGAATTTGAATGGACACCGGGTGTTCGGTTTGGCGAGATTCTCGAGAGCTTCGGAGATATCCCTATACCGCCTTATTTGCATAGAGATAGTGAACCGCTCGACATTGAACGATACCAAACGGTTTATTCAAAGTTCGAAGGATCGGTAGCTGCTCCTACTGCCGGCTTGCATTTTACGCCGGAGTTGTTTTCGGTGCTTCGTGAAAAGCAGGTGATGCTCGACGAGGTGACGCTTCATGTGGGAGCGGGAACCTTTAAGCCTGTTCAGGAGGAGGCCATTGTGCATCATGAGATGCATGAGGAGCGTTTCTCTGTTTCGCTGGCTACCCTGAGGCGGATATATGCCAACCCGGGTTCGGTGGTTGCTGTGGGAACCACCAGTGTAAGAACCCTAGAGAGTCTTTATTATATTGGTTTACAGGTAATAGAAGACGCTTCGCGTCTCAAGGGGCCTCTTCGCGTTCAACAGTGGGAGCCCTACCAAAACCACGCTTTGGTGTCGGTTTCGGAGGTGATGCGGCAGTTAATCGAAACGATGGAGACGCACCGAATGGATCGGTTGGTGGCCTCTACCCAAATTATGATTGTGCCGGGGTATCGTTTTCGTTTGGTTCGGAAATTGATTACCAATTTTCACCAACCGCAAAGTACGCTTCTCCTGTTGATCGGAGCCTTTATTGGCAACGACTGGCAGCGGGTGTATCGGTACGCTCTCGACAATAACTTCCGGTTTTTAAGCTACGGCGACAGTTGTTTTTTTCTGCCTCAAGACTCAGTACTGCAGGATTAATCGCATAAAGTTTTCACTTTTAGATGAAATTAGATATGACTAACAATCCGTTTTTCGAACAGTGGGATACACCATGGGGAACTCCTCCTTTTGGCAGAATCACTCTTGCCCATTATCAACCTGCCTTTGATGAGGCTATTCGGTTGCAGAAGGAGGCGGTGCATCAGATTGTATCGCAATCCGAACCTGCCGACTTTCGCAATACCGTTGTGGCGCTTGAGGAGAGTGGCATTCTTCTCGACAAGGTAAGTTCTATCTTTTTTAATTTGAACGAGGCCGATACGAGCGAGGCGATGCAAAGCCTGGCGCAGGAGATTATGCCTCAGCTTACCGATCACGGCAACGATATTATGCTCAATGAGAAGCTCTTTGAGCGGGTCGAATCGGTTTATATCGCTCTCCGCGAACAGAGCCTGCCGGCCGAAGAGCGGATGTTGCTTGAAAAGACTTATAAGCAGTTCCGGCGTAATGGCGCCAATCTCCGCGGGCCCGACCGAGAGAGGTATCGAGAGGTTTCGAGAGAGCTCTCCACTTTGAGTCTGCAGTTTGGTCAGAATGTGCTGGCCGAAACCAACGATTTTGTGATGCAGATTACCCGTCGCGAGGAGTTATCGGGGCTTCCCGAAACCGCTTTGCAGGCGGCCAGGATGACGGCACAAGAGAAGGGCCTGGAAGGGTGGGCCTTTACCCTCGACCAGCCCAGCCGGGCTCCTTTTATGCAATACGCCGACAACAGGGCACTCCGCGAGAAGATCTGGAGAGCCTATAATTCAAGGGGCTGTAGGGCAAATGAGCGAAACAACACCGAAATTATCCGTCGCATTGTAAACCTTCGTCTTGAAAAAGCCAAGTTGTTGGGTTACCCGTCGCACGCCGCATTTGTGTTGGAAGAACGCATGGCTGAGAATCCGGTAAAAGTCAATGAATTTCTGGAACAGCTCCGTATTGCCGCTCTTCCCGTTGCGAAAAAGGAGTACGACCGCATTTCGGAGTATGCCAAAAAAATTGGGGCGGTTTTCACCTTGCAGGCATGGGATTGGCCCTACTATTCCGAAAAATTGAAAAGTGAGTTGTATCAGATTAACGATGAGCAACTCCGACCCTATTTTTCGCTGCCTAAAGTAATTGAAGGCGTATTTGGTTTGGCGGAGAAATTGTTTGGCCTCACGTTCCGTCAGAATGCCGAAATTTCGGTCTATCATCGAGAGGTTCAGGCCTATGAAGTTTGGGATGGAACCCGGTTTATGGCGGTGTTATATCTCGACTTTTTCCCCCGCGAGAGCAAACGAGGAGGTGCCTGGATGACCTCTTTCCGTGAGACTTGGGGCGAGGGCAACTCGGCTGTGCGTCCGCTGGTTTCGCTGGTGTGCAACTTTACCAAACCCACGCAGGTAACCCCCTCTTTGTTAACTTACGACGAAGTGAACACTTTCTTGCATGAGTTTGGCCATGCACTGCATGGCATGTTGGCCCTCGGCAAATACCAGAGTCTCACCGGTACCAGCGTGTTCCGCGACTTTGTGGAGTTGCCTTCGCAAATTATGGAGAATTGGCTTCCCGAGGAGGCGTTTCTGAAAACCTTTGCCTTCCATTTTCAAACCGGCCAGGTGATTCCGCCGGAATTGGTAATAAAGATCAAAGAGAGCGAAAAGTATCTCTCCGGATATTTAACAATCAGGCAGTTGGGGTTTGGTATAACCGACATGGCCTGGCATGCGCTTGAGGAGCCTTTTGTAGGCGAGATTGCGCTATTTGAAGAGCGGATTCTCTCGGAAACCGACATCCTTCCCAGGGTCGAGGGCTCGCTTCTCTCGCCGGCTTTCAGTCATATTTTCCAGGGAGGATACGCGGCGGGCTATTACGGTTACAAATGGGCTGAGGTGCTCGATGCCGATGCCTTCTCTCTCTTTCAGGCGAAGGGGCTCTTCAATCAGGAGGTGGCTCTGTCGTTCCGGAAACATATTTTGGAGAAAGGCGGAAGCGAACACCCCATGGTGCTTTATATGCGTTTTAGGGGAAAGGAGCCCTCATTGGAGCCCTTTCTGAAAAGGTCGGGACTGCTCTGACAGAGCCTCTTCCAGAAAACGGCACTCCCATTCGGCAGCGGTAAAAAATGCCTGTTCGGCTGCAGCGGCTTTACGATTCGGCGTTTCCAGATGAATCAAATGTTCGAGCAGCAGAATAAACCGGAGGGTATATTCGTGGTATATCTCTCCGCTGTAGGTCGACAACCAGAGGTGGTAGCGGTTGGGCTCGATACGGGGTTCGGACGAAGCCTCCTGAAAGAGCCAGAAGCAAGGCAAGAGCGATGCCGCGGCAATGGGGAGAGACGAGTCGGTGGCATGATGCAACAGAAAATCGGTATAGCCTCTGCAGGTTTCAGATGGCTGCAAAGCAGGTTGCAGATGGTACTCTTTAAAGTAGAGCAGTTGCATCTCGCTCTCCAAGGCATAGCTGTCGGCAGCCATCTGATGGAAGAAGTGTGCCGCATCCTCATACAGTACCAACCCTTCGGACGGTTTTGTCCTTCGATGCGAAATAGCAGCATCTTCGAACCGTTTGGCTAGGATAGCAAAGGCTTTTGCATCTTCTTTCAGGTAGAGAGCGTCCTGGGTGAGGTAATGTTCAAAATGCGAAGGCAAGAGGGTTCCCGCGCGCAGTGCCTTTTGAAACGGGTGCTGCACAAACCGTTCAAAAAGCGGTTGCGATTGCTCTCGCAGCCTTTGGGTAAAGGGACCGGCGCCGGGTATCATGGGGCAGAGAAGTGATGTAAGGGTATGCTATTTCCAGAAAGCATGGAAGTGGTGAACCGGTCCGTGTCCTGCTCCTATTTGGTAGGCAGCTCCTACTGCCAGCGAATTGTGAAGATAGACTTTGGCCTGCGATACCGCATCAGCAAGAGAGAACCCTTTGGCAAGAAAAGCCGCAATGGCCGATGAAAGGGTACACCCTGTGCCGTGGGTGTTTAGAGAGTCAATGCGCTGAACCGGGAACTCGGTGAGTTGCTCCGATTCGGCATCCCACAAGACGTCAACCAACCGGTCGTTCAAAAAGTGTCCGGCCTTCAGCAAGACCGATACCGCCTTTTGGTGAGTTGAGATCAGCGACGAAAGGGCTTTCGCAGCATCTGCCATCTCTTCCTGGGCGCCAATTTTCTGATTTAGAAGTACCTCCGCCTCAGGAATATTTGGGGTAATGAGCCGGGCTACGGGCAGCAGTATAGTGATGAGTGCTCCAATCGCTTCGTCTTTCAGGAGCCGATCGCCCGAAGTGGCCACCATCACCGGGTCGAGCACAATCTGCGAAATGCCGAAACGAGCCAGCGCATCGTGTACCACTTCGATTACTTCGGGCGAGTGGAGCATGCCGATTTTTACGGCGTCTGCCCCCAGATCCTCTAGTACGGCCTCAATTTGCAGGCGAATCATCTCAGGTGGAATCCCGTGAATTCCCCTGACGCCCACACTATTTTGTGCCGTAATGGCAGTGATTGCCGACATGCCAAAACAGCCGCAAGCCGAAAAGGTTTTCAGGTCGGCCTGAATGCCCGCACCGCCGCCCGAATCGCTTCCGGCAATGGTCAACACCCTTGTGTATTGTTGGTTTGCGATCTGAGCTACATTTCGTTCCATCTCCTTAATTGTTGGTGTTATTCGGTAAAATGGTTAAAACCGCCTGGTTTCCAGTTAAGGGAATTGCCCTCTCTTTTCCAGGCCACTAAGGGTTGGGTCTCCTCTTGTTCGGCTCTTTCTAAAATAGTACCAATGGCGTACAGGTCACACGAAAATCGGTTGCGAAATCGCTCCGAAACGGTGACATATTCTGCAGGATCAACCGTAACGAGCAGCACATAATCTTCGCCACCCGAGGTGGCAAGCCAATCGATATTCCAACCGTTCAGTTTTGAAGCCTCTTGCAACCGATCCGAAACCGGTAGAGTCGAGAGTTCGATTTCGGCCTTTACCTTCGAGGCCTTTACGATGTGAAGCAGGTCGGAAGCAATTCCGTCGGAAATGTCCATCATGGCGTGCACGCCCTTGCAGGCGGCCAGCCAGGAGCCCTCCTGCAGGTGTGGCCGGGGATTGTGATGGCTAGACACCAGCGCATCGTGAAGCGCCGACGGGGCAAGCCCATCGAGCAGAACTTTGAGGCCCCCTGCCGAATCGCCCAGAAAGCCGGTTACACAGATTATATCGCCCGGTTTGGCTTCCGAACGAAGTTTGGCGCCTCCTTTCGGGCAACGGCCTACTACTGCCACATTTATAAGGATTCCATTTGGCGATGAGGTTGTGTCGCCGCCCAAAAGAGGGGTTTCCGTTTCGGTCGAAAGACGGTGATAACCCTCCATAATTCGTTCTACAACCGAAAGTTCTATTGTGGGCGAAAACCCAATCGAAAGAAAAGAACCTACCGGTTTGGCTCCCATGGCGGCGAGGTCGCTAAGGTTTACTGCCAGCGCTTTACTGCCCAGCTCTTCGGGCGAGATACGATCCATCAAGAAGTGAACATTCTCTACCAATAAATCGGTGGTAATCACGTAGTCGTACTCTTCGCCGAGCGGGAGCAGGGCACAATCATCACCAATACCCATAAACTCTTGGGGAACAAGCGATGCAAATTTTTTTGCCACCCCGGCAATAAAACCGAATTCTCCTATCTCTTTGATTTTCATGCAATAGATTCTATTTTGCTCTGATAAGCAGGGCTTTATCTACAATTTCGCGCAACTGTTCTGCCGCCCGGCAGGGGTCGGGTGCCGACATAATGGCCGAAACCACGGCAATCCCTCCGGCTCCCGCCTCTATAACAGAGGCAACATTGTGGGGGTGAATGCCTCCGATGGCAACAGAGGGATGACGGGTAATGCCGGCAATTTCTCTGACACCATTCAGTCCCAGTGCCTGGCGGGTGTCTCTCTTGGTGGGTGTTTCGAAAACTGGCGAATAGGCAATGTAGTCTATATCCATGTCGTTTGCCTTCAATGCATCGTCGAGCGACTCAACAGAGATGCCAATCCATTTATCGGGTCCAAGCATTTTTCGAGCCTCCCGAAAGGGCATATCCGATTGACCCAGGTGTACCCCATCAGCATCGATCGCCATGGCAATGTCGAGCCTGTCGTTAATGACCAATGGGATTCCTGCCGGTTGTAGGAGCGCCTTTAACGCAAGAGCCTGTTCCAGGAAATCGTGGGTAGTGGCATGCTTTTCGCGCAACTGGACAAAGGTGACGCCACCCTTAATAGCCTCCTCTACAACCCATTCCAGTCGACGACCAAGGGTCAGTTCTCTGTCGGTTACCAGGTAAAGGCGCAAATCGGGTTGGGTAGATTTATGCAACATACTCTCTTACTCTGATTTTATTCTCTATCGATTCGAAGTTTAACTGGTAAAGAGCATCCAGAAAATGGAGCTGGAGCGAACCGGGACCTTTGGCTCGCTCTGCTGCGATTTCGCCTGCAATACCCATAGCCAGCATGGCATGAACAGCTGCCGACAAGGGGTCTGGCTGAATGGCGGCAAAAGCACCCGTTAGTGCAGACGCAGTACATCCAAGACCCGTAACTTTGGTCATCATGGGGTTGCCATTCATCACTTCGACTATCTGACTTCCGTTGGTAATAAAGTCCGAAGGCCCGCTAACAGAAACAACCATACCTCCTTCGCAAGCCAATTGCCGCGCCGCGTCGAGGGCCGAGGCCGACGAGAGGGTGCTGTCGACCCCTTTGGTTTTGGTCGAAGCATTTAGAAGAGCAGCAATTTCGGAGCCGTTTCCTCTCACGATGGCAGGCTTAACCTCTTTGAGGAGTGAAAGGGCAACGGAGGTGCGGTAACGGGTAGCTCCGGCACCCACCGGATCGAGCACAATGGGCTTGGTGCTTTGCCTAGCAGCCTTTCCGGCAGCCAACATCGATTCGACCCAGGCAGGACTCAGTGTTCCGATATTAATAACCAGGGCCGAGGCAATGGCTGTCATCTCCTCCATCTCCTGCAGCGCATGAGCCATTACGGGCGAAGCGCCAATGGCCAACAGCGCATTGGCTGTATTATTCATTACCACATAGTTGGTAATATTGTGTACCAACGGGGAATTATCCCTGATTTTTTGCAGGTCGTTCCAGAGTGTTTGGGCGTTATAGTTCATGCGCATATATATTTGTCGATTTCGGAAATTGTTACAGGCCGTTCAGCGGGGGCGGAACGGCCTGTAATTGTCATCGACCTGCGTCAATAAAAACTAAGCACCGTTTCCCTACGCTGTTATTATACATCTCAGGTTCCGGGGTATGTTCTCAGCCAGACACAACAGGCACCCCCAACAGTTTTGTAGCACAAAGATAATGGTTCTTGCAAGAAAAGTGTCAATATGGGTAAAATGGCTTTTATTCTTTGTACCTTTGCCCCGTATTACACTATCCGGGGATGTTTGGTTTTGACAGCAAGGTAAATGGGTGTGTAAGCATGCCGAGCCAGGTAACAAGTCTCGTAAATCCGCGTTACAAACCAACAAAAGGCGAAGAAAACTACGCTCTTGCTGCTTAATCGAAGTTTAGTAGATTAGCTTAATCCCTTCACTAGGTGTTGGGACAAGACGTCTCTCAGAAACTCCTCCCGGCAGTTTTGGATATAGAGGCGCTCGTGAGTTCGGGATGGTTACCATGGTGCTCCGGAGTGGTAACAAGAAACAAGGAACTAAGGTTAAGATGGGGTGTCGGCCTCCGCTCTTTACTCGAAAACTAATGACCGAATAAGCATGTAGAAAGCAGATTTGTTTCTTGTTTGGACACGGGTTCGACTCCCGTCATCTCCACCATTAAAAATGCAGTTGCCGCAGGGTAATTGCATTTTTTTTTCAGATCACGCCCCCTTTTAGGGTACATTTGTGCTTCAATTACACCTCGCTCAATGAAACTACCTGCTGCTTTTTTGCAAACACTCTTTCTGGCAATATCGGGATTGTTTCTCCTGGCCTCCTGCGAATCGACGTATCGTACCGGGGGTATGGTGACCGATTCCGAAACCGGCATGGCTCTTTCAGGAGCGTTGGTCAATTACAAGAACCTCGACAGCACCTATACTGATGCCAGCGGTCGGTTTCGGCTCGAAAAATCGGCCCGTGGAGTGATATTATCGGGCGATGTGGAACTGGTCGTCGAGAAAAAGGGCTATGTGCCACGCTATCTCCGGATGGCCCGCGAAACGGCACAAGCTACCGATGTAATCGTAAAATTAACCCCTTCGGTCAATGGGAACGGGAGTGCCCGCTTTTCGCAACAATGGGTAAAACGAATGTTCGGTTTTAACCTCTATGTGATTTCGTTTCTGAATCTCTTTACTTTGGCGTTTATTCTGTTTCGACCCATCCGCTGGAAGTGGTTCTGGATTCTCTCGGTGTTTACACTCAATAGTGTATTGAGCAGCTGTTATGTAGACGGAGTCACTACATTCGAAATTTTTCACCTTCCCTTTTTCCTGGCAAATTATGCCAGCCATCCCTTTACTATCAGGTGGGTAATTCCTCTGGCAACTCTGCTCTTTTGGATCCTCTTTTTCAAAAAACCGGAGTGGATCAGGAAAGCTTCTGTCAGAAAGGGGGCTTCGGCAAATCCTACCGCTCAAAGCTCAACGGCAACGATGCCTCAAGGGCAGCAGAAGCCGACAGCCGATATTATGGCGAAGGGTTAAAAACACCTCAATCGGGCCTAAAGATTCTTTCTAAGGGCTCTGAGTATCCGTTTTGCGAAGCCCGGCCCTTCGTAGATAAATCCCGAATAAAGCTGAACCAGCCAGGCACCGGCCTTCATCCGCTCAACTGCATCGTTAGGGGTCATGATACCCCCTACGCCTATGATAGGGAGCTTTCCATCGGTTTTTTGTGCTATATGCTTCACCATGTCATTGGCCCGTTCGGTAAGCGGTTTCCCGCTTAATCCGCCATTCCCGATGCTCGAAATCAACTCCGCAGGTGTAGCCAGACTCTCCCTCGATGTGGTGGTGTTAACGGCTACGATTCCATCGATGCCCAATTTCCGGATTACCTCCAAAGCAGCATCGACCTGGGCAAAGGAGTTATCGGGCGAAATCTTCACGAATATAGGCCTATAAACAGCTCTCGAAGCACGCTCTTGGCACAACGCCCCCAGTATGGCCGACAAACTCTCTTCGGTTTGCAATTGGCAGAGGTTTCCCACATTCGGGCAGCTAACGTTAATGGTGAAGTAGTCTACCACATCGTAGAGCGCACGAAAACAAAAAATGTAATCCTGAGGTGCATCCTGATTCGATGTGGCACTGTTTTTTCCAATATTTCCGCCAATGATAAGCCCTTTACGGCGGAATTTTGCCAACCGGATGGCTGCAGATTCGGCTCCCAAATTATTAAACCCCATCCGGTTAATCAGCGCTTGATCGGCGGGAAGTCTGAAGCTTCTCGGTTTGGAATTGCCCGGTTGGGGTTTCGGTGTTACGGTTCCTATCTCGATAAAAGAGAAGCCCAGGTTCGAAAATTCATTATAGAAGGTCGCGTTTTTGTCGAACCCTGCCGCCAAACCCACGGGATGGGCGAATTTCAACCCGCAGATTTCACGTTCCAATCCGCCTTTTTCGTCGCTAAAACCAAGGCGCAGCAGCCCGGGAAAGCCGGGAATCCGGCAGAAGAATCTGATTTTCGCCACGATGAGATTATGAATAAACTCGGGCGGAAATAAAAACATGACGGGTCTGACAAAATGCTTATACATATGCTCTCTGCAAAGGGGCGGGAATCCGCCAGATTCAACTACAAAAATAGGCTCTTTTGCACGCTTTACAAGCACGATTCTGCATTCTTATTCTGGGCGGTACTCTGTGAAAGTGTTGTCGGAATAGAAGAAAAGAACCCTTTCCAGACGTTTTTGCCCCGTCGGGGCAGAGAGCAGGCGCGGAATAGCAGTTGTGGGCAAGGGGTCGGTTTGGGTTGATGAGGCCGATTCGTATTGCATCGTCTCCTGAATGAGGTTTTTCGGGCTCCCGGCACTCTCGATTTCTTCGAAGAGCAGGCCGGTTTCGATACTTGAAGAGGAAGGGCCGTGTTTTTTCCGGAATTCGCCACGACCCGAGAGAAGCCAATCGGCACTTATCCCATCTATGTTTTGAAGGATTTTCTGTATAAAATCTATACTGGGTTTGTTACGTCCCGATAACACATGTGAAACACTGGAACGCTGAACACCGATTTTGTCGGCAAACTGGGCTGCCGAAAGCTGCTCTCTCTGTAAAATCTCCTGAATCCGGCTTTTCATGGGTAAAAAATTGAGTATACAAATGTAATTAATAATAGAGACAAATGGCGCCTCCGTTCTGGTTACATCGGTAACATTTGTAGGTTACAAATGGAAACAATCAGAATGTGCAATTCTCACATATAATCATAGAAGAATGTTACCATTAAAGGGGTTACTAAATAAACGCCGATATAAATCATTAAGTCAAATAAACTGCTTCTTATTATTGGTAATCAATGAATTATAATAAAGATGCATTGACTTCTCAAAGAGTTACCCCGCATTGTATACATATGTAAACAAATGCTTGCATTTTTACTTTTGGTGATTGTTATAATTAGTTGGTTTATAGGTGGTAAAGGAGCTATTATAAACCTGATAAATCGGGTTTTCCACATCCATTATTGCATGAGAAATTGGCTACAAACATGGGGGATTTTCGGCGGGAATTGGTACAAAACAGCTGGGGCAGAAGAGGGTTTTCCCCTCCCCTGCCCCAGGCAAGTTTACATATGTAATAAATGTTTCTGGCTACCTATCTACTTATCTTCCTTTACTTTTCTTGATTTTTTCTTGCCGGCATACGATTCTCCCGACGCCTCGTCAAATTCGGCTTTGGGGCTGGCTACATCGACCACTACTCTCCGATTGTGATAGGTAAGGTTTGATAAGGCATTCATGACCGCCTTTTTATCGGCATTTTCGATTTCAAAAAAGGAGAAGGTTTTCATCAACTCTATTTTGCCCAAACGGATTCTCCGTCCAGGAATAAAGTCATTCAGCAAACCAATCAGATGGTTGGGATAGAGTCCGTCTTCCTTGCCTATATTGATAAAGAGACGAACAAACCCCTCTTCGGTGCGACCCGAGCGGTCGGAGCCTTCGAGGAAGGGCTCTTTATTTCTGCGGCCTTTTCGGCTTTCGAACGAATCTTCCGACGGATTTAAATCGATTGAATCTTTATAGTACGTGAGTAATGTATTGAACTCTAAAGAGATGAATCGTTTAATGATCTCCTCCTTGTCGAGCCACTCCAATTTGCGATAGATAGAAGCCAGGAAGGGTTCAATGGGCGTAGGATCTATTTCTACCTTCTCCATCTTGTCGACTTTGTGAAAGAGTTGCTTTTCACAAATCTTCTCGCCCGTAGGAATCTTTTCGGCTACGAAGCTCTTCCCGATAATCTTTTCGATGGCTTTAATGAGGTGACGCTCTTTTAGATGGACAATGGCAACAGAGATTCCAGTTTTGCCGGCCCTGCCAGTACGACCACTTCTGTGGGTGTAGGCTTCAATGTCGTCGGGAAGTTGATAGTGTATTACATGGGTCAGGTTCTCTACATCAAGGCCTCTGGCAGCCACATCGGTGGCAACCAATAACTGAATGTTGCGTACACGAAATTTTTGCATCACCAAGTCGCGTTGTGCCTGCGAAAGGTCGCCATGAAGAGAATCTGCGCTATAGCCATCCTGAATCAACAGGTCGGCTATCTCTTGTGTCTCTTTCCGGGTGCGGCAAAAAACAATGCCGTAAATATCCGGGTTATAGTCGGCTATCCTCTTCAGCGCTTTGTATTTATCCTTTGCATGCACCATATAATAGATGTGCTTCACGTTTTCGGCTCCCGCGTTTTTGTTCCCAATGGTGATTTCAATGGGTTCCTTCATGTACTTACGGGTGATAGCGGCAATCTGTGAGGGCATTGTTGCCGAAAACAGAAGGGTCTGTCGGTCGGCAGGGATAGATGCAAGAATTTCGTCGATGCTTTCGGAGAAGCCCATATTGAGCATTTCGTCGGCTTCGTCAAGAACCACGGTCGATACTTTGTCGAGGACAACAGCGCGGCGATGAATCAGGTCGATCAGCCTTCCGGGCGTTGCCACCACAATTTGGACTCCCCTGCGCAGCATCTGGATTTGGTGGTCGATGCTGGCACCTCCATAAACGGGCAAAATCCGGATATCCGGGCTGAATTCGGCATAGTCATTTAAATCGCCCGAGATTTGTACGCAGAGTTCGCGCGTGGGACACAGCACTATGGCCTGCGGCGTTTTTACCGATGTTTCTGCCTTTTGAATCAAGGGCAGCCCGAAAGCCGCCGTTTTTCCAGTCCCGGTTTGAGCCAGGGCAATTACATCGTTGTGTTGTTGGAGTAACAGGGGGATCACCTGTTCCTGGACGGGCATAGGATGCTCGTAACCGAGGGCCACAACTGCCCTCAAGATTTCGGGGGAGACCCCCAATTCTTCGAATGTTTTCATTAAAGGACCATTTTCCGCCACCCAAGCCATTGCCCCATGCAATCTCCCGGAAATTTGCGGATAGTAAACGAATTAAATTAGGGCGGCGAAAAACTTTGAAGCGAAGGCGAATGCACGCAAACTGATATCGGCTCTCACAAGACGCAAACCCGGAATTTTTTCAAATTCCCGGCGCAAAGGTAATCATTTTAAGGAGTTTTCAATTTTTTTGTGAGTTTGGCTATCATATCAACCGCCATGGTTCCTAAATTGAATTGCGGCAACCAGCCCCACTCCTCTCTTGCACAGGAATCATCGAGGCTATTTGGCCAGCTATCGGCAATGGCTTGACGCACAGGATCGATACGGTATTCTGTATCGAAATTTGGGATGTGCTTGCGAACCTCAGCAAACAAAATCTCAGGATCTAAGCTCATCGCGGTGATGTTGAATGCATTACGATGTACCAATCGCATAGGATCGGCCTCCATCAACTCAATGCAGGCGCGCAGAGCGTCGGGCATATACATCATGTCCATGAAGGTGCCTGCCTCGATCGGGCAAGCGAATTTTTTTCCCTCAACTGCGGCGTAAAAGAGTTCGACCGCGTAATCGGTTGTTCCGCCTCCCGGTAAAGCTACGTTCGAAATCAATCCGGGAAAGCGCACCGAACGGGTATCAACGCCGTAGCGAAGGTGGTAGTAGTCGCTGAGCAACTCTCCGGTTACTTTGGTAATGCCATATATAGTAGTAGGTCTCTGGAGGGTTTCCTGTGGTGTGTTGTAGGCAGGGGTGCCTTTCCCAAAGGCGCCAATCGAACTGGGCGTAAAGAGGGCGCACTGCTCTTGTCGGGCCACTTCGAGTACATTGCAAAGTCCGTCGACCCCGATATGCCAGGCCAACCGGGGTTTCTCCTCAGCCACCGCCGAAAGAAGGGCTGCAAGATTAAAAATGGTATCGATGGCGTATCTCTTCACAACCGATAGAATGGTTTCGGGACGGGTAACATCAACTTCGGCAATCGGCCCCGATGAGGCTATCTCGTAAGGTGGAAGTTGATTTTCCACATATCCGGCCACTACATTCTGATATCCATAAATTGCCCTGAGGGCAACTGTTAACTCCGTACCGATTTGACCGGTTGAACCAATAATCAGGACTCTTTTCATTCGATATTTCGGGCTTTTTAGCGAACAAACATACATAAGATTTTTAGGTGAAAACCAGCTTTAGTTGCCGGGTTTACATTGATACATCATTTTCTTCATAAAAAATGTTTTACGGCATAAAATGCTGAAAATTAAGGGTTGTATGTTGTAAAACATATCGAATGCGCTCAAAGTACTGAAATTGAAAACATAACCCGAAACTACTTCTTCATCCGCTGCGGGGTGCACAAAGAACTCCACAGAAAGGGTTGGTTATCCGAAAAAAAAGGTGATTTTTGCGGCAGTAAACCTCCATCCATCTCTGAAATGTATAATCAAATTGCCCCTTTTTTGTCGGAAGAGCTTCGTTCTATCGAAGCGGCCGGTCTGTTTAAGCGGGAGCGTATTATCGTTACCCCGCAGAGTAGTTCTATAGCGTTGCAATCAGGTGAGCAGGTACTGAACTTCTGTGCCAACAACTATCTGGGTCTTTCTAACCATCCCAGAGTGATTCAGGCAGCCAAATTGGCAATGGATTCGCACGGGTACGGAATGTCGTCGGTCCGATTCATCTGCGGAACTCAGGATTTACACAAAGAGCTTGAGGCTGCTGTTTCGCGATTCTTCAAAACCGAAGATACGATTCTCTATGCTGCCTGTTTCGACGCCAATGGAGGGCTGTTTGAACCGCTCTTTTCGGAAGAGGATGCTATCATTTCGGATGCGTTGAACCACGCCTCTATAATTGATGGTGTTCGGTTATGCAAGGCAAAGCGACTTCGTTATGCAAATGCCGATATGCAATCGCTCGAGGCGGCTCTTATAGAAGCACAATCAGCGCGTTTCCGCATTATCGTTACCGACGGAGTCTTTTCGATGGATGGGAATGTGGCTCCAATGGACAAAATTTGTGAATTGGCGCAGAAATATAAGGCGCTGGTCATGGTCGACGAATGCCACTCGGCAGGCGTGGTGGGGCCTACCGGGAAGGGCGTCAGCGAACAGTTCGATACCTACGGTAAAATTGATATTTATACAGGTACCCTGGGAAAGGCCTTCGGGGGTGCAATCGGCGGATTTACATCGGGTCCTAAGGAGTTGATAGCCCTTCTTCGTCAGCGGTCGAGACCCTACCTGTTTTCTAACTCTATTCCGCCGGCAGTGGTTGGTGCCTCGCTCGAGGTTTTCCGAATGCTCGAAGAGGATAAGGGATTGCACGATCGATTGGTTGCGAATATTGCCCGTTTTACACAGAAGATGGCTTCTGCCGGATTCGATATGAAGCCAACCCGGTCGGCCATTTGCGCCGTTATGTTATATGATGCCCGTCTTTCGCAGGAGTTTGCCGCTGCTATGCTTGAGGAGGGGATTTATGTAACAGGCTTTTTTTATCCGGTGGTTCCCGCCGGGCAGGCCCGGATCCGGGTGCAGTTATCGGCAGGCCACTCATTCAATGATATTGACCGTTGCGTGGAGGCCTTTACTAAAGTTGGTAAAAAATTGAAGGTATTAGCAGAATGAAAGCAACAATTTTTGAATCGTTCCATATAGCTATGGGGGCCAAAATGGTTCCTTTTGCAGGGTTTCACATGCCTGTAGAGTTCTCGGGTCTTATCAAAGAACATCTGGCGGTTCGTAACAGTGTGGGCATTTTCGATGTGTCGCATATGGGTGAGATATGGGTAAAAGGGCCCAATGCCTTGGGTCTTTTGCAGTATATCACCACAAACGACTTGAATCTTCTGACTCCCGGAAAGGCCCAGTACTCCTGTTTCCCTAACGGGAAAGGTGGAATTGTTGACGACCTGTTGGTGTACAAGTACGATGAGGAGAAATATCTTTTAGTTGTGAATGCCTCCAATATCGAAAAAGACTTCAACTGGATTACCTCTTGTAACCTGGAATTTGGCGCCGAATTGGAGAATGCTTCGGATCGTATTTCTCAGCTTGCTGTACAGGGGCCGAACGCCTTGGCCACGCTTCAGAAACTGACCGATGTAAACCTCAAATCTATAGCCTATTACCATTTTGTTACCGGTTCTTTTGCCGGGGCCGGGCAGGTTATCATTTCGAATACTGGATATACGGGAGCCGGAGGGTTCGAACTATACTTCTACAATTCCGATGGAATCAAGATTTACAATAAGATTCTGGAGGCGGGCAAAGAGTTTGGTATTCTGCCGATAGGTCTGGGCGCCCGCGATACGCTACGTCTGGAGATGGGATACTCTCTGTATGGTAACGACATTGACGATTCTACCTCTCCTCTTGAGGCCGGTTTGGGATGGATTACCAAGTTCACCAAAGGTTTTATTGACAGACCGCTGTTTGAGAAACAGAAAAACGAGGGTGTGCAGAGACAGTTAGTTGGTTTCGAACTGATTGACCGGGGAATTCCTCGTCATGGCTACCCCATTTGCGACAGTGCCGGCAGCGAGGTAGGTGTGGTTACTTCGGGTACTCAATCGCCCTGCCTGAACAAGGGTATCGGGATGGGTTATGTAACTACAGCTAATGCAGGGATTGGCACTGAGCTTTTTATTTCCGTGCGAAATAAAATGCTGAAGGCCCAAGTGGTAAAAATGCCTTTTCTGGTGTAATCATGCAAAAGAGATTGGAAGTCTGTTTTTCGCCGGCGCTGTTCGGATTGCATGCCAGTTCGGATGCCAACTGCGTGATTATTGATGTACTGAGGGCCACCTCCTCCATCTGCACTGCCCTGATGAATGGCGCCACTTCGCTGATTCCTGTTGCCGACACGGAGACGCTCAGGGAATATAAGGAGAAAGGCTATGTGGTTGCGGGCGAAAGGGATGGAATTACTCTCGATTTTGCCGATTTCGGCAACTCTCCTAAAAATTTTTCAAGGGAGAATATCGAGGGCAGAACTGTAATTTACACCACAACCAATGGAACCAAATCGATTGTAATGGCTTCCGGTTGTCATACCGTTACGATTGGATCCTATCTTAATTTCTCGGCCTTGTGCAGCTGGCTTGAACAGGAGGATCGCGATGTGATTCTGTTTTGTGCCGGATGGAAAAACCGTTTTAATCTGGAGGATACCTTACTTGCAGGTGCCATGTGCAAAAAATTACTTGAGGGAGGCCGCTTTTTTTCGGAGTGCGACAGTGTGGTAGCCTCGCTCGATTTGTGGGGTCTGGCCGAAAACGATCCGTTGGCGTATGTCGAAAAGGCCGCGCAACGCAGCCGTCTTAGACAAAAAAGTCTCGACGATATTCTGGCTTATTGCCACACCTTCGATCTCACAACGGTGATTCCCATTCTTCGGGGCGACGCCTTGGTTCCTTTGGATCGGCACCTGCAACAATCAGTCAGATAAATTGTTAGATTCTGAGTGAAAGATATGGTCTCTCCTTACCTTTCATTTCTACTGGTTTTCCTTTTTTTTTCGCAAAAAACACTACTTTTGCTTCCGTTTTTTAGTGAAAAGAAATCACAACCCCGGTTCGTACTAATCGCTCCTGAGCAGTATGCCCACCTCATTTCAATGTAGATGAAATATAACTTTAACGCAGGTCCCTCTGTATTACCCAGAGTTGCCATCGAAGAGACAGCTAAGGCTGTATTAGAGCTTCCCGGTGTGGGATTGTCCCTTTTGGAGATATCCCATCGTAGCAAAGAGTTCGAAGCGGTTATCAATGAGTCCGTTCAGCTTTTTCGTGAATTGTTGGATATTCCGGAGGGCTACTCCGTCCTCTTTTTGGGAGGTGGCGCCAGTTTGCAATTTTGTATGATTCCTTTTAACCTGATGGAGTCGAAAGCTGCCTACCTGAATACCGGTACCTGGGCAAGCAAGGCGCTCAAAGAGGCAAAGGGGTTTGGACAGGTCATTGAGGTAGCTTCCTCGAAGGACAAAAATTTCTCCTACATTCCCAAGTGTTACACCATTCCGTTGGATGTAGATTATTTTCATATCACCACCAACAATACCATTTTTGGTACCGAAATTCGTACCGATATCGACAGTCCTGTTCCTTTAGTGGCCGATATGTCGTCGGATATCTTCAGTCGTCCACTCGATGTGTCGAAATATAGTCTGATCTACGGGGGAGCCCAGAAAAATTTGGCGCCTGCCGGATTGGCTTTTGTTATTGTTAAGGATTCCATCCTGGGGAAGGTAACCCGCCATATCCCCTCCATGCTCGATTATCGCATTCATATCGATAACGGGTCTCTCTACAATACCCCTCCGGTACTGCCCATCTTTACGGCTCTCCAAACCCTGAAATGGCTCAAGGCCATGGGCGGACTGGTAGAAATGGAGAAGATAAACCTCCATAAGGCAGAGCTTATTTATAATGAAATTGAACGGAACCGCCTTTTCAAAGGAACCGCCAACGTAGAAGATCGCTCAATCATGAACGTCTGCTTTGTAATGAACGACCAATATGCGGAGTTGGAGCCTGCATTTATGGATTTCGCAAAAGCAAGGGGTATGGTCGGTATCAAAGGACACCGTTCGGTTGGCGGGTTCCGTGCCTCCATTTACAATGCGATGAGTGTTGAGGGAGTGCAAGCGCTTGTTGATTGCATGAAAGCATTCGAACAGAAGAACTAAGATCGACTCTGAAACTAAATAATTGCATTTGTCCCATGAGAAAGGTTTTGATTGCCACAGAAAAGCCGTTTGCCGATGTTGCAGTGAACGGAATCAGGTCTATCCTCGAAAGCTCGGGATATCAATTGCTCCTTCTGGAGAAATATAAGGATACAGCCGAGGTGATTCAAGCGGTATCCGAGGTGGATGCCCTGATAGTTCGCAGCGATAAGGTTAGCTCTCAGGTTATTGAGGCCGCTTCGTCGCTGAAGGTTGTGGTTAGGGCCGGAGCCGGGTTCGACAATCTGGATTTGGAGGCCTGTTCGGCCAAGAAGATTGTTGCTATGAATACCCCTGGTCAAAATTCGAACGCTGTGGCCGAACTTGCCGTTGGATTAATGGTGTACATGGCCAGGAATAACTTTAGTGCAGGCACGGGTACCGAACTCAAGGGAAAACGATTGGGCATTCACGCGTATGGCAATGTGGGTAAACTGGTTGCCGCTTTGGGTAAAGGTTTCGGGATGGAAGTTTCGGCCTTCGACCCCTTTGTTTCTGAAAAGGAGATGGTTGCCGATGGCGTTACTCCTGTAACCGATGTAAAAGAGTTATATGCCAACTGCGAGTACGTGTCGCTCCATATCCCTGCAACACCAAAGACTAAGAGCTCTATCGGATACGATCTGGTTTCGACCATGCCCAAAGGGGGTACGCTGGTGAATACGGCCCGCAAAGAGGTTATCGATGAAGCCGGTTTGTATAAAGCTTTGTTAGAACGTTCTGATCTGAAATATGCGTCGGATATTGCCCCCGACAGTTATCCGAAATTTCGTGATTCTTTTGGTTTGAGAGCTTTTGCCACACCCAAAAAAGTGGGCGCCGAAACGGCTGAGGCCAACATTAATGCTGGTCTTGCAGCTGCCCGTCAGATTGTTGATTTCTTTAACAACGGCGATTGTAAGTATCAGGTTAACAAGTTCTAAACGTCTATCTATTCCATAGAGAAGCCATCCCAAAAGGATGGCTTCTCCTGTTTAAGGCCATTCCCTGCCCCGCGATTTTAGAAATCGCCTTCGTTATTACGGTAGATTGTGTATTTTTGCCTATGCAGTTGGGCAATTAAAGGTTGCCTTACACCTAAAAACAGACTATATGGCGAAAGCGAAAGGAACTATTCTGGTTGACATTGAACGCTGCAAGGGATGCGAAGTGTGCAAAGTTTCATGTCCGCACCAGGTCATCGATATGCATGCCAATGTGAACCGAAAGGGATATCACTATTCTTACATGGCTAACCCCGACGCATGCACCGGATGTACGAATTGCGGAGTGGTTTGCCCCGACGGCGTGATCACTGTTTTCCGCATTAAACAGGAATAGCAGCAGAGCACACGTTTATCATTTATTCTTGAATCGAATGGAAAAAATACAATTTCTGAAGGGCAATGAGGCCATTGCCGAAGCTGCCATCCGTGCAGGCATAGACGCCTACTTCGGATACCCGATTACCCCACAGACCGAAATCATGGAATATATGATAGACCAGAATGATGCAAGGGCGTGTGGGGTGGAGATCTTGCAGGCCGAAAGCGAAGTGGCCGCTATCAATATGGTTTATGGGGCGGCATCGGCCGGACGTCGGGTTATGACTTCGACCTCCAGTCCCGGGTTGAGCCTGATGATGGAGGGAATATCATACATTGCCGGTGCAGAGTTGCCCTGTGTGATTGTGGATATTGCCAGAGGCGGTCCCGGTTTGGGAACCATTCAACCTGCACAATCCGACTATTTTCAGGTTGTTAAGGGAGGCGGTCATGGCGATTATAAGATGCTTGTGTTGGCTCCTGCCAGCGCGCAAGAGATGGCCGATTTTGTGGCTCCGGCTTTTGAAATTGCCTTCAGATACCGAAATCCGGTTATGATCTTATCGGATGGTGTAATCGGGCAAATGATGGAGAAGGTGGTTCTCCCCGAAGCGCTTGGAAAGATTACCACCTATCCCGATTGGGCCACTACCGGAAAGAAGCCCGGGCAGACCCGGCATCACATTACCTCCCTGAATCTGGACCCGTTAATACAGGAGGCGCATAACCTTCATTTGCAGAGCAAATATAAGCGCATGCAGGAGGTTGAGGTAAAGTACGAGATGATAGGATGCGAAGATGCCGACTATGTTTTGGTGGCCTATGGTGCGAGTGCCCGGATTGCGCAAAAAAGCATGCAATTGCTCCGTCAACGCGGGCTAAAGGTTGGTATGTTGCGCCCGATTACTCTATTTCCCTTTCCTTCGGAGCCGCTTTTTGACCTGGCTGCCCGTGTAAAGGGCTTTTTAGCAGTTGAAATGAGCTGTGGACAGATGGTCGAAGATGTGCAGCTGGCGGTTAAAGGAAGGGCCAGAGTGGAGCATTACGGACGAATGGGCGGTGTTGTGCATGCCCCCGACGACATAGTTCATGGTTTTGAAACCCTTTTTCTGAAATCTTAACCGGAAACTTTCATGGACAAACAACAGATATTGATACCGGCTGGAAATCCGGTGTACAAGAAGAGTAGATTACTCACCGATACCACCTTTAACTTCTGTCCGGGCTGCAGCCACGGCACCATTGTGAGAATCATTGCTGAGGTAGTCGAAGAGATGAATGCCGAGGAGAGTACTGTCGGTGTTTCGCCTGTAGGCTGTGCAGTCTTACTCTACGATTTTTTCACCTTCGACATGATCCAGGCTGCCCACGGGCGTGCTACTGCGGTGGCTTCGGGGTTGAAAAGAGTTCTGCCCCAACATACGGTCTTTACCTATCAGGGCGATGGCGACTTGGCTGCTATTGGAACCGGCGAAACCATTCACGCTTGCAACCGAGGTGAAAACTTCACCATCATTTATGTGAATAACGGCATTTACGGAATGACCGGCGGACAAATGGCTCCCACCACCCTGAAAGGAATGGTAACCGCCACCAGCCCGTCGGGGCGCGATACCAAGTCGGCCGGGTTTCCCCTGAAGTTAACCGATTTGCTGGCTGATCTTGAGGGCACCTATTACATTACGCGCCAATCGGTTCATAATCCGAATGCGGTACGTAAGGCCAAAAAAGCTATCAGGGCGGCCTTCGAAATGCAAAAGGAGAACAAGGGTACCAGTATAGTAGAGATTGTCTCTACTTGCAGTTCAGGATGGAAGATGACTCCCACCCAAGCGAATGTTTGGATGGAGGAGAATATGTTTCCGGAGTACCCCCTGGGCGATGTGAAAGTGAATGGTCAACGCGTAAAACGTTAATGGAATGAATGAAGAGATCATAATTGCCGGGTTTGGAGGGCAGGGAGTCCTTTCGATGGGGAAGATTCTGGCCTATTCTGGCATGTTACAGAATATGGAGGTTAGTTGGATGCCCTCTTACGGACCCGAGATGAGGGGTGGTACAGCCAATGTAACAGTAATCCTGAGTAACGACAAAATCAGCTCGCCGGTTTTGACCGCGTTCGACTCCGCCATTATCCTCAATCAACAGTCGATGGATAAATTTGAATCCAAAGTAAAACCGGGAGGTGTTTTGTTATACGATCCCAATGGCATTGTGCGTAGACCCGAGCGGAAAGACATTGACATCTATACAGTGGAGGCAACTGCTGAGGCCCTTGCAATGGATGCGGGAAAGATTTTCAATATGATTCTTTTGGGCGGATTTATAAAAATAAAGCCACTCCTGAAGGTCGAGGATCTGATTGATGGTCTGAAACATACTCTGCCCGAACGACACCATAAACTGATACCCCTCAATGCCAAAGCATTGCAACGGGGATTCGAGTGCGTTACAAAGATGTAGTAGCTTTTCCGGAGCTGATTCCTCTATACACTGCATCGACGGGCATGTCGAGTGGTCCTACAGGGATATGGGGTACAAGTTGAAAGTGAAAACAGACTCCGATTCTGAAGGCTTTCGAAAGATAAGGGAGAAGTCGGTCGTAATAGCCTTTTCCCCTTCCCAATCTGCGGTTGTTGCCATCGAAGGCAACGCCAGGAAGAATAGCGAGATCGATAGAGGTAAAGTCGGTACAAACCGAGCCTAGGGGTTGTCGAATGCCAAAGCGTGGTTCTATCTCCATTTTGTTCCACCCGGTAAAGGTTCGGAGAAGCGGTTCTTCTGAGCTTCCCACACAGGGCATTACGATTGTTTTTGTTTGGCTCCACTGCGATATCCACTCATCAGTATCCACCTCGTCGGGCAGAGAGGCATACAACAGAATCATTCTTGCATTCGAAAAGGCCAAACTCTCTTCAAGCTTTTTTTTGATGTAGCCGGATTGAACTGCACGTTCTTTTTGATAGTTACCCGAGAGAAAGAGCGCCTTTTTTAGTGAAACTTCTCTTCTGAGTGCTGCCTTCTTCTCATCAATCTCTTTGTAATCTTCCATACGTCGGGGTTATACGTTGCTTAAAGTTACGAAATTTCGCTTACAATTCCTTTGGCATAGACCGGTTTTCTCTATCTTTGGTTAACAACCCTTTCAAATCTGCATGGTATGAAAAACCTACTATTTCTCATTATCTTCCTTTGGCTGCCCTTACAAATGCAAGGCCAGTACAACCCTCAAATCAATACCTTGACATGGTCGGACGAATTTGATAAGAACGGTCTTCCCGACCCGGCTAAATGGTCGTACGAGGAGGGATATGTCAGAAATAAGGAGTTGCAATATTATACAAAAGAGAACAAAAAAAATGTTTCGCAAGAAAAAGGATTTCTGGTAATTACTGCCAGAAAGGAGACCAAGGGCGATTACCCCATTACTTCGGGGAGCATCAATACTCTCGGAAGATACGCCTTCTTTTATGGCAGAATCGAGGTGTGCGCTCAACTGCCGTTGGGATTGGGTTCATGGCCGGCCATTTGGATGATGGGAACCGATATTCGTGATGTGGGATGGCCCGAATGCGGCGAGATCGACATCATGGAGAATGTGGGGTTCGAACCCCAAAAAATTTACGCTACGGTTCACACACCCGGCTCGCGGAAAGATGCATCGAAGGTAAAGCAGAGCAATAGCGTGATGCTCGATGATGCACATACCGCCTTTCATGTTTACGCCGTTGAGTGGTATCCCGACCGTCTCGACTTTTTCATCGACGGACGGAAGTACCATACCTACACAAAAAACAGCACTCTACCCGAATACTGGCGTTTCGACAAGCCCCACTATCTACTGTTGAATCTCGCGTTTGGAGGTGCCTGGGGTGGAACAAAAGGTGTTGATGAAAACTGTCTGCCATTGAATTATTCCATTGATTGGGTGCGGTATTACCAATAGATTCTTGTAATGATACAGAAAGATGGCGACTGGGAGCGTATTCTCCACCTTCGGGCGAAGATTAACGAACTGAATTACTCCTATTACGTTTTGGCCTCTCCTGCCCTACCCGATCAGATTTACGATGAGTTGGTTAAGGAGCTCGAGACTCTGGAGGCGCAGTATCCCCAATTCTTTGATCCCCATTCGCCCACCCAACGAGTGGGCAGCGATTTGACTGTCGATTTTTTGCAGGTGGCTCATAAGGAGCCCATGCTCTCGCTGGGAAACACCTATAACGAGGCGGAGCTGCGGGAGTTCGATGCCAGAGTGGCCAAGGGTCTTAATGGCGAACCCTTCACTTATGTCTGCGAATTGAAGTACGACGGGAGTTCCATCAGTCTTCTCTATCGGGAGGGCCGGTTTGAGCGGGCGGTTACTCGTGGCGACGGTGAAAAAGGCGACGATGTGACCGCAAATGTACGTACCATTAAGTCGTTGCCGCTTACCCTGAGGGGGAGCCACTATCCCGGAGAGCTTGAGATGCGTGGTGAGGTGATTATGCCGACCGCTGTGTTCGAGGAGCTGAACAGGGTACGGATCGAACTAGACGAGCCCCCCTTTGCCAATCCGCGCAATGCTGCTGCCGGAACGCTCAAACTGCAGAACCCTGTCGTAGTAGCTGCTCGTAGTCTCGATTGCCTTATTTACGGAATGGTTTCCGATGCTCCTCCTACCGGATCGCATTTGGGCAATCTGCAGAAAGCCGGGGAGTGGGGTTTTAAAGTGGCCCACTATGCAGAGGCCTGTTCGGGGATGGATGAGGTGCTTGCTTTTATTCATAAGTGGGATAGCCAGCGTTTCTCGCTTCCTTTCGGGATTGACGGAATCGTGATAAAAGTGGATAGTCTTCAGCAGCAGAAGCAGTTGGGATTTACCGCCAAGGTGCCCCGATGGGCTATTTCGTATAAGTTTAAGGCTGAGCAAGCCGAAACGCGTATTCTTTCGATAGATTATCAGGTGGGCCGCACCGGTGCGGTGACCCCGGTTGCCAATCTGAAACCTGTGCTGCTTGCCGGCACTACCGTAAAAAGGGCAACCTTGCACAACGCCGACCAGATGGAACTACTCGATATTCGGCTTCACGACTGGGTGTACGTTGAAAAGGGCGGCGAAATTATTCCCAAGATTACCGGGGTTCATTTCGACAGGCGCGACGATAAGTCGAAGCCTGTTCTCTTTCCTTCCCAGTGCCCGGAATGTGGCACTACGCTGGTCAGGCAGGAGGGCGAGGTTGCACGGTACTGTCCGAATGGGGCATCCTGCCCACCGCAGCAGAAGGGAAGAATAGAGCATTTTATTGGCAGGAGAGCCTTGAATATAGATAGCCTCGGCGAGGGGAAAGTTGCACTTCTTTACGACCAGGGCTTGGTAAAAGATTGCGCCGATCTCTTTTCGCTGCGGTCCGATCAGTTGTTAGGGCTGGAGAAGAGCATGATTGATGCCTCGGGACAACCCGGACGAAAGATCAGTTTTCGTGAAAAGAGCGTTGCCAATATGTTAAACGGGATTGCCAGTGCACGCGAGGTGCCTTTCGAAAGAGTATTATTTGCCTTGGGAATCAGGTTTGTAGGCGAAACCGTAGCCAAGCGGTTGGCTCGCCATTTTCAAGATATAGATGCCCTTATGCTGGCCGATATGGAGCAGTTACTGGCTGTAGAGGAGATTGGCGAAAAAATAGCATTATCGGTTCGCGCCTATTTTTCTGATCCGGACAATCTGGAGCAAATTACCCGCCTGAGGGCGTTTGGATTGCAATTTGCAGTTCATCAAGATAGAACCCCGCTTTTAAGTAACGCTCTTTCGGGGAAGAGCATTGTGGTGAGCGGACTCTTTTCGGTATCGAGAGAGGAGATGAAACGCCTCATTGAATTGCATGGGGGTAGAAATACCGGATCGGTTTCGGCTAAAACCGACTATCTGCTGGCAGGCGAAAACATGGGACCCGAAAAGCGAAAAAAAGCCGAGTTGCTGGGTGTTCCCATTCTCAACGAGGAGACGTTTCGCAAAATGATTGGTTAAGATACCCTTATGTACCCGATTCCCGAATGGCAAGAGAGAACCCTGCTTATGGCAGGCGAAGCGGCACTAAAGAGGCTGCACGAGGCACATGTGTTGGTTGTGGGCCTTGGTGGAGTGGGCGCCTATGCGGCCGAAATGATCTGCCGTGCCGGAGTTGGCACTATGACCATTGTTGATGGCGATGTGGTACAGCCCGGCAATAGAAATCGCCAGCTTGCTGCGTTAGTGAGTACCACGGGGATGAAAAAGGCAGAGGTGATGGCCGCCAGGCTTCTCGACATTAACCCCGACCTGAAGTTAACCGTTTGTTCCGACTATCTCCGCGATGAACCTCTCTTCGGCTATGCCTCCCGGAAATACGACTATGTAGTGGATGCCATCGATACCTTGTCGCCCAAAAGTTTTTTGATCTTCCATGCTTTACAGGCAGGAAACCGGGTGGTCAGTTCGATGGGTGCCGGTGGAAAGGCCGATCCTTCGCAGATTCGATGTACCGATATTTCTAAGTCGTTCCAGTGCCGTTTGGCAAGCACACTCCGCAAGCGATTGAGGCGCATGGGCATTGAAACGGGCTTCGACGTCATCTTCTCGACCGAACCGGTCTGGCCCGAAAGCGTGAGGCCGGCCGAAAATGAAGCTAACAAGCTTTCGGTAGCAGGAACCCTCTCCTATTTGCCGCCTCTTTTCGGATGCTGGTGTGCTTCGGTTGTCATCAGAAATGTAATGGCCCAAACGGAGGCGATAGATAGCCCGTCTGCTGCCATAGAGGCACTATAGGGAGATGGTCAATCCGTCGTAGGCTGCAAATACCCCTTGTGGCAGCTCATTTTGCAATGTAGAGTGTTTTCCCATCTGGTGACTTAAATGGGTGAGATAAGCTCGTTTAGGCATAACCCGCTTAATGACATCCAGACTTTGGGCCAATGTGAAGTGAGAAATATGCTCCTCTTTTCGCAGCGCATTAATGACCAATACATCCAAACCGTTCAGTTTCTTCATCTCCTCTTCATCTATGGCGCTGGCATCGGTAATATAAGCCAGACCGTCCAGTCGGAACCCTAGTACGGGCAGATGCAGATGCATTACACGAATGGGTTGAAAAAGCAGCGGACCCACAACAAAGGGTTGGTTTGGAGATATATCATGCAGAATCATTTCGGGAATACCGGGATACCTGTTTTCTTTAAACACATAAGAGTAATCTGTTCGAAGGGCCTCTTGCACAAAGGGTTCAGCGTAGATATCCATGGGTCTTCCATGTACGTAGTTATAGGCTCTGATGTCGTCCAAGCCGCCCATATGGTCGCGATGGGCATGGGTAACAAGAATTGCATCCAGGGTGGAGATGCCGGCTCGCAGCATCTGATATCGGAAGTCGGGGCCGGCATCAATCACAACCGATACGCCCTTCGATTTAATCCATACGGAGGCACGCAATCTTTTATCGTGTTCATCGTTCGAGGAGCAAACCTCGCACCGACAGGCAATCACGGGAACCCCCTGAGAGGTGCCGGTGCCGAGAAATGTCAGTTCTGTATCCAAAATAGAATCATATGATCAAAATATCCGACATTTTTACCCAGCCTTTATTGCCGTCGCGTAACCGGATTTCGCGCCAATCACCCACTTTATCCACTACCTTAACCCGGCTTCCCTCGTAAATAAGGAACAGCTGTGTGCTGTTTTGGTCGGGGGCACTGAAAACGGTGAGCTTTTCGGCCTTGACAACCGCTTCTGTTGCATTCTCTATCCAAGCGCGTCTAGACGATCCGGCCGTTGCAGAAAGGCTCAGCGAAAGGGTAAACAGCAAAGCCAGGTAAAGGGAGACCCTTTTCAGGGATCGGTTTATGGAGAAGAGGTAACTCCAGAGAGAAGCAAAAAGAAATATCAAGCTGGCAATAACCAATACACCCCAACTCTTCTCTGACATAAGGTCGCGAAACCACCGCGCCCATCTTACAAAAAAGAGTTCGGGAATCAACTCGGTTCTGCTTTTTATCTGCGAAGAGACCCATTCGAGATTGTATTGCGTGTCTTCGTCGCCGGGACGGAGTCGCAGAGCCTTTTCGTAGTAGAGAATAGCCTCTGCTTTTCGGTTCAATTTATGGCAGGCATTGCCCATGTTGAAGTACAATTCGGCCGACGCCTGGCCGGAGTCGATAATGCGTTGATATTCGCCGGCTGCTTTTACAAAATCACCATTACGGTACGACTCATTGGCCACCGAGAAGGTAAACGCCGGATCCTCTTCGGGCGAGGCGCCTGTGTTGGCAACAGCCCAAACGAGCGAAAAGAGGAGTGTTATAATCAATAGGAAACGGTTCATCTCTTTTTTCCTTTCATGAGTTCACGAATCACAACTTGCATTTTTCCTATGAGCATCTCTGCTGCCCGATAGAGATCATGCATCTCCATGCGAGTGGCTGCGGGCGCGTAACGGGCATATTCACAGGCGTCGAGCCATTGCACCACCTCCTCAATCAGTCCATTGTCGACACCCAGGTTTCTCAGCGATGTAACAGCCTTTTCTCTAGATAGTTCTGAGGTAGGAATCGACAATTTGTCGGAGAGATAGCCCCACATGGCCCGCGAAACCTCTTCGTAGAAGGGCTCCGGAAATCCCTTTTGCATCAACACTGCAGCACTCTTCAGTCGTTTCGATGCAAACTTATTGGCTTTATGATGTTTCATCACCACGGCATCGGCATATTTCATGATGCGCTTCCTTCTGACAATAACCCCGGTAATAAACAGGGCAAGCGGAATCAAAATCCAAAGCCAGAAGAGCAGGGAACCAAAGAAAAAGGAGCCCGCTATGTGAAAATCGGGACGACCCGTTTTGATAAACCGGATATCCTTGCCCAATTCTTGCACGTTTTGCCCCGAATGCCTCTCAGCTCCGACCGATAAGGAGCCCTCCTGTCCTTCGGCCACCTCAATTTGCAGGGCTGACGATGTAACCGAGGCATACTGCTTGTTGCGGGGATTAAAGAATGAGAAGGTAGCAGGAGCAATCGAAAAGGATCCTGAGCGGCGGGGAATAATCAGATATTCAAATCGTTTGGTTCCGCGCAGGCCCGATGGCTCAATTTCAGTGGTAATCTTTGGATCGTAGGTTTCAAACTCGGGAGGGAAAAGCATCGGAGGTGCATCGAGAAGCCTGACATTTCCTTCGCCTTTGATTTCAACCGTCACCGAAAAGGCTTCATTTGCCTTTAACTGCGCTTTATCGGCACTAAGCGAGAGTTGGAAGTTACCCACCGCTCCCGAGAAGGAGTCGGGAGCCCCTGTTGGAAGCGGCAATACCTTTATTTGTGCGGGAGTGCTAGATAGGGTACGCTGAATAGTACGTTGAGATCCGAAAAAATCATCGAAAAGGCTTCCCGTAGGTGCGGGCCCCGCCTCCTGAATGCCACAATCCACACCAAAAGAGCCTATTCCGAGCTCACCGCTTTTTTGGGGAAAGAGTACGAACCTGGCCAATACGCCGGTGTTATAGAGGGTGCCATTCACATTTTCGCGTTCCAGACGGTCGAGGGCAGGAATCTCGATATCCTGCCTGAAAAAACCCGCCAAATCGGGGAAGGTGAGATTTCCCAGCGAAACCAACTGTTCGCGCGAGAATATTTTCAGGGTTACCGCTAACGGTTCTCCCTGGTAAAGGGTGTTCTTTTCGGGAATCAAACGGATGTAGAGCGTATTGCCGCTTTGCGAGGATGGCGACCCCTCTCCGCTTTGCGTCTGACCAGCCTGGCCCGAAGGATTCGAGGAGGCTACTCCCCCACTGTTTCCGGAGGCTGCCACCACTTCGATTGTGTAGGATGGCGAAACATACTCCTTCCCATCAACAACAGCCCGGGCCGGCTGAAGGGTCAGTTTTCCGGGTTTAGTAGCCGCTACCACATAACTATAGGAGGTCTCGATTGATTGTGATGTTTTTCCGTTAACAATTGAGAATGAAGATGATTGTGAAGTGGAGGGCCCTCCCAGAAGCCGAAAATCCGCAAAGGAGGGAGGGGTGAGACTGGAAGGCCTGGCATTAACCACAATCTCAATCTCAAACCTCTCTCCCACCTCTACAACGCCGGGTACTCGCATGGTAACCGAAGGATCGGCTGCCCGGAGAGCGCCCAGGGTCGTAAGCCAGATGATCAGAATGGCCCAATACCGGAAGGGTTTGCTATACGTTCTGTTCGTTATCATATCTGCTACCAGTTTTTCTCAATCTGAACCTTTTGACCTGTACGATTCTGTCTTTGCAGTTTGTCGAGTGTCTGCTTTTCGTCTTGCCGGAGAGCCTCCAAGAGGCGACGAGCGTCTTCGGGGGCAATTTGTTGCGAGTTATTGTTGGTGTTTTGTTGCTGATTTTCAGGTTCTTTCTGTTGGTCCTGATTTTGATTCTGTTGTTCCTGATTCTGTTGACTTTGATCTTGTTGTTGATCTTGCTTCTGTTGTTCGTTCTGTTTTTCTTGATTCCCGTCGGGGTTTTGTTGTTGTTGTTGCTGTTGTTCTTGTTGCGCTTTTAGCCGTCGTAAAACCTCCGAAAGATTGTGTTGGGCATCTTTGTCTCCGGGCGCATCTCGCAGCGCTTTTCGAAAGGCTTCGGCACTCTCTTTTAACTTGTCGTTTTTTACCAGCGAATTCCCCAGATTGTAGTGCAGGCGAGCTCTTTTGGCGGCATCCTGTTCACCCTCGGCCAAGGTTTCAAATTGATTTTGTGCTTCTTTAAAACGCTCCTGTTTGTATAGAGCATTTCCCAGATTGTAAGCCCCTTCGAAGGAGAGGCTCTCCTTTTCGAGCCCCTTTCTATAGGAAACCTCTGCTTCGGCAAATTTACCCTTTTCGTACAAACGATTCCCTTCGCGTAGTTGCTGTTTTGCGGTTTGTGCCTCTAAAGAGATCGAAAACAGGAACAGTAGCAGTGTAATCGGCCAGAATTTCCTCCACATGCCCCGTTTTACTTCGCCCCTTCTCCTCGAAGAGAGAAATAGCTCTATCAAGAGCAGAAAAAGAGCAATGCCGGCCGGCCATCGGTACATCGGTTCATAGTCGGCATAGACCAACGAATGAAATTCGCCCTCAGTCATCTTTTCGATTTCGGAAAAGAGGGTATTTAACCCCACCTGGGCTTGGTTCGACCGTACAAAAATCCCCTTTCCGGCTGTGGCAATATTCCTCAAAAGTTCCTCATTCAGTTTACTGATTACAACATTCCCCTCTCGGTCGCGCATATAATCGTTCGATCCGGAACTATTACCTTCTGTTGCCGGCAGAGGAATGGGTGCTCCCTCGGGAAGACCAACCCCGATGACATGAACCGTGATACCGGCTGCTGCCGCATCGGTTGCCGCAGCCACAGCGTCATCCTCATGATTTTCGCCATCGGTGAGGATGATGACTGCTTTTCCGGTTTCTGTTTCGGGCGAGAAGGAGCGGATGGCCAGTCGGATGGCAGCTCCGATGGCAGTGCCCTGAACGGGTACCCAATCGGGACGGAGCGAGGAGAGGAACATGCGCGCCGAAACGTAATCGGTAGTGATGGGAAGCTGAATATAGGCCTCTCCGGCAAAGACAATAAGTCCCAACTTGTCGTCGATTAACTGTTCGGTCATTTTTGAAAGTGCTTGTCGGGAGCGTTCCAGCCGGTTGGGTTGAATATCTTGCGCCATCATACTGTTCGAAACGTCGAGAAGTACCATGATCTCTACCCCTTTTCGCTTCACCTCCTGCAACCTTGAACCGACCATGGGGCCCGCCAACGCAAAAATCATACATACAAAGGCCAGCGAGATCAAAACAAATTTCAGCACAATTCTGCCTGATGAGACCTCCGGCGCCAAAATCGACATCAATTCAGAGTCGGCATAACGCAACATGCGGGCACGGCGCATCCGCATCATCAATACAAAGAAGAGAATGAAAAACGGCAGAAATGCCAATGCCCACAAATAGTCTATATGTTCAAACCGAAACATAGTTCTCGTTTTTTCTCCTTAAGGAATCGTCCGCAACCAGGTGTAGCGGAAACCTATCTCACACATCAAAAGAATCACCAACGCCATGGCAAAGGGGAAGTAGAGTTCTTCTTTTTTCTTATGCTCCCTCACACTGACAATGGATCGTTCCATTTTATCAATTTCTTGGTATATCTCTTGCAACTTCTTATTATCGGTAGCCCTGAAATAGTTGCCTCCGGTTAACGAGGCAATTTTTTGCAGCACCGCTTCGTCGATCTGTACCTCCATCGGTTGGAGTTGAATCCCGAAAGGGGTTTGCACCGGATAGGGCGCCATACCGACCGTTCCTACTCCAATGGTGTAGACTCTGATTTGAAAGGTTTTGGCAATTTCGGCAGCGGTAATTGGATCAATCGATCCGGAATTGTTCACCCCGTCGGTAAGCAGAATCACCACCTTGCTTTTTGCGCTGCTTTCGCGCATTCTGTCGACTGCGGTTGCCAATCCCAGCCCGATGGCTGTGCCATCGGCAATGATGCCACTTTTGATTCCCTGCATGAGATTGATGAGCACTGCGTGGTCGGAGGTTAAAGGACATTGCGTAAAGCTCTCTCCGCTAAAAACTACCATACCTATCCTGTCGTTCTCCCGACCGGAAATGAACTGCGATGCAACCTCTTTTGCGGCCTCCAACCGGTCGGGCTGAAAGTCGCGCGCCAGCATGCTGCCCGAAATGTCGAGTGCCATCATGATATCAATACCTTCTGTATCCACACTTTGCCACTGATTGGCCTTCTGCGGTCGTGCCAGCAGGAGGATGCCCGCTGCCAGTGCCAGCATTCGCAAAACAAACAAGATATGGCGCATCCGGGTCCGAAAGGTGGTGCCTGCAGCCTGAAAACTTTCGAGCGAAGATACCCGAACGTAGGGGGTCAGGAAGCGATGACGGTACAGATACCAAATAATCAGCAGGAGCCACCCTATGAACAGCCAGAACCATGAAGGATATGCAAAGACCAACTGATCCATATTATTCCGTTTTAGTTGTTTCTGAGCCGATTGGCTCGCCCGATACCCCCTCTCTTTGGGGTTGTGTGTTGTTCACAAAGAAGTAGGCATTCAACAGGGCAGTTTCATTCTCATCGGCCAAAGGCAGAGCCTTGGCAAATTTGGCCATATCGGCAATCGAAAAGATGTATTGCAGCCGTTCAATCAGCCGATTGTTTTCGAATCCGGTTGCCCGCAGCGATATAAGCATCTCGCTTGTAACCTGTTCTCTTGCAGAGAGCCCAAAGCGGTTGTCGAGATACTCTCTGAGGATATCGGTAAGACGGGTGTAATACTCTTTGGTATCTCCCTCCTGCCACAGTTTTTCGTGGCGAAGCATATCAAGTTTCCGCAGAGCCTCCAGATGGGGAGGCAAGATGGGCTGAGCTTTCCCGAACAGGGGTTCACGCCGCCTCATCCTCTTTATTACCCGTATCAGAAGCCATAACAGGGCGGCCAGAAGCACAATGCCGGCTATCCAGGGCCATACCTCTCCAAAGGTTAGGGGAAGCGAGTAAATGGGTTTTATATCGCGGATGTTTTGGGTAGAATCGGCAGGCGCCAGCATAACCGTAATCCTGACAGGATTTGCGAATAGCGTGTCGTTGCTGCCCGAGCCGTTTCTTATAAATGTACGGGGCGAAAGCGTGAATATACCACTGTCGAGGCCAATAAGGGCGTACTGAGCCTTAACCCTGAGCCCCCCGTTGGCAAGCCGCAAAGAATCGGGCCGAAAAGTTTTGAGAATTTCAATGTCAGGATGCAGTGTGTCGGCGAAGGTTGGAAGTATAAGATGCACACCCTCAGGATTCTGTGCCTCGAGATTTAGAATAAACGAATCGCCAATCAGCACGCTGTCGGCCTCGAGCGAAGAGACCACAGAAACCTGAGGAGCCGCCGTACGTTGGGCGCCGGATGGCTGGGCCCACATTCCGGTTGCAGAGATGCAAAGAGACCCCAAAACCACGAGTAACCGGATAGGCAACATCATAGGGAGCGCTGTTTAAAGAGAGAAAGCAATGTTTTTACATAATCCTGGTCGGTTCGGAGCATACAGTAATCTGTACCACAGCGGGTAAATAGATCGTTCAGTTCGTGCTGCCGCCGATGCCACCAAGAGGCATATGCCCGTCGCACCTGTGCGCTCGATGTGTCGACCCAACGTGTTGCATCCGTTTCGGCATCGCGAACCTTCATAAGGCCTACGGATGGGAGTTCCGACTCCCGTGCATCAAAGACTCTCAGGGCTGCGATGTCGTGTTTCCGTCCGGCAATTCGAAGTGCCTGTTCGAAAGAGGGCGACAGAAAATCGGAGAGGATAAAAGCGGTACTCCTCTTTTTAATAGCATTTGTAAGGTACTGCAAAGCAACCGAAAGATCGGTTTTGCTGTGTGCCGGTTCAATGTGAATCACCTCGCTAATTACACGCAAAATGTGCTGGCGCCCCTTTTTTGGCGGGATAAACTTTTCAATCTGGTCGCTGAAAAAGATGACTCCCACCTTATCATTGTTCTGAATCGCCGAAAAAGAGAGAACCGCAGCAATCTCGGCCATCAGGGTTCTTTTTAGCCGAAGTCGAGAACCGGTAAGTCCGGATCCGCTTACATCGATCAGCAGCATTACTGTTAACTCCCTCTCCTCTTCGAACACCTTGACGTAGGGGGTGAGGAAGCGTGCAGTCACATTCCAGTCGATACTCCTGATATCATCGCCATACTGATAAGCCCTAACCTCGCTGAATGCCATACCACGACCCTTGTAGGCCGAGTGATACTCCCCGGCAAAGATCTGGTTGGTGAGCCCGCGGGTTTTGATCTCAATCTTGCGAACTTTCGATATCAACTCATTAGAATCCATAGATATTTGGGGGTTTCTGCTATGGCACCTCTACCGCATTTACAATTTCTGTGATGACCTGTTCCGTTGTTATGCCTTCGGCCTCGGCTTCGTAGGTGAGGCCAATCCTATGGCGAAGAACATCGAAACAAACAGCTCTTACATCTTCGGGTATCACATACCCGCGACGCCTGATAAATGCGTAGGCCTTGCTCGCTTTTGCCAAACTGATACTTGCCCTGGGCGAAGCACCATACCCAATCATAGGAACAAATTTTTCGAGTTTATAATCGGCAGGGAAACGGGTGGCAAATACCAAATCCAGAATATACTTCTCAATCTTCTCGTCCATATATACCTGCTTGACCACCTCACGGGCCTTTAAGATGTCGGCCGGCGATAGAATAGCATTCGGAACGGGAAATACACTTCCCAGATTTTGTCGGAGAATGAGCCGTTCTTCCTCTTTTTGGGGATAGGTGATGACCACCTTCAGCATGAATCGGTCCACCTGCGCCTCGGGAAGAGGATAGGTTCCCTCCTGCTCAATGGGGTTTTGTGTTGCAAGCACCAGGAAAGGGCTTTCGAGCGGATAGGTGTTGTTCCCGATAGTAACCTGCTTCTCCTGCATGGCCTCCAAAAGAGCACTCTGTACCTTGGCCGGGGAGCGGTTAATTTCGTCAGCCAAAATGAAGTTGGCAAACACCGGTCCCTTTTTTACCTGAAACTCTTCGTTTTTCTGGCTATAGATCATGGTGCCTACAAGGTCGGCAGGCAAGAGATCGGGCGTAAACTGAATCCTGCTGAAACGGGCTTTAATGGTATCGGCCAACGTTTTGATGGCCAATGTTTTTGCGAGGCCTGGAACCCCCTCCAGCAGAACATGTCCGTCCGAAAGCAAACCGATGAGCAGGCTCTCAACCAAATGCTTCTGGCCCACAATCACCTTCTTCATCTCGATAGAGATCAAATCGACGAAAGCACTCTCTAATTGAATTTTGTCATTCAATTCCTTAATATTCACAGCTTCATTCATCTTGTACAAAAAGTTAAGAACAGAGATAATCAGAGTTGCCCATTACGGGCTTCACCGCCATTTGGCGTAAAGTGATGCAAATATAAGCAGTTTGGTATGTTAATAAATGTTAATATTCGTTTAATCACGTTAAAGGGAAACTCGAGTCAAGCAGTATGTCTTGAGGGAACAAATCGCATTTTTTGTCTATATTTGGGGCGTTTATCCAGCCATTGATAATTTATATAAAGATGATAACAATTACTTTCCCCGACGGTAACAGCAAATCGTTCGAAGCGGGCGTTTCGTCGTTAGACATAGCTAAAAGTATTTCGCGAAAATTGGCCGAAGAGGTTTTGGCCGCTACGGTTAACGGAGTGGTTACCGACTTGAACACCCCCATTATGGCAGACGCAACCCTGGTGCTTCACAAATGGGACGATCCGGAGGGAAAACAGGCCTTTTGGCACTCCTCTTCGCACCTCCTTGCCGAGGCCATTGAAAAGCTCTTCCCAGGTACCAAATTTGGTATCGGCCCTGCCATAGAAAATGGATTCTATTATGATATTGACCTGGGCGAAGGGAAAAGTCTCACCGAAGCCGATCTTCCGCTGATTGAGAAGACCATGATTGAGATGGCCCGACAGAAACAGGAGTTTACCCGGCAGGAGGTTTCGAAGGAGGAGGCTTTACGTTTTTTTGCCGAAAAGGGCGATAACTACAAGGTGGAGTTGCTGCAGGAACTACAAGACGGCACCATCTCTTTTTACCGTCAGGGCAACTTTACCGATCTGTGTCGCGGGCCCCATCTGCCCAGCAGTGAGCCTGTTAAGGCGGTGAAAATTACTGCAATAGCCGGTGCGTATTGGAGGGGTGACGAGAAGAGAAAGCAGCTGACGCGCGTCTATGGCATCTCCTTTCCCAAACAGAAGATGCTCGAAGAGTATCTGGAGATGCTTGAGCAGGCCAAACAGCGCGACCATCGCAAATTAGGCCGCGAACTGGAGTTATTCACCTTTTCGTCGGCTGTAGGTGCCGGCCTTCCGTTGTGGTTGCCCAGGGGCGCTAAGCTTCGCGAACGCCTCGAAAATTTCTTAAAAAAGGTGCAGCGCGAATATGGTTATGAACAGGTGATTACCCCTCACATCGGCCAAAAAGAGCTTTGGGTTACCTCGGGGCACTATGCCAAATATGGGAAGGACTCCTTTCAGCCTATTCACACCCCACAAGAGGGCGAAGAGTATTTGCTCAAACCGATGAACTGCCCGCACCATTGCGAAATCTACAAGTTTAAGCCCCGTTCTTATAAGGATCTTCCACTTCGGTTGGCTGAGTTTGGAACCGTGTATCGGTATGAGCAGAGTGGTGAGCTGCACGGGCTTACCCGCGTAAGATCGTTCACCCAGGACGATGCTCACATCTTTTGCAGACCCGATCAATTGAAAGAGGAGTTCTGCAAAGTGATGGATATTATTTTCAGGATTTTTAAGGCTCTCGATTTCAAAGATTTCGTGGCTCAGATTTCGCTTCGCGACCCATCGAATAAGGAGAAGTATATTGGAAGCGACGACAATTGGGAAAAGGCCGAACGGGCCATTATCGAGGCAGCTGCCGAAAAGGGGCTCAAAACCACGGTAGAATTAGGCGAAGCGGCCTTTTACGGACCTAAGCTCGATTTTATGGTTCGCGATGCCATCGGGCGGAAATGGCAGTTGGGAACTATTCAGGTTGATTACAATCTTCCCGAACGATTTGAGTTGGAATATGCCGGTGCCGACAACCAAAAACACAGGCCCATTATGATTCACAGGGCTCCTTTCGGATCGATGGAACGCTTTGTGGCAGTCTTACTTGAGCATACGGCCGGCAAGTTTCCGCTCTGGCTGGCTCCCGACCAGGCAGTTGTGATGCCGATTAGCGAAAAATATAACGACTACGCAAAAAAAGTTGTGAGTTTTTTAAATAATGCCGATATTCGCACCCTGCTTGACGACCGTAACGAAAAGATTGGGAAGAAGATTCGCGACAATGAGTTGAAAAAAATTCCCTATCTGTTAATCGTTGGCGAACAGGAAGAGTCGAACGGCACCATCTCGGTTCGAAAGCAAGGCGAAGGAGATCAGGGTGTTATGAAGATAGAGGCCTATTCCGAGTTCATTAGTCAGGAGATAAATAAGCAGTTGGACGCATTATAAACAAAAAAAGAGTACCCACGCAACAGAGATTCAATGGCAAATCCGACCCAAAAAACGCAAGATTTAAGAATCAACCAGGAAATTAGACACAAGTTTGTCCGTTTGGTTGGCGACAACATCGAGACCCAGGGGATAGTTCCCATCGCAGATGCTTTGCGCATGGCTCAGTCGTTAGAACTGGATTTGGTAGAAATCTCTCCGAATGCGGATCCCCCTGTTTGCAAGGTAATCGATTACCAAAAGTATCTCTATCAGCTAAAAAAGAAGCAGAAAGAGCTTAAGGCAAAGACCGTAAAGGTGGTGGTTAAAGAGATTCGCTTTGGCCCCCAAACCGATGAGCACGACTATAACTTTAAATTGAAGCATGCCATCAATTTTCTGGAAGAGGGTTCAAAGGTGAAAGCATTTGTCTTTTTTAAAGGACGCTCCATATTATATAAAGAACAGGGCGAGATTCTGCTGCTGCGGTTTGCCAACGAACTGGAAGAGTATGGAAAGGTAGACCAACTCCCCAAACTGGAAGGGAAAAGGATGATTATGTTCATCTCGCCCAAACCCCGGAAAAAAGCGTAAAATTTTTATTAACCCCAATAATTTTTTCAGAGAGATGCCAAAAATGAAGACCACTTCGGGAGCAAAGAAGAGATTCGTGCTTACCGGAACAGGAAAGGTGAAAAGGAAGCATGCTTTCCACAGCCACATCCTGACCAAAAAATCTACAAAAAGAAAGAGAATCCTTGCTTCGAGCGGTTTGGTACACGATACCGACCTGAAGAATGTACGGCACATGTTGGCAATGAAGTAATTACTTCTTTTAGTAATTCAAATTATTTGCAGTATTCACAGTATTCACAGTATTCACAGAATGATTTAGCCGAAAGAGCCTGTAGGGCCGCTAACCATTCAAAAATCAAAAAATTATGCCAAGATCAGTCAATTCAGTCGCATCAAGAGCACGCCGTAAAAAACTGCTGCGCTTAACAAAAGGTAACTTCCTTGCCCGTCGCAACGTATGGACGGTAGCCAAGAACACGCTCGAAAAGGGTTTGCAATATGCATACCGCGATCGCCGCGTTAAAAAGAGAACCTTCAGGGGTCTGTGGATTCAGCGTATCAACGCTGCCGTTCGCCCCTACGATATGTCCTACTCCGAATTTATAGGCAAACTCAATAAAAAAGGGATTGCGCTTAATCGCAAAGCCCTTGCCGACCTCGCTTTTAACCATCCTCAGGCTTTTGAAGCCGTGGTGAAAGCCGTAAAATCATAATATTTCTCTTCATGTAACAAAAAGGGTGTACCATTCGGGCACCTTTTTTTTTGTACTCTATCCGGGTTGGGCTCTCTATTCCGTTCCTGATTTCTGTACGACTCCTCCTCTCCTTGCACTGTGCGGCTTGGGCAGCCATTGGTGATGGTTGTTCGGAGGCCTCTTTGAAGTGTGATAAATAATCGGGGGGTATGGTTACTCGGTAATAATTTTGGTTACCCACTCTGCATTTAACCAGCCACCGAATGCTAACCATCCGTTCCAGACAATTCCGCAGCGTTCGGAAAGCACATCGGTTGCTGCCGAAACGGAGATGTAGCTCCCGGGCGGTACCCATTCCGGTTTTCCATAACAGCGAAAGGAGCTCCCCTATCGGAATTTCGGCCCCTCCGGATTGTTTCTCTTTCCAAATTGCTTCTGCCCCTTTGAACATCCTGCAATAATTCGTAGCTTAAAACAACAAAGCTAAATATCAATTTCGCTTATCGCAAGCGAAATGATTATTTTATTTCATTGGCGAAGCAAAGAGGTATGAACTACGGGAAAATCAAATTGGAATTGTCCCAAAGAGGTATTGAGATAAAGGAGTTCTGTAAAGACCTGGGAATAAGTGAACAGGGATTTCATCAGATGATCCGGAACCGCTCAATGAAAGTGGAGGTGATCGAAGAAATATCGCGCATTTTGCATCTTCCCATTACCTATTGGTTCGATGAGGGCGAAATAAATGTTCAGGATTCAGCCCAATCGGGAGCGAAGAGCTATCCCGAAGTGAACCTCCATAAGCAGATTGATGCGATAACAAAGGATTTAAACGGACTTCTCAAGTCGATGACACCTGTAAAAGGAAAAAAGGGCTAGCGGTTCTCCGTTGCCTTTTGGGTCGAAAGCATACCGCATGCTGCCATGATGTCGAGTCCTCGCGACGAGCGAATGGTGGTAGTTATCTGTTTCTCCTCCAGAGTATTCTGAAAAGCCAGCATCGCCGATTCTTTTGCAGGAACCAGAGGAGAGTCGGGAATCGGATGAAAATGAATCAGGTTCACCCTGGCTTTCAGCCCATTCAGTAATACGGCCACAGCTTTTGCGTGTCTTGTGGAGTCGTTTACTCCTCCAAAAAGGATATATTCGAACGATAATCGTCTTTGTGCGCCAAAGTCGAAGGCGCGCAACAAAGCGAAGAGATCGTCTAAGGGATAGGCCTTCTGCATGGGCATTAAGGCGCGTCGTTCTTCGTTGAAAGGCGAATGTAGGCTGATGGCCAGATGGCAACGGCTTTCCTTGAGAAAACGCATTAGTGCCGGAATTACCCCGATGGTTGAAACAGTAATCCGAGATGGCGACCAGCCGAATCCCCACTCCGAGGTGAGAATCTCAAGGCTTTTCAGAAGGGCATCTATATTGTCGAACGGCTCTCCCATTCCCATATAAACCACATTGGTGAGACCATCTCTTTCGGGAAGGCTACTAATTTGATTAATAATCTCACCGGCAGGCAGATGTTTTTGAAAACCCTGTCGTGCGGTCATACAAAAAGTGCATCCCATTTTGCAGCCCACCTGAGACGAAACACAGAGGGTATTCCGATTTGGCGAGGGAATCCAGGCCGTTTCAACAGAATGGGTTGTTCCGGCAGGAAAGAGATATTTTTTTGTTCCGTCGGTCGAGACCAGCACATTTTCGGGTTGACTTCTTCCCACAAAGTGCGTCTCCGATAAATCTTTTCGGATAGCAGCCGAAAGATTGGTCATTTCGTGAATATGGATTACATGTTTTTTGTAGAGCCAGTCGGTGATTTGGCGGGCAGTATATTTGGGATATCTCCTCTCTGTGCAGAGTTCCTGCAGGTCGGATAAGGTTTGCCCGAGTAGTGCCTTCATCGCTTTTCTTTTTGCAAAAGTACGCATATTTCCTGTAGGGTAGCTATGCTCCGCTAACCCTCGTTTGGCTGCCTAAGCCTCTTTGCCTATATTTGCATTAATAATAATTGGAGAAAATCGGTTCCTATGTCGTTCAGCCAACAGGAGAAAAATTGGAAGGCCATGCTTATGTTGCTCGACGATCCCGACCCGCGAGTTGGACAAGTGGTTTACCAAAAGCTGTTGCAGGAGGACGAAACCATTCTGCCTTTTCTGGAGTTTCAGCAAAACGAGGCCGACTCGCTCGAGAAACACGAAAAGATTGGTGAAATTTTGGCATCGATCCGGATCCACTCCCTTGCCGAACGGCTGCTCGAATGGAGTAGCGGATCTCCGCAAGATGCTTTGACCGGCGCCTGGCTTGTAAGCAAGGTGGTCTTTCACGACCTGCCGTTTGAAGCCATTTCAAGCAAAGTTGAGCAGATGATGGCCGATCTTTGGATTGAGACCAATCCCGCCCAGACGGCGATTGAGAAGACGTTGATTCTAAACCGGATATTTTTCGGAAAATATTTAATGCAGGGCGATCTCTCTGAACGGAGACACCCCGATGATTTTTATCTGCACAGAGTACTTGAACGAAAAAAGGGCGATGAGCTCCTTATTGGAATCCTATACCAAGCCCTGGCACAACGGCTCCACATCCCTCTCAAATCGGTAATTTTGCCAGGCGGCACCTTTTTGCTGGCCTACATGGATCAGGATGAGGAGCAACCCTTCGAGACAGCTGCAGCGAATGTGCTTTTCTATATCTATCCTTTGCGGAGAGGAATTGTTTTGGAGCAATCGGAAATTAAACGTTTCATGGAAACACACCGCATTACTCCTCGCCCACTCTTATTTGAACCTACCCCTTTTTCGGAGATGATTGTGCTGCTGCTCCGGCAACTCGCAGCCGTTTACAATCAACGGCAGATGCCGCAGCGCGAAAGCGAGTTCGAACTGCTGCTGGCACGGTACATCGAAGACCTGCTGCTGCCTGAATAGCAAACAGATATGGGGCTTTAAATTACCCCATGATCCACCATGGCTCCCGCAATCTTCAGAAAGCCAGAAACATTTGCACCTCGTATGTAGTCTACCGACCCGTCGGTACGCATTCCTGATCTAACACAGGCATCATGGATGTCCTGCATGATTCTTCCCAGATGCGCATCGACCTCCGAGCGAGACCAACTCAACTTCATGGCGTTCTGGCTCATCTCAAGTCCGGAAACCGCTACGCCCCCGGCATTTGCAGCCTTTCCCGGCACAAAGATGATTTGGTTTTTCTGAAAAACAGAGATTGCCTCTGAGGTGCAGGGCATATTGGCAATTTCGCATACAAATCGGCACCCGTTGGCAATTAGCTGTTCGGCATCCTCTTCGTTCAACTCATTTTGGGTTGCACAGGGAATAGCGATGTCGCAGGGCACCTCCCAGGGCTTCCGGTCGGGATGGTATTCGGCGGTGGGGAACTCATACGAAAAGGGCTTTACAATATCCTCGTTGCTGGCCCGAAGTTCGAGCAGGTAGTCAATTTTTTCGCCGGTAATACCCTCCGGGTCGTAAATGTACCCGTCGGGACCCGAAATGGTGACCACCTTTGCGCCCAACTCGGCAGCCTTTTTTGCCACTCCCCAGGCCACAGTACCAAATCCCGACATGGCAATCGTTTTTCCTTGCAGGCTATCGTTCTGCCGCCGCAGTACTTCGCGGACAAAATAGACACCGCCAAAGCCTGGTGCCTCGGGACGAATCAAACTGCCTCCCCAGGAGAGCCCCTTGCCGGTGAGAACCCCGTTGTGCTCGCCCGAGAGTTTTTTGTACATTCCATAGAGGTAGCCGATTTCGCGAGTCCCGACCCCAATGTCACCTCCCGGCACATCGGTTTGAGGACCAATCAGTTTCCATAACTCCAGCATGTAACCCTGGCAAAAGCGCATGATTTCGTTTGGCGACTTTCCTTTGGGATCGAAATCAGACCCGCCTTTTCCCCCACCCATCGGAAGC
>CAYGID010000003.1:72317-77422 GCA_964349835.1 uncultured Bacteroidales bacterium | reverse complement strand
CTTAATAGCGTCGAGCCTGATACCCTGAGCAGTTCGTAACTCGGCCGGCGCGTTAATCAGCTCCGAATTTTTGGCCTGAAGTTCTCCGGTGTTAGTTACCGATATTTCGAAGTCGCCCTGTTTTACTTCGGCGTACATGACCTCCACAGGTTTCGAACCGCCGCCTCCTAACCAAACTACAATGGCAAATACAACCACAATGATACCTGTGGTTAGGAAAATTTTTCTTTTTTTCATGTAAAAACTGTTGATATGGGATTTTTAAATTACTTGACTCTAGTGCGGGGGCTCTTTTTTTGATTTCCTGATCACGATCTCCGGTTTGTGCGAAACCACCGAGTAGGGTGGAACCGATTCGGTAATCCATACATTCCCGCCAATGATGGAATCGTGGCCAATCACCGTGTTCCCGCCTAAAATGGTACTTCCGGCGTATATAATGGTGTTGTCTTCGATAGTGGGATGGCGCTTGGTTCCCGAAAGCGCTTTCTCTACATAGCGGGCACCAAGAGTTACCCCTTGATATAGTTTAACATTCTTTCCGATAACAGTGGTTTCGCCAACCACGATGCCGGTTCCGTGATCAATGTATAGCCTCTCTCCAATGGTGGCACCGGGATGGATATCGATCCCGGTTGAGCTGTGCGCATATTCCGAAATCACCCGGGGAAGAATGGGAATTCCCATTTTGTAAAGCACGTGAGCCATTCTGTAGATGGCAATGGCATAAAATCCGGGATAGCACAGTACCACCTCTTCGCTGCAGTGTGCTGCCGGGTCGTTTCGTCTGAATGCATCGGCATCGCGAAGCAGCCGGGTATGAATCAGAGGGATCTCTTTAAAAAAGCCTGTAATAATCTCTGAAGCAGGAAGATGGCATTCTCGGGAAATGGGTTGAACCAAACGCGAGAACTCCTCCTGAATCTCTTCCCAACCGGCCTCGATTTGCCGCAATGTCAATTTGTTTTGTTGACGAATAGGAAAGAGGAGATTCATGAGATGATCAATAAAAATGCGGGTCTCCAGCAAAGAGGGAACCTCCCTGCAGTAGACCTGAGTGGCTCTCAGCAACCTCTTGGGAAAATATTGCGTACTCTCCGTCATACCTTTTTTGTTAGTGTACGCAAACCTACAAATATTAGTCCAAAATTGATGCACCTAGGGCGGTAAAGCCATTTTGTATTGAGGTTGGGTTCGGTTACTTTTGCCCCTGATAATTATGATGCTGTGCAAATAGGTACAATAGAGCTGGGACCTGTCCCTCTTTTTCTGGCGCCGATGGAGGATGTAACCGATGAATCGTTCCGGTTTGTCTGTAAACAGTTCGGAGCCGATATGGTATACACCGAGTTTGTCTCTTCTGACGGACTGATTCGCGATGCGGCCAAATCGCTTCAGAAACTGCTGCTTCGTGACGAGGAGCGCCCCATAGGAATTCAGCTGTACGGGCACGATTTGGCTGCGATGGTTGAGGCTGCCAAACGTTCCGAAATGGCTCGGCCCGATGTGATTGATCTCAACTTTGGCTGTCCGGTAAAAAAGATTGCCACCCGGGGGGCCGGTGCCGGCATGTTATGTAATGTGCCGCTTATGGTGGAGATGACGGCTGCTATTGTGAAGGCAGTGAAGGTTCCCGTTACGGTGAAGACGCGACTGGGATGGGACGACAACTCCAAAATTATTGTGGAGGTGGCCGAAAGATTGCAGGATGTGGGTATTCAGGCTATCACCATCCATGGCCGAACCCGCAGCCAGATGTACAAAGGTGTGGCCGACTGGACTCTGATAGGTGAGGTTAAGAGTAACCCCCGGATGCAGATTCCCGTAATTGGGAATGGAGATATCTCCTCGCCCGCGTTTGCCCGTGAAATGGTCGACAGATACGGTGTCGACGGACTAATGATTGGTCGTGCAACCTATGGCCGTCCCTGGATTTTTCGAGAAATCAAAACTTTTTTGCAGACAGGAGCCATCATGGCGCCCCTCACGGTTTCGGAACGGGTCGATCTGGCCCGGATGCATCTGCTCAAATCGGTTGAGGTGAAGGGCGTTCGCACGGGTATTCTGGAGATGAGGCGCCATCTGGCTCACTACTTCAAGGGGCTGCCTCATTTTAAAGATTTTCGCATGAAATTGGTAACTTTGAACGAGGTGGATGCGCTGATTGCCCTTCTAGATGAAATAGCAGTATGCTATCAAAATTATCATCAACTCGACGATGAGGTTGCTTCGCCACTGATCCATTAAGGGTAATACCGGTTATGATAGAAAAATCGATACGCCACGAGGGTGCTGCCATTGCTTATACGGTGTGGGGCGAGGGCCCGAAGACCCTGGTGCTGTTGCATGGGTATCTGGAAAATAGGTTGATCTTTAGTGAGTTTGCCTCAGGACTCTCTCAGTGGTACAGGGTCATCTCTATCGACCTTCCCGGCCACGGCCTATCCGAACTCCCTGCCAAACCCCTTACTATGGCTTCGATGGCCTGTGCGGTTCGGGCGGTGCTCAATCACGAGGCGGTGGATTGTTGCTTTTTGGCGGGCCACTCCATGGGAGGATATGTGGTCTTTGCCTTTCTGGAGCAGTACCCCGAAGTGGTTTCTGCCTACTGCCTACTGCACTCCACTCCCTTTGCCGATACCCCCGAGAAACAAACCATGCGCGACCGGGAAATTGCGTTGGTTCGTGCCGGAAAACAAAACGCGCTCTTTACCACCAATGTGCCAAACGGCTTTGCTCCAGAGTCGCTTCAAAGGTTGGCACATCGGGTGGCTTTTGCGGTTGAGGTGGCTACACAAACCCCGCCCCAAGGGATAATAGCCGCTCTGGAGGCGTTGAAAGTGCGTCGAAACCGTGTAGAGTTAATGCAAAACTCGGATAAGCCCCTGCTGGTGGTGTTGGGCCGGCACGACAACTACATAGCCCTCGAAAACATGAAAGCCGTTGCGCTCGCAACGCCCCGCACTACAGTGGCAGTGTTAGAACATTCGGGTCACAACGGCTTTCTGGAAGAGCCGGATGCGTTGATAGGTGTTATCCGCGCTTTTCTGGAGTCGGAGAACTAGAGTTTAAAGCCCTTCCGGTAGGTGTAGTGCAACTGTTTGGTTGCCTCCGGGTCGGAGAGGAATCTCTGACGGGCAGGATCCCATTTTACAGGCCGCTTGAGGTCGTAAGCAATGTTTCCGAGAGTGCAAACCGTGCAAGAGCTATGTCCAATCTCAACCGGAACCACAGGATCCTTGCGCGAACGGACACATTCAATGAAATTGGTTTGATGCGGAATACGGGTTTCGTAAGGTCCATCCTGCCCCGACTCGGCCGAGGGTTTCCATGCAGGGTCGGAACTCTTGAACTGGCCACGCGAAACCTCAATCCAACCTTTTGTTCCCCAAAACTTCACCCCTTTGGTTTTTGATTCGTCGAACGGTTCTTCGGTCATGAGTATCCCGTTGGCGTATTTATAGGTAAGGTATTTTGTCGATCCGAAGCCGGCTGGAATCACCTCTACCGGGCCGTTTCCATCCATCTGAAGTCCCCACTGGGCAATGTCGAACATGTGGGCGCCCCAGTCGGTGGTAAACCCTCCGCCCATCTCCTTATACCAGCGCCATCCGCCCCAAAAAGATTCGTTCTGTTCGGGCGATAACGATATGGGGGGATTCAGCTCTTTGTTGTAGTGAATTCTCCGGGGCAACGGACCGAGCCATAAATCCCAGTTTAATCCTGCCGGGAGGGGCTCTTCGGGCAGATCGAAGGGGCGGGGAGGGGCTCCAACGTATGCGTTCACCTTTTCGATGGTACCCAGTGTGCCGTTTTGTACCAGTGTAGCCGCGTGCTGGAAAGTAGCATCGGAACGCTGCTGACTTCCCACCTGGAGTACCCTTTTATTTTTCCTTACAGCCTTCACCACCTGTTGTCCTTCGAAAATAGTGAAGGTCATGGGTTTTTCCAGATAGACATCCTTGCCCGCTTCGAGCGCTGCAATCGCTATGATAGCATGCCAGTGGTCGGGGGTGGCAATGACAACTGCATCGATGTCGGGTCGATTCAACAGATCCTGATACCTTTCGAAGGTCTCGATGCCTGGCTTTTTCGCTGCTTTGGCATAAAAATCGGAGGTTCTTTTAGCGAATCGTTCTCTCTTTATAGCGTACACATCGCATCCTGCCACAATCTCTACGCCCGCAATGTTCATAAACCCGTTCAGCAAATACATGGCCTGCTGCCCGAGCCCGATAAATCCCAGCCTGACGGTGTCGCTGGGACTCCATTTTTTTGTTTTGCCAAAAGAGGGCAATACGGTTAGCCCTGCAATGCCAAGGCCGGCAGTTCGCAGAAAGTTACGGCGATTCATCTGATACAGGTTTGTCATAAGGAGATATAATTGAGGGTTAGTGTCCACTTTTTGCGATAAGATACTCTTCCTGCACCAAGGCATCGGCCACCAGTACCGAAATATCGACGGTGGGAATTGCCGAAACGGCACCCAGGGTTTTTTGGCACAAGGGGCAGGAGGTCACCAGATAGTCGGGTTCCGACTGTGTAAGTTTCTTGACAGCATCGCGAGCAATTTTTTTCCGCTGCGAGGCGGTGATGGGCACATTGGCTATGCTCCCCCCGCAACAGAGTCCGTTTTCGCGGTCGAAGTCGGTTCCCGAAAGGCGTACAACCTCCTCTAACACCCTTCGCGGGGCATCATAAATGCGGCTGTATCGACCCAGTTCGCAGGGATCGTGGTAAACAGCCCGCAATGGTTTTCTGTTGACATGAATCTTGTTGCCGATAAGAAGCGAGTCAATATATTCGGTGTGATGGAGAACCCTCAGGGGAAGTTGGTACTCCTCTCGGAAGATTCTGTAGCAGATTGGGCATGAGGTAACCAGGGTATCGGCACCCGAAGCCAGAATAAGAGCCTTGTTTTTCTTAGCCAGAATCATGGCGTCTTCTGTTTTCCCGGTGAGCATCAGCGGTCTTCCACAGCAGATTGAACCATCGCGGTCGATATACTCATAGGGCTGTTTTGCCGCCTTGAAGATGCTCTCCATGGCACGGGCAATGGAGGGGGTGAGATGGGTCATGCAGCCCGCAAAGTAGAGGAGTTTGCC
>CAYGID010000003.1:0-72217 GCA_964349835.1 uncultured Bacteroidales bacterium | reverse complement strand
ACAGAAGGGGTGTTTTAGAAAGAAGGGGTTCTTGCGGATGGAGATAGGCAAAGCGACCTGGAGTGGCCTTCTCCGGAAGATTGCGTGTGAACTGTTTTAAGCGGCACGAATCGATTTTTACCGGGCAAATCTCTACACATCTGCCACACATGAGGCAATTGGCCGCAACCTCTGCCGCGTCGGGCTTGTGATGCCGGCTGGCATCTACGTAATAGGCAGTTGCCTTGGGCTCCATCCTTCCGGCCGATACCATCTGGCAGGTGTCGATGCAAAGCCCGCAGCGCGAACAGGAGTAGAGTTCGGCTTTTGCGTAGCCCCTGTTGGGATGGAAGCTTTTGATTCCGGCGTTGCGTAAAAAGATCAGGAGAATCTCGGTGGGGATATGCATGTACCTTGAAAAGGGGAGTGCAAAGAAGAAAAGACCCAACGAAAGCGAATAGGCCCACCAGATGGGTTTAATGAGCAGTGTGTTTGCCACAAACTGTTCGAATATCAATCCGAATCCCCGGGTAAGAAAACTGCCTCCTCCGATACCCGAGGTGAAGCTTTCGGCCAGCAACCGGAGAGGAAAAACAAGCCAAAGTGCATACATGGCAATCCGGTCGCCCCATCTCAGGCGGGTGGTTCGGCGCATGCCCATAATCCGTGAGTTGACCCGCTTATAGAGAGCCAGTATGATGCCGGAGAGGGTCATGAGCAGGAAGAAGTCCATCAGAAAGAAGAAGAGACCACCCCTGAGGGTCTCTTCGGTTTGTATCACAAAATAGCGGAAAAAGATGGGGTAGTAGAGGTTAAAACGGTTTGGAGCATAGAGCAGTACTTCAATGTGTCCCAGTATAATCAGCATAAACCACCCAAAAGCAATGCTCATGTGCATATATCCCAGCAACGGGTTAAACGAGAATATCCGTTTGTGGATGAGGCACTCCCAGAAAATTTCTTTGATAGACGCAAAGAACCCCCGGCCAAACAGACTCTTAAAGAGGCGCTTCCGGTCGGAGGGTTTCAGCTCCGACAATGCGCGCACCAGTGCCAGACCCAGGTAGCCCACGATAAAGAGTAGGCCAATGCAGAAGGGCAGTACAAAAGGGTCAAAAGCAACTCGTTCTCTCACAGTGTTCCGTTTTTATCCTTTTCGGAGTTCCTTTTGAAGCAGAATCACCACATTGCGGGTGTTGATATTCCGCGGGCATACCAAAATGCATTTGCCGCAAAGCATACAACGATCCAGAAGTTCAGCAACGCCTTCGGTTTCGCCACGATGCACTTTCAATTGGATCTGTCTAAGATTCAGTGATGTGAACAGGCCTGCCGAACAGGTTGCTGCGCAGGCACCACACCCAATGCAGGTTGCAAAACCGGGCTCTTGCGCCAATACAGCCTCTGCCACCCTGCGGGAGTTTTTGTCCAAATCGACACGGCTGCTCTTATTGATGGAGTATCCAAAATTCACCATAGCGCACTACTTTGACAGATACTCCCGAATGGCCAGACAGGCGCCTCGCACGTCGGCCAGGGTTTCGGGAATGTTTTTGGGTCCCGAACAGGTTCCGGCCACAAATACACCCTCCTGTTCGGTATAATTATTCAGGGTAAAGCCGTTGAGCGGCTGGATAAACCGCTCTTTTCCGGTTGTAAGAGGAATCGACTTGATGAGTGTATCTTGGTCATTAGCCTCCATCCCTACCATTAACACCAACAGATCGACGGTCATTTTGAGGGGTTTGCCCATCAGGGTGTCTTCGGCCTTAATGACCAGGTTTCCGTTGATATCTTCGGCCGCCTCAGATAGTCGCCCCCTGATAAATGTTACCCCGTGCTTTGCTTGCGCATCGAGGTAGAGCTGCTCATATTCGAGCCCGAACATGCGAAGGTCCATGTAAAAACAGAAGGGTTGACAGGCAGGTAACTTCTCCTTGATTTCGATGGCCTGCTTTACTGCAGTAATACAACATACCCTTGAGCAGTAGCGATTCCCAACTTTTTCGTCGCGCGATCCCACGCAATGAATAAAGGCTACCTTCTCCGGAATCTTCCCCTTTGGGGTCACCAGGGGGCCGCCTGAGTTGAGCAGCTCCTCGAAGTTTGCCGAGGTAATCACATTGTCGTATATGCCAAACCCGTACTCCTCCTTGCGACGGGCATTAAAGAGTTGGAATCCTGTGGTTATCAAAACAGCATTACCCGGAATCACCCGTCCGTCGGATAGTTGTGCCTTGAAGAAATTGCCCTCGCGCGCAAGCGATTCCACGCTTTTTCCCAAAATAACCGAACTATCCTGGGTTGAGGCTCTGAGAAGCCTCACAATCTCGTTGGCTGGCTGCAGGGTGGGGAAAAGATGGTGCCACTGAGCTACATGGCCACCCAGCCTCGACTCCTTTTCGATCAGGGCGGTTTCGAATCCCATTTCGTTTAAACAGCGGGCGGCTTCCATGCCGGCAACTCCTCCGCCTATGATGATGATCTTTTTCACGGGTACGTTATTATTCCGTTACACCTTCATTACAGAGGGCTGGTTGGGCCTTCCCAAATCTTTGTTTGCAAGACCTTTAAATTTCTCAGCCGGATTATAGGGGATCCCTATTTTATCGAGCAGCGGCTCTACTGCCACCTGATGCACTTGCAGTCCGATATCCCAGGGGTTAAATCCCAATACCAATCCGGCCACCTCTTCGTAGGTGAATACCGGGATGCCATATCCGTTGGCTCCGTAAGTTTTTCCCTCCATTTCGGCTATAGTATATTGCCATCGATCCAGAAAATAGGGACATCCGGGGCAATTGGTGATAATCATGTCGGGGCGGAACGGCTCCATGGAATCGAATTTTTTCTTGGTATTGGCCACCGAAAAGCCTCTGTTGGCTCTCACCAGATATTGCCTGAATCCAAATCCGCAGCAGTGGCGTCTTTCGGGGTAGTCAATTACCTCTCCCCCCCAGGCCTCAACCATTCCACTCAGCACATAAGGATACTCAGCACCGCCTACCCCTTTGTGGGGGAACATTTTGGCATAGTGGCAGCCAATGTGTTCTACTACCCGCAGCGGCTTGCCGGTGTGGTGGTTTACCAAACGGTACTTTGCCTGTGCAGCAATCTGATTCCTGACTTTATAGATTACATCACTGGCATGTGCCAAGTGTGTGGGAATATTGAACTCCCGTTGGGTTGCCTCCCACAAATGGGTTCGGATCCGCGCCTCCACTTCGGGGAAGAGTTTCCATGTGTGTAGTATTTCGGTATATAATCCGAAGGAGGTGATGCAGGAGGCGGCGTAATTCGAATAGCCCGCCTCGGTCATCAGGGCAAACTGCCGTGCTACAACTGTCATGGTGGTTTCGAGCGGAACCACATCCGTATGGTAACCAATACCGCTGCAGGTGGTGTGGTACTCGGTTTCGAAAATATCCTTTTTGAGTGACTCTCGCAGAATCTTGAGGAACATCACCTCAGAGGCGGGGAAAAAGTTTTGCCTGATGCAGCTGCGAACATAGAAGTAGTGATCGTCGGGGATCTCTTTTTGGTACTCACTCCAAATGATTTTCTTGCCCTCTGATATCATAAGCGGTAGATGGGTTGTTATTCTTCACGAAGATGGTTGCCTGAATTCTCATTGTATACATGACCAAAATAGTCGGCTTCGGAGATGCCCATCTCTTCGGCCTTTTTCTTTGAGAAGGCTTCAATCTTCTCGAAACGGGCAGTTCCTCCTGTTACATCGAATATTTTTCGGATCTCATTGAGCGCCTCATCAGGAATTTTCCGGAGTACCCCGGGGCCCTCTCCATCGAGGTTTGCGCCGAGCCTTTGGTACACATCGTCTACATTGTTTTGCATCCATTCCCAAATAGGGCCCGATTCGGGATGCATCTCGTGCGATACGTTTCTTACATAGACGCAATAGCCGAGGTTCACAATCCATTCGCCGATGGTTCTTTTGAGCGCCAGTTGTTGCCTCCCCTTCTCCGATTCGGTAAAATAGCCCAACTCTTGCGAAAGATGACGGAGGGCAATGATAACCAGTCCTGGGGCATTTTTCCTGGGGCATCGGGTAGCGCACGACATGCATTCGCCACAATACCAGATGGTTTCGCTTTTTAGAAGGGCTTCTATTTTTTCGTCATCCTGTGTCTGCACAAGGTCAACAATCTGCCTGGGGTCGTACTTGTAAAATTCGGCCGAGGGGCATATCGCCGTACAGGTGCCACAGTTGATGCAGGCAGTCATCCCCTCTACATAGCGGATATCGGAGGCTAAACGGTTGTATAATTGACCCATATCGGTGTAAGGGTGAGTGAAAGCTAATGCCCTTTTTGGAGGGCTATTAACGCGCAAGTTACCAAATTTCTTTCAAAAGCGTATGCCCTGTCTCTCTGTCTGCAGTCGCTCTCCGATACCAGAGGTTTGTGTATCTTTGTAGCTTAAGCCAAATGCATGATCGAATTCAGTTTCCATACCCTTAGTAACGGGTTGCGTGTAATCATCCACGAGGATTGGGCAACTCCCCTTGCGGCAGTAAACTTGCTGTACGATGTGGGATCGCGCGACGAAAATGTTTCACAGACCGGTTTTGCCCATCTGTTTGAGCATTTGATGTTTGGGGGTTCGGCCCATGCTCCCCGCTTCGATGAGCCCTTGCAGCAGGCGGGTGGCGAAAGCAATGCCTTTACCACTGCCGATTATACCAACTATTATATGACCCTGCCGGCGAATAACATCGAAACGGCTTTCTGGCTCGAATCCGACCGGATGGGCTGGCTCGATGTGAGCGATAATGCCCTTGAGGTGCAGCGGAAGGTGGTTGTGGAGGAGTTCAGGCAGCGCTGTCTGAATCAACCTTACGGCGATGCGTGGCATCTGTTGCGTCCGTTGGCATACAAGGTACACCCCTACCGATGGCCGGTTATCGGATTGGAGCCCCGCCATATTGAGGAGGCTCGAATCGACGAGGTTCGTTCGTTCCATTCGCGGTTTTACCAACCTTCGAACGCCATCCTTTCGGTGGCTGGCGCAGTTCACACACAGCAGGCGCTCGACCTGGCAGAGAAGTGGTTTGGCCCCATTGCCGGCGCAATAAAGCCGCCACGCCTCCTTCCTCAGGAGCCACCCCAAAGGGCCGAAGGCAGGTTGGTTACAAGGGCCGATGTGCCAGCGCCCGCCATGTATAAGGCGTTTCACATGCCGGCCAGAAACGGGTCGCTCTACAAGTCGTGCGATCTCTTGTCGGATCTGCTCTCGGGCGGGCGCTCCTCAAGATTGTTCCTCCGTCTTACCAAAGAGCGGCAGCTCTTTAGCGAAGTAAATGCCTACCTGACTGGCGATATGGATCCGGGTCTCTTTGTAGTTACGGGGAAACCTGCCCAAGGAGTTGATTGCGCAGAGGCCGAGGCGGCTGTCGCAGAGGAGCTTGCCCTCATTTCCCAGGGGCTGTCCGAACGCGAACTCGAGAAGGTGAAGAATAAGTTCGAGTCGCACTTTCTGCTTGAACAGACCCAGATTGCCCAAAAGGCCATGGCCTTAGGCTACTACGCCCTGCTGGGAGATCCCGCTTTGATACACCGCGAGATTGAAGCTTACCGATCGGTTACAGAAGCGGAGATTTCGGCGGCTGCCGAGATGCTTTTTCGGCCGGCCAATAGCAATACGTTGTGGTATCTGCCGGCTAATCAAAAAAATATTTCGCTATGAACCGATATCTCCCTCCCACGCTAAACCCGGTTCTCCTCACCGGGAGCCTGGATCCCGATAGCTACCGACTCGACAATGGTGTCGAGGTGTACGAACTTTCAGGTGGATCGGCCGATGTGATTAAGATTGATATCCTTCTGGCCGCCGGTAGCCGATACCAGCCATCTCCCCTTTGCGCTTCGGCGGTAAACCGATTGCTCACCGAAGGCACCGAGTCGTTCTCTTCGTCGCAAATTTCCGAAAGGGTCGATTTTCATGGAGCCTTCCTTCAGGGAAATTCCGATAAAGATCATGCCTCTCTCACGCTCTTGGTGCCCCGTCGCCACTTGGAGACGCTTTTACCTCTTTTTGCTGAGGTGATGGTTTCTCCAAGCTTCCCCTCCGACGAACTGGATATTTTCAGAGATAAGCGGAAGCAGAGATTTCAGATTGAACGAACAAAGGTTAAGGTGTTGGCACAGGCAGCGTTTAATCAGGCGCTTTTTGGCCCTCAACATCCCTACGGTCACAGATTGCAACTTTCCGATTTCGACCATCTTTTACGCGAGCAACTCACAGCCTTTCACAAGCAGCACTACCTGAAGGGGGGATGGAGAATGGTGGTTTCCGGAACGGCACACCCCTCCGACAGGCGTTTGTTAAACCACTATCTGGGGCAGATCCGGTTCGACGCGGCTCCGTTTCAGGAGAAGAGGCTTCCGGCTTTGCCGGAGAGTGCATCCAACCGGTTTGTGCTCCGCGATGATGCCGTTCAATCGGCCCTGCGGCTGGGCATCACGATGCCTGTGAGGAACCATCCCGACTATGTGGGGCTCACGGTGCTGAATACCCTGCTGGGCGGCTATTTCGGATCGCGCCTCATGCAGAACCTGCGCGAGGAGAAGGGCTATACCTATGGAATTCACTCGGTGATGATTCCCTTGGTAAAGGCCTCTTTCTTGGTGATTGTTTCGGAGGTGGGCTCCGATGTGACCCTTCCTGCACTACACGAAATTTATCGCGAGGTGACCCGGTTGTCGGAAGAGGAGGCTGGGGACGAGGAGCTGAATCTGGTAAAAAGCCAGATGGTTGGCGAGATGATCCGGTTGCTCGATGGCCCTTTTGCAAAGGCCGATTATCTGGCGTCGCTTCTTGATCACAATCTATTACCTTCATCAATCGAATCGGAGGTGGCCGAAATCATGGCCATCACGCCCACCCGGGTCATGGAGTTGGCCAATCGCTACCTTCCCCTTTCAAGCCTTACAAGGGTAGTATCGGGGCCATCGGCAGCCAACCCCGGTTTCCCTGTGGTGTTCGACACCGAAGGCGATTAGCCGCTACGTCTCTTATACCTCTCGCCCATGCGCTACTCCTTTTACGACAATTTTTCTGCTCCGATGCAGCTTCTGTTTGTGATTCTGATTATGCTGCTCTCTTTTGTGGCCGGAACCGTGGGCTCTACTCTGCTGCTGCTGCCCTTGACCGGTCTCTCTCTCGAATCGTTTTTCCAATCCCTCTCCGACTTTTCGACCCCCTCCGGGCTATGGCTTATACGCATATTTCAGGTGGTGCAAAGTCTCTTTCTCTTTGTGGTACCGGCACTCCTTATTGCCTTCTTCTTTTCGGCGCAGCGTGGTCGTTATCTCTCTCTCCGGGCTCCCGCCTCGCCCAAAATCTGGCTTGCGGCAGGGTTACTCACCTTCCTTGCTTTTCCTGCCATCAATGCAACAAGCGCCCTCAACGAAGCATTGCAGCTGCCTGAGTCGTGGTCGGCCATTGAGCAGTGGATGAAGTCGGCCGAAGAGGCAGCGCGGATCGTAACCGAAAAGTTTGTGCTCGATCGCCGTCTCTCCATTTTTGGCTTTAACCTTTTTATGATGGCTGTTCTGCCTGCTCTGGGCGAAGAGTTTCTATTCAGAGGCGTTCTGCAGAAGATCTTTACCCGATGGACGGGAAATGTCCACGCGGGAATCTGGATCACAGGTCTTCTTTTCAGCGCTATCCATTTTCAGTTTTACGGGTTTTTACCCAGAGCCCTGTTGGGCGTATTGTTTGGCTATCTCTTGGTTTGGAGCGGTAGCATTTGGGCCGCTGTGTTTGCGCACTTTGTGAACAACGCCTTTTCGGTGCTCTTCTATTTTCTCATAGCAAGGGGCTATTTCACCATGCAAGACAGTGAATTTGGCGGGGGAGCCAACGAATGGGCGTTTGCCCTGGTCAGTCTTGTTTTGGCTTTTTTGGTTGCAAAATATATTTGGCAACAGTCGCGGAAAGGAGGCGAAACTCAGGAGATCGTGGCCGAAGTGTAGCCCGTGTCGACGGGCAGCTCCTTCTGTCGGCTTGCAGCTACTGCTAATTGGTCGCACTCTTCGTTTTCGGGGTGTCCGTTGTGACCTTTAATCCACTCAAAGCGAACCTTGTGCCGACGGTATATCTTCAGGAACCGAATCCAGAGGTCGGGGTTCTTTTTGCCTTGAAATCCCTTTTTTTCCCAACCGAACAGCCACCCTTTCTGCACGGCATCAACCACATAGCGGGAGTCGGAGGTGACCAGCACTTCGGACGGTTCAATCTTAAGCGCTTCCAGGCCTACAATCACCGATAAGAGCTCCATCCGGTTGTTGGTTGTGCAGCGGAAGCCCCCGGAGAGAATCTTCCGGTAAGGTCCCGAAACGAGGATAGTTCCGAAACCGCCTGGTCCGGGATTCCCGCTCGAGGAACCATCGGTATATATTTGGATGCGGGGAGTCACTGCCGCCTCTTTTTGATTCCAAGCCACTGTTTCAGCCGCTGGTTCTTCTCCACCCGTCTACGGTCGGCGGCATCGCTGCTAAGCATTTGTTCAAGACAAAAGGATTCGTCGAGTCCCGAAAGGAGAGCATACTCTTTGGCCATAAAGGCATACTGGTCGGGAGTGGCTCTGAGCCTGCCAAAATTGCGGAGCCGCTCTTTGGGCGAGAGGACTCGGAATTCCATCCGGTTAATGTCGATCAGGGAGAAGCGATAACCCTCCTCGTCGGGCTCAAACAGTATGTTGCCCCGCGAGAAGTCGTGGTGAAGCACACCTCGTTCGTGCAGGTAAAAGGCAAAACGGGTAAAGCAACGCAAAAAATGGCTCACCTCTTCGATCGGCTTGTCGCATATCTCAAAGAAGTTATGGCTGTAAGGGCAGAAAAGACTAATAAAATAGCTCTCCTGTAGGGCGTTAAACCTTACAACTTCCAGATAAGCCACCGGTGCCGGGGTGGGAATCTGCATCTCTTCGAGCTGCATCGCATGCTCGTAGGCTCTGTGCGCCTTAGAAGGGCGAAAGAGCGAATAGATATAGCGGTTAAGCAGGTGAGGTTTTCGGTACGATTTAATAATCCATACCCACCCATCAACCTCCACCTTAATGAGCGTATTCCGTTTGGCGTGAATGGCGGGTCCGAGCAAAGAGAAGCGTTCCGGAACAGAGCCTATAAGATTGGCCTTTCCGGAATAGGCAGGATGGATGGTTACATGTATGCCGTTTCGCATGCGATGGGTTCAAGATGGTTGCTGCAAAGTTAGGATTTGTGCGGTATATCGCAAACCTGCCCCTACGGCAGCGGAAGTTCGGGGCCGTTGATTACGCCCCGGAAAGTGCGTCGGTGGCAGGGAGAGGCTCCGTAGACCGTCAGTAGTTTTCGATGTGCCGAGGTGGGGTAGCCCATGTTTTTATCCCACTGATAGATAGGGTATTCGGCATGAAGGTTGGTCATAAGGGCATCTCTTTCGGTTTTTGCCAGCACCGAGGCTGCGGCGATAGAAGCAAACCGGCTGTCGCCCTTTACAAGGCAAACATGGGGAATCGAAGCGTAGGGAAGAAAACGGTTTCCGTCAACCAGAATCAGCTCGGGCTCAATCGGCAGTTTGGCGAGTGCGCGGTGCATGGCTACGATTGAGGCTCTCAGAATGTTCATGCGGTCTATCTCTTGTGGAGTGCAGAGGGCAATTCCCCAAGCAAGAGCCCTCTCCATAACCACTTCACGAACCGCCAGTCGCTCCTTGGCCGACATCTGTTTAGAGTCGTTAAGCAGTGGGTGCGAAAAGCCGGGGGGAAGAATCACTGCTGCAGCAACAACCGGTCCGGCCAGGCAGCCCCTTCCGGCCTCATCGCAACCGGCTTCGATTGTGTCTTCCTTGTAATAGGCTCGAAGAGAGGGAGTAGCTACCATGTTATAATGATACGGTGGTCAATCAGCACAAAGATGAGCGTGATTAAAATGCTGTAGAAGAGATACCAAGCTACGGGAATATATTGTTCGGGCGTGATTTTCAGTTTCATCCACACATATCCCGAAAGAAAGATCTTTTCGAGGGAGTAGGCCAGCCCCGAGCCCAAGGCAATGCCCACTACCCCATAATACTGCACGAAAAAGAGGCTTGAGAGGATGTTCAGAATGAGGCTGAGTACCGAGGCCATCATGATAATCCGGGTTTTCTTGAGACCCAGCAAGATGGTTTGCGGAAAGATCATCCGGCTCACGATGAGCAGTTGATACACCATAAAGATGTCGGCGCTTCGGAAGAAGGCCTCCCTAAACAGGAGCACACCAAAAAGAAACTTACACGACAGCATGAAAAGGATCGACAACGGGAAGAGGTAGTGCATCATCCTGAGCGATTTTGCCCTGATTGTGGCCAGTATTTCGGGAATATTTTTCTTAATCGAGAACTCCGGAATCATGGCATTGCTCAATCCGGTGGTCATCATCACCACGAAGGGGAGCTCTTTGGCCCCGTAACGGAATACGGCAAACCGATCGGGGTCGAAAAGAATCGAGGCCAGCAGTCCGTCCATATATTGAGAGGAGCCGCTCAGCAGTCCGCCAATAATGACCGGGTAGCCCAGGTAGAGATGCTCTTTGATGAATCCCCATGATACCCGAAAGGAGGCATACTTCAGGAGCAGATGAACCAGCCACATAAAACGGAGTACCGAGATCAGCACCATTCCCCAAAGGGCACCTTCTACCCCCATTCCCATGAAGATGGGGAGGGCTGCAAACAGAATTTGCAGACCAAAGCTGAGAAATCCGTAGGCGAGAATGTGACCGGGCTTGTTTTTGAGCAGGTAGATGTATTCAATGAGAGGGGTTACCTGTCCAAAAAAGAAGAATAATGCTGTGGCCGGGGCAAAGGGAATGGCCTCAAACTTGGAATAGACAGGGATTGATTGGTTCAGAAAGAGGATCATCAGGGCAAAAAAGCCGCTGAATGCCATCATTAACAGGAAGGCATTGAAGAGTTCGGGCGACCGGGTATGGCCCGCGGCGTGATACCGGGCAAAGGAGTGGTTGCGCTTAAAGAGGGGCAGAAAGGATTGAATCAGTCCGGTTACCCAAAAGAAACTCAGCGCTCCGGTAATAAACACCATGTATTCCCACTCTCCGATCTCCTTCTCGGTGAGGGAGGTTTTGGTGAAGATGACGCTGATTATGAGAAATGTGGAGAACCGCAGGAACTGAAAAATTTGCAGCCCGGCAATATTGTTGACCTTATCGGAGAGTCTCTTCACGGAATGGACGAATGGTTGAAAGCCTGACTTTTGCAGGCAATACAGCGCAAATATATGGGAACAATTTCGATTTCGGTTTTTGTGGATTGGAAATTGTGGTTATATTTGTGCCGCAAAAATGGTGATTGTAGCTCAGTTGGTTAGAGCGCTAGATTGTGGATCTAGAGGTCGCCGGTTCAAACCCGGTCATTCACCCTTATAACTCTTCGGCAGGCTGTTGGCAACAACAGCCTGTTTTTTTTGGCTACCTCTCTATGGCCGGGTCGCCCCAGCGGGGAGTGGGGCGCGAAAAGCCCGAAAGATCCAAAAGCCTGTCGACCACGGTCATGACCACCTCCTCTAGCGTACGCGGCAGGCTGTAGAAGGAGGGCGAAGCGGGAACCACTATGGCCCCGGCCAGGGTAAGTTGTTCCAGATTGCGCAGGTGGATCAGACTAAAGGGGGTTTCGCGGGGAACCAGAATCAACCTCCGGCGCTCCTTCAGCATGACATCGGCGGCCCGTGTAATGAGGCTTTCGGCGGTGCCGCCGGCAATACGAGCCGCGGTGCCCATAGAGCAGGGACAAACAATCATGGTTTGGTAGCGACTACTTCCGGAGGCAAAAGGGGCCGAAAAATCATGGTTCTCCCATACTCGGATTCCATCGGGAAGGGGTGCATTGTCGGTTTCGTGATGCCATATAGTTCGGCCGGTTCCGGAAAATACCAGATCGATGGTCGTTCCGGCAGGAGCCAGCCGACTAATCCACTCGAGTAACAACTTAGCATACACAGAGCCGCTGGCGCCCGTGATAGCGATAATAATTTTTGGGCTTTCGGAAGGCAGGGATGTTTGCATCAGGGTGTAATATTTTCCATTTGGAGTAGATAATTCATCAAATCGGCTGAGCCTTCGCCCGCCCCTTTCCGTATCACTACGGCCTTTCGGTAGGCCGGAACCGGTACTTCGTTGGGGTCTATCACAAACATCGGTTTGTGTAAAGGAAAGTACCTGAGGAGGCCAGCCGCGGGATAGACGTTGAGAGAGGTGCCGATAACCACAAAATAGTCGGCCTCCTCGACCAGCGAGATGGCCTCTTCGAAGAGTGGAACCGACTCCCCAAACCACACGATATGAGGCCTTAGTTGCCCTCCCGAAGGGCAGCAATCGCCCGAGTGGATCTCTTTGTTGCCAATATCTATGATGTAGGAGGGGTCGGTACAGCTTCGAACCTTCGAGAGTTCTCCATGCAGGTGCACCACTCGGCTGCTTCCGGCCTTTTCGTGCAATGCATCCACATTTTGGGTGATTATGGTTACATGAAACCATCTTTCCAGTTGGGCCAGCCGCAGGTGCCCCGAGTTGGGCAGGGCGCTGTGTGCCTGTTTGCGCCGTTCGTTGTAGAAGTTTAGCACCAATTCAGGATCTTTTTGCCACCCATCATAGCTGGCCACCTGCATCACCGGATACCTCTCCCAGAGCCCTCCTGCGTCGCGAAAGGTTTTCAAACCGCTTTCGGCACTGATGCCAGCACCCGAAAGAATTGCTAACTTTTTCATTTGCAGAAAGATAATATTCCTGTTATTCTTTTCAAAGATATTCCTTCGATGCCGGTTTTCCAAACCCAAAAAATGTTAAACGGGGTTCGATGTTTCTGATTTATAAGAATAATATGTTTCTTTGCGGTTGCACCTTGGCGAAATCCGACTAAATGCACCTATTCATCATGAACCAAACATGTTGCCGTCCAACGCACAAGGGTGAATGTGCGTTCTTAAGAAACATGAATATCCACACTACCATTCATCATAATTTTTTTGCAGCATGAAAATGTTCAATAAAATCAACAATCTGCTGGGCTGGCTGATGTTTTTCGTCTCGGCGGTTGTTTATCTGTTAACCGTCGAATCTTCGGCCAGTTTTTGGGATTGCGGTGAGTTTATTACCTCAGCTTATAAGCTTGAGGTAGGCCATCCTCCGGGTGCTCCTGTTTTCATGCTGCTGGGGCGTCTTTTTACCCTCTTTGGAGGAGCTCCCGGCAACGCCGCCTACATGATGAACCTCATGTCGGGATTGCTTAGTGCCTTCACCATTCTTTTCCTCTTTTGGACCATTACCCATCTCGGTCGCCGCATGGCAGGAGATCCTGTACACTACACGCCAACGCAGTGGGTATCTGTTATGGGAAGCGGTGTAATCGGGGCGCTTGTCTACACCTTTTCTGATACCTTCTGGTATTCGGCCGTTGAGGCCGAAGTGTATGCCTTCTCCTCCTTTCTAACCGCTATTGTGGTATGGGCTATGCTGAAATGGGAGCATACGGCCGATGAACCTCATGCCAACCGCTGGTTGGTGCTGATTGCCTACATCATGGGTCTCTCTATCGGGGTTCACCTGTTGAACCTGCTTACTATTCCCGTTCTGGGTCTTATCTACTATTACCGAAAATACCATCCCACCAACGCCGGACTCATCAAGGCGTTGCTCATTTCGTTCGTCATTCTGGGCTTCACCATCTGGGTGCTTATTCCCGGAGTCTTCTCCATTGCCACTCGGTTCGAGCTCCTTTTTGTAAACACCTTCGGGGCTCCCTACAATCTGGGCGAGGCGGTGTGGTTTCTGCTGCTGGCCTCCGGCTTGGTTTACGGCATCTACTACTCAGTCCGTAAACGCAAGGTTTTGTTGAACAGTGTTCTGCTTTGTGTCACCGTGCTGATTATCGGGTACTCCTCCTATGCTATCATAGTCATCCGCTCGTCGGCCAACCCTCCCATGGATCAGAATGATCCGCAGGATCCTTTTAACCTGCTCTATTACCTGAATCGCGAGCAGTATGGCGACAGGCCCCTCTTTAAGGGTCCCTATTTTAACGCCCCTCCGGTTGCCACCGAAGAGGGAAGTCCTGTCTACGCCAAGCGAAACGGGCGTTACGAAGTTGTTGACCGCAAGGTTTCGTATGTATATGATCCACAATTTCTCACCCTGTTTCCCCGCATGTACGACAATCAAGATCCGCGCAGGGTCGAGGAGTACAAAGCCTGGGGTAACATCAAGGGAACGCCGGTTCGGGTCAATAATTATCAGGGGAAAAGCGAGATCATCATGAAACCCACCTTCGCAGAAAATGTGCGGTTTTTTATCTCCTACCAAATTAACTGGATGTACCTTAGGTACTTTATGTGGAACTTTGCCGGTCGGCAAAACGACATGCAGGGCCATGGCGACCCGCTACGGGGCAACTGGATTAGTGGTATCACTTTCCTCGATGAGCTTCGTCTCGGACCGCAGGATGAACTACCCGCCTTTATGGCCGACAACAAGGGTAGGAACAGCTACTTCTTTTTACCCTTGCTTTTGGGCTTGCTGGGTCTTTTTTATCAATCGTCGAAGAATCGCGGCGACTTTTTTGTGGTGCTGATGCTCTTTTTCATGACAGGGTTGGCCATTGTGCTCTACCTGAATCAATATCCGCTCCAGCCCCGCGAACGAGATTATGCCTATGCCGCCTCCTTCTATGCCTTTGCCATCTGGGTGGGGCTCGGTCTTATGGCCGTGATTGAGGTTTTGCCGGCACGTTTAAAAAATTCGCTTCCCGCTGTGGTTGGTACCTTCCTGCTTCTCTTGTTGATACCCATCCGGATGGCTGCCCAGAACTGGGACGACCACGACCGTTCGGGTCGCACTTTTTGTCGTGATTTTGGGGCCAACTATTTGGAATCTTGTGCTCCCAACGCCATCATCTTTACCAATGGCGACAACGACACCTTCCCGTTGTGGTATGCCCAGGAGGTAGAGGGTGTCAGAACCGATGTCAGAGTGGTGAACCTGAGCTATTTTATGGCCGACTGGTACATAGAGCAGATGCAGCGAAAGGCCTATGAGTCGGATCCTTTGCCCTTCTCGCTCAAGCCGGAGCAGTATCAAACCGGTAAGCGCGAAACCCTCGAGGTCTTCCCGATTACCGATGCCTTTACCGAACTAAAAACTGCGGTCGATTTTGCTGCCAGCGAGGATCCAAAAACCAAGACGATTCCCGGGGTGGCCGAAAAGGTTGAATATTTCCCGGTACGTAACCTCAAATTGACTGTCGATAGTGCCCAGGTTATGGCAACGGGAACTCTCACCCCCGAATCGGCTCCTTTGATGTTGAAATCTATGAACTGGAGCCTGCCCGAAGACCAACCCATGTATGGTGGCCGAATTCTTCTCAAGAGCAGTTTTATGTTGCTCGATCTGTTGGCCAATAACCAATGGAAGCGCCCTTTCTACATTTCGACCACTGTGGCCGACGAAAACTACCTGGGACTTCAGAAGTTCTTCCAGGTTGAGGGACTGGCTTACCGGATTGTGCCTATCGAAACGCCCCGCGACTCCATTACCGGCGATCTGGGACGGGTTCATACCGACATCATGTACAACAACCTGATGAACAAATTCTCGTGGGGGGGTGTTGAAGGAGATGTCTATATCGACGAAACGGTGTCGAGGCTGCTTTCGAATGCCAGAAACTGGTTTAGTCGCCTGGCTCAGGAGTTGATTACCGAAGGAAAAACCGAAAAGGCCCTCGAAGTACTGGAAAGGGCGCAGACGCTGTTTCCTCCGTCGAAGGTTCCCTATAACTTTTTGACCCCTTTGATGATTGAGCAATATTATCGTGCAGGGGCAAATGATAAGGCAAATGTTGTTTTATCGGAGATGGTGCGTGAAACCACCCTCGAGCTGGCCTTCTACAGCCGTTTTAGCGGGGCGCTGGCTCCCACGGTCGATCGGGACCGAAGGATAGCCTTTTATGTGTTGAACGCGCTTGCCGAAGTTGCGCGGGAGTACAAGCAGGAGGCCCAATACAAGGAGATTGAAGAGGTTTTCGAAATGTTTTATACCACGCTGAAATAGATATGAATATATATACCGACCTGTCAACTTATGATACGTCGGCCTCGGTGGTGGCAACAGGCACCTTCGATGGGGTACATGAGGGGCATAAGGTGTTGTTGGGAATTGTGTCGTCAATTGCCCGGCAGATGGGGGCAAAACCCCTGGTTTGCACCTTTTGGCCGCACCCCCTGACGGTGCTTGCTCCCCGTTCGGCTAAGCTTTCGCTCCTTTCTACTCTGGACGAGAAGATTGAGTTGTTTGAGCGGGCCGGTCTGGAAAACCTGGTAGTATTGCCCTTTACCGAAGCATTTTCTCGTTTGAGTGCCGAACAGTTTGTTGCCGATATACTGATTGACAAACTTTCGATGAAGGCGTTGGTCATGGGGAAAAATCACCATCTGGGCCGAAATCGCGAGGGCGACGCGGCCACGATGCAGCGGCTTGCCTCCAGGTACGGCTTTCACCTCCATACCGAAACCCTTACTTCGCTTGGCCAGCCTGTGAGTTCTACCTTAATCAGGAAAACCCTGGAGAGTGGACAAGTTGAGAAGGCCCACGATCTGTTGGGTTACCCTTACTTCTTTTCGGGCCGTGTGGTAGGAGGCAAAAAACTGGGCCGCAAACTGGGGTTTCCCACGGCCAATCTCGAAGTAGAAAGCCCCTTCAAATTGATTCCTCTCACCGGTGTGTACGCGGTGGAGGTCGAAAGAGGAGAGGAGCGGCTTGCCGGGATGATGAATATCGGATATCGTCCTACAGCAGGTAGCCAGACAGCCCAAACCATTGAGGTACATATTTTTGATTTCGATGCCGATCTATATAACGAAACCGTAAGGGTCTACTTCCGGAAGAGAATTCGCGATGAAATGCATTTCGCTTCGCTCGAGGAACTGATTGCCCGGCTGGAGCGCGATAAGGTCGAGATTTCCCACTATTTTACTCACATAAATAAACACAACATATGAACGATTTTAAAGTAGCCGACATCACCCTGGCCGATTTTGGCCGGAGAGAGATTGCCATTGCCGAAAAAGAGATGCCTGGTCTGATGGCCATCCGCAAGAAATTTTCGGCCGAAAAACCGCTGAAAGGGGCCCGGATTATGGGCTCCCTGCATATGACCATTCAAACAGCGGTATTGATTGAAACCCTCTCTGCGTTGGGCGCCGAAGTGCGCTGGGCCAGTTGTAATATCTTCTCTACGCAGGATCATGCTGCTGCAGCCATTGCTGCCGCAGGGATTCCCGTTTTTGCCTGGAAGGGCGAAACCCTCGAAGAGTATTGGTGGTGCACCGAACAGGCACTCACCTTTGCCGGCGGCAAAGGCCCGAACCTGATTGTCGACGATGGCGGTGATGCTACCCTGCTGGTGCACTGGGGCGTGAAAGCCGAGAAGGATGCCTCGTTTCTCGACAGAAAGGCTTCGACCCGAGAGGAGGGAATGATACTTTCGCTGCTGAAAAAGAGCCTGGCCGCCGATCATGGAAAGTGGCACCGCACCCTGTCGGAGTTGAAAGGGGTTTCGGAAGAGACAACCACAGGGGTACACCGCCTCTATCAGATGCAGGAGGCCGGCGAACTGCTGATTCCTGCCATCAACGTAAACGATTCGGTCACTAAATCGAAGTTCGACAACCTTTATGGTTGCCGCGAATCTCTTGCCGACGGCATTAAGAGAGCAACCGATGTAATGCTTGCCGGAAAGGTGGTTGTAATCTGCGGCTATGGCGACGTAGGCAAGGGGTGTGCGCACTCTATGCGTTCGTATGGATCACGGGTCATTGTAACCGAGATTGACCCCATTTGCGCGCTGCAGGCCGCCATGGAGGGTTTCGAGGTGAAACCGGTAGAGGAGGCTCTGCCCGAAGGGAATATCTACGTAACCACCACCGGGAATTGCGATATCATTACCCTTGAGCATATGTTGTTGATGAAAGACCAATCGATTGTCTGCAACATTGGCCATTTCGACAACGAAATTCAGGTAGAAAGGCTCCAGAATCATCCCGGGATTAAGCGGATCGAGGTGAAGCCTCAGGTTGACCAATACGTTTTTGCCGATGGTCACTCCATTATCCTGTTGGCTGAGGGTCGTTTGGTGAACCTGGGTTGCGCCACCGGTCATCCCTCCTTTGTGATGAGTAACTCCTTCAGTAATCAAACGCTTGCCCAGATTGACCTCTGGACAACTGAGCGTCCGATTGGAGTTTACCGGCTTTCCAAGCGACTCGATGAGGAGGTTGCCCGACTGCATCTCGATCAGTTGGGGGTTTCCTTGACCCGTCTTACCGAGTCGCAGGCAAAATACCTGGGAATTTCCGTTGACGGACCCTATAAGGCCGATCACTACAAATACTAAAGATTTCGGGCTAGAAGAGTCCTTCGCCAATCATTAACCGATCGGTTGCCTCCAGACGACAGCTGACCCTTAGCAGAGGAACTCCTCTGGAGGGGTTGCATCCCAAATATTCGTCGGGATAAAAGGTGTAGCGGGTGCGACAGGCAGGGCATTCGGCATGTGTGGCCGATTCGTTTACCTCTACCATAGTGTCGTGATTGGGGCAATAGCCGCATCGGCGGTCGTACACCTGAAACTTGCCATAAGAGGGGCGGTAAATAATGAGATAACTCTTTTCTCTCCCGGTCTGCATCATGGAGCCAATACCGGCATAAGGTTCAATCTCGGTCGAAACCATCATGGAGAAGGGGGGAATATAACGGCGCGGGAAATGGTCGTTCTCTTTTGTGCATGAAGAAATGCCCAAACTGAGGGGCAGGCATAACAGAAATATAATTACCTTTGGCTTCATGGTGTGGTTCTCTTTCTGCAAATGTAGGTAAATTGACAAAGTGAAGTCATGGACGACCAGTTATTGAAAATATTGATGAGCATTGCCATTCTTTTTTTTACCATCATGGTGGGAAGAAAGAGGAAGCCTGCCGATTTGGTTGTTCCCCGGCCAGGTGGCGGTGAGGTGCATGAGGAGGAAACAGAGATACCACGCGAGTTGTGGGATACGGAGTACGCTGGCCGACCCGATTCATCGCTTGAGTCGGATTTTGAGTCAGATCTTGAGTCGAATCTTGAGTCGGAGCCGGAGCCGAATCTAATACATAGAGGTGGAAAATATCAGCTTGCCGGGTCAACCGGCCAGGAGGCTGCTTCGCTCGAAACGCTCATCGGTCTGGAAACCCTTTCGGGTCGCTATGACATGCGAAATGCCCCGGCAGTGAGCATGTTTGCATCTGTCCCTCCCGAAGAGGAGGTGGAGGTGCCGCTCCCCTTTGGCACGGGTTCGGGGTTCGATTTAAGAGAGGCCATTTTGTATCAAACAATTTTGGAGAGGCGGGAAATCTGATTTTTTTATTCAGAATTTAGGGTTACCTTTGTAACAAGGGTTGTCGCATAGTGTTTGGCGATGCCCTTTTTTATAGCGTGTAAAAAGGTAGTAATGCGGGTTGTTTCACAAACATCGTTTCGTTTTTAAATCATAGAGGCTGCTCAGGATAAAAATAGAATTCCGAGCAGTCGGAATTTTTTTTTTGTACATAAGTAAAGGAGACAAACAGTATGGCAAAAGTTTCGTACATCACAGAAGAAGGGTTAAATAAACTGAAAGCCGAACTTGAACAATTGGTTTCAGTCGACAGACCCTCGATTTCGCGACAGATAGCCGAAGCCCGCGACAAGGGTGATTTGTCGGAGAATGCGGAGTATGATGCTGCAAAAGAGGCTCAGGGACTTCTTGAGGCTCGGATCCATAAACTGGAGGATCTGATTATGCATGCCAGAATTATCGACGAAACGAAAATCGACACTTCGTCGGTTCAGATTCTGACCAAGGTGAAGATAAAAAATCTGAAGACCAATGTCACCATGGAATATATCCTTGTAACCGAAACGGAAGCCAACCTGAAAGAGGGGAAGATTGCGGCGAATACCCCTATCGGGAAAGGTCTTTTAGGTAAGAAAATTGGCGATATTGTGGAGATTCAGGTTCCCTCCGGAAAAATGACTTTCGAAATTCTTGATATTTCACGTGCTTAATTGTGTGAACCATGGCAACGCTTTTTTCGCGTATTATCGAAGGGGAGATTCCCTGTTATAAGGTAGCCGAAGACAGCCTCTTTTTTGCTTTTCTCGATATCCATCCCTTAACCAGGGGGCATGTGTTAGTTGTGCCCAAGGTCGAAACCGACTATCTGTTTGACCTCGACGACACTCTTTTGGCTAAGATGATTCTCTTTGCCAAAAAGGTGGCTGTGGCCATTAAGCAGGAGATTGTCTGTAATCGGGTAGGGGTTGCCGTGATTGGCCTCGAAATCCCTCATGCCCACATCCATCTGGTGCCTGTGAGCCAATTGGGCGATCTCGATTTTTCGAATCCTAAAATATCACTTACTCCCGAGGAATTCTCCGAAATTGCCCTCCGGATCAGCAAGGCTTTTGAGAGTTAAGGGGATATACCTACCATATTGGACCGCCTGAGAATACACAACGGTATTCGTTTCTTCCTCATATTCCTGATGATAACCATCGGGGCCGGGTCGGTTATTTTTACCCAGAGGCTGGTTCGTTCGCTTGCAGCCGAAGAGCGGAAGAAGACCGAGATATGGGCCGAGGCCACCACCTACGTAGGTCGTCCCGAATTATCGGAAGAGGAGGTGGGCTTCTATCTGCATGTAATTCTTTCGAATACTGCCATTCCGGTGATCCGCACCGATGCCGCCGGGAACCTTCTTTACAGCAATCTCGACTCGGCACGCCTCAGCAGCCCTCTGGTATTGAAAAGGCATCTGCATCGGATGGTAAACGCCAACGATCCCATCGTTTTGGGCGACAATCAGGGGGTGTACAGTTATGTGTACTACAGCCACTCTCTCCCTTTGCGGATGCTGATGATCTATCCGTATGTTTACCTCTTGTTGGTTCTGCTCTTTGTTACCGTGGGTTTTTATGCGCTTCGCTCCGCGCAGCGCGCCGAACAGAATCATGTGTGGGTGGGCTTGTCGAAGGAGACGGCGCATCAGTTGGGCACGCCGATCTCTTCTTTGATGGCACTCACCGAACTGCTTCGCGATAAGGTTGACGACCTCTCGCTAATTTCGGAGCTCGATAAGGATCTCAGCCGACTCCGGATGATTGCCGACCGGTTTTCGAAAATTGGTTCGCGCCCGGTGCTCACACCCGGCGATTTGGTGTCGGCTCTCGAAAGCACCCTTTCGTACATGAGGAAGCGGTCGTCGGGCCGGGTCTCTTTTACTTTGCATGCACCAACAGGCCTGAATATGATTCCTTTGAATCAACCCCTTTTTGGATGGGTAATCGAAAATCTGTGTAAGAATGCCATCGATGCCATGTCGGGTTCAGGGGCTATTGTGGTGCAGGTTATTGATCAGACCGATAAAGTGTGCATTGATTTTTCCGATTCGGGTAAAGGGATTCCGCGAAAGCTCTTTGAGATGGTCTTTCGGCCCGGCTACACCTCCAAGAGCCGTGGCTGGGGATTGGGGCTCTCGCTGTCGAGGCGGATTGTTGAGTCGTATCATGGCGGGCGTATTTTTGTACTCCGTTCTGAGATTGACAAAGGCACCACCTTTCGCTTAGAACTAAATAAACGATCAACAACCGTATGAACCGGAAAGATATAGAGATTATGGCTCCCGCCGGTTCGCTCGAATCGCTCGAAGCTGCGATTGCCGCGGGTGCCGACTCCGTTTACTTCGGGGTGGGCAAGTTGAACATGAGGGCCCGCTCTTCGGTAAATTTTACCCCCTCCGACCTGCCCGTCATTACGGCTCGCTGTGCCGAGATGGGAGTCAAGAGTTATCTCACCATGAATACTGTGGTATATCCCGACGATCTCTCCTTTATGCAACAGGCTATCGATGCGGCAGCCGAAGCAGGGATTACTGCGGTGATTGCCTCCGATATGGCGGTCATTATGTACGCGCGCAGCAAAGGGGTCAATGTGCACATTTCCACTCAGGTCAATGTGGCCAACCAAGAGGCGGTTCGCTTCTATTCGCAGTTTGCCGATGTGATGGTGCTGGCCCGCGAGCTGAATCTCGAACAGGTGGCCTTTATTCGTAAAGCCATTGCCGATGAAAGAATTACAGGTCCTTCGGGCAGAGAGGTGCAGCTCGAAATGTTTGTGCACGGCGCCCTTTGTATGGCCGTCTCCGGAAAATGTTATCTAAGCCTGCACACCTACGGGAAGTCGGCCAACCGGGGCGCCTGCCTGCAACTCTGCCGACGGTCGTATCGGGTTACCGACACCGACACCGACACTGAGCTGGAGGTCGACAATGAGTATATTATGTCGCCTAAAGACCTTTCTACCATCGGCTTCCTCAATAAAATTTTAGATTCAGGTGTGCGGGTCCTAAAAATTGAGGGTCGCGCCAGAGGTGCGGAGTATGTGTATACTGTAACCTCTTGTTACCGCGAAGCGGTTGAGGCTTGGCTCGATGGCAGTTACGCCGATGAATCGAAAATTGCAGGGTGGATTGAGCGACTGTCGCGCGTCTTTAACCGCGGTTTCTGGGATGGTTACTATCTGGGCCAGAAGTTGGGCGAATGGAGCCATACATATGGTTCTCAAGCCACCCGGCGAAAGGTCTATTTAGGAAAATGCACCAACTGGTTTGCCAATTTGGGCGTGGCTGAATTTTTGCTGGAGACTGGAACTTTGAAAACGGGCGATACGGTTTTGATAACCGGAGCTACCACGGGAGTGGTTGAATTGCAGGCGGGGGAGTTGCGGTTAGAGTACGACCCGGTGGCCTCGGTCGAAAAAGGGCAGCGATTTTCGCTCAAAACAGGAATCCGGGTGCACCGTGGCGACCAGCTTTTCAGGTGGGATTTGGTGTAGCCGAACCCAACAAACTTTTGAGCTTTTTCCCCATATTGGTAGCAAAAACAAAGCTGTTGAGCGCCTCGTTCCGGGTGTGAAGAATATCCTCTTTGGTTCCTTCCCATCCCTTTTCGCCTTCGTACACAAAAATCACCTTATCGCCAATGGATAACACCGAATTCATATCGTGGGTGTTCACAATGGTCGTGATGTTATATTCAATAGTAATCTCCTTAATCAAATCGTCGATCAGGATCGAAGTTTGCGGATCGAGACCGGAGTTGGGTTCGTCGCAGAAAAGATATTTGGGATTCATGGCGATGGCCCTTGCAATGGCCGCCCGTTTTTTCATTCCCCCGCTAATTTCGGCCGGATAGAGTTTGTGGGCCTCACTCAGGTTAACCCGGTCGAGGCAAAAATCGACCCGCTTTCTCTTTTCGGCTGTCGACATATTGGTAAACATATTGAGGGGAAAACGGACATTCTCCTCGATGGTCGAGGAGTCGAAGAGGGCACCTCCCTGAAAGAGCATTCCGATTTGCTTGCGAATCTCCTTTTTCTCTTCGAAGGGCAGCCGATTAAAAACCACATCGTCGTACACGATGTCGCCCGAATCGGGTAGTAGCAGCCCCACAATTAACTTAATGAGAACTGTCTTTCCCGAGCCGCTCTCTCCAATCACCAGGTTAGTTTTCCCGCTTTCGAAGAGGGTCGAAAAGTTTTTGGTTACTTCCTTGTCGCCAAAACTTTTTGAAATGTTTCGGAGCTCAATCATGAGAGCATCATTTGGGTGAGAATCAAGTCGGCCACAAGGATTAAAATGCTGCTCCAAACCACGGAGGTGGTACTAGCCTTTCCCACCTCGAGCGAGCCGCCCGTAACATGATAACCGAAATAGGCCGGAATGGTTGTAATTATCACAGCGTAGACCAGCATTTTCATGACGGCGTACCAAACATAATAGAGATTCAGGGCGTACCTGATGCCCGCGATAAAATCTCCGGAGGCAACCACACCCGAAAGGGAGCCGAGCGACCATCCCCCTAAAATTCCTACCATCATGCTCATTACGCAAAGCACCGGGAAGAAGAAGAGGGCAGCGATAATTTTGGGAAGAACCAAGAAGCAGGCCGAGTTGACCCCCATGATTTCGAGCGCATCAATCTGTTCGGTAACCTGCATGGTGCCAATCTCGGACGAAATGCTGGAGCCCGCCTTGCCTGCCAGAATAAGAGCAATGATGGTCGAAGAGAATTCCAGTAGAATGGTATCTCTGGCCATAAGTCCGATCAGATAGGAGGGGAGGAACGGGTTCTCCATATTGTAGGCAGTTTGAATGGTAATTACTGCCCCAATGAAGAGAGAGATTATGGTTACAATTCCAATGGAACTGATGCCCAAACTCTCAATTTCACGGATAATCTGTTTGTAGTATACCCGGAACCGTTCGGGTTTGGAAAAGACCCGACCCATAAACAGCATATATTTTCCAATATGTTCCAGAACAGCCATGCGCTATTTTTTATACAAAAGTATCAATTCCCATCATGGATTGCACTCCGGAAACGCATTTTGTTTTATTTTTCGGGGTTATTAACCCATTCAATGTAAAACCTATGGAGAATCATGCAATAATCCTGGAGTATATGGAAAAGGCAGGAGCCCCGGTATCGCCCGGGCAGATCGCCGAAGCCACAGGTCTCGATCGCAAAGTGGTTGATAAGGCCATCAAACAACTTAAAGAGGCTGATAGAGTAGAATCGCCCCGCCGCTGTTATTACGCTGTTTCGGCAAAATAGAGAAAGGCTGATCATTATGTCTTGGCCTCCTTCCCGCGTGCGTTGGCATTCGGGAAGGAGGCGCAGACAGAGCGGACTATACCAGGCTTTTTACAAGAGTCTCCCTGTCGCCCGGCAGAAGATCCATTACCGGAACTTCGGGCATGGTATAGGCGCCGGGTTGCTGTTTGGTGCAGGCTCTTGCACAGCTCACAAGAATCTGTGCTGTGAGGGCAGGATTGTTAATCTTCATGCGGAATTCAAAAAGCTGGTTCTGGGTGCGGCCCGAAACGCCTTTCCGCTCCATCAGCACGCCGTGACCCATGTCGGTCAGTGCATCGACCGAAGCCACCTGCTGCACTATGGTTTGGTCTTTTGAAAAGTAATCGTCGGAGAGAATCGCTTTCTCGACCTTCGCAAAGTCGGCACCCTCTTCCAACTCGATATAGACCATGCGGCGGTGTACTCCTGTTCCGGTAGGAATGGTCATGGAGAGCGCTTTTTTTACCCCCTCCTTCGATTTGGCAGCCACTGAGTGTCCCATGCTCATGCCGGGTCCGAAGTTGGTGTAAGTAAGCCCTTTAGGCGCCATGGCCAACATAAGGGTTCGCACAACAGAGTCGCTTCCCGGATCCCAGCCGGCCGAAATGATGGAGGTGCAGTTATGTTTTTTGCAGAGGGTGTCCAAAAGGCTCCTCAAATTCCACAACGCCTCCCCGTGGATGTCGAAACTGTCGACAGTATGAATGCCCAGAGCCGCTATAGCCGATGCCGTTTGGGGAATCGAACGGGTAGGGCCGCACAGAATAGCCACGTGTACAGCTCCGAGTTCCTGAATATGAGAAACCACCTTAACACCGTTTAGTTCGGGGGGGCTGGTTTGCAGCGACTCGGCACGCCGAACCACTCCTGCCAACTCCATATCGGGAGCCTCCAACACCGCTTCGACGGTATAACGGCCAATATTTCCATATCCAACAACGGCAACTTTGATTTTTTCCATCATGATTTGAATAAATGCGGTTAGATTTTAAATTCTCAAATTCTAAGACAAAAATCCTACTTTTTGGCAGAATATCCAACCTGTTTCTTAATTTATATTGTTTCGAGCCGAAATTTCGTGTCATTTTGCTATGCCTCTCGGGCTGTCGACCCGCGGTTCCGTATTATTACATATCTTTGCCTATCTTTGTGCGCCAATTATTTTGATACCCATTGCCCTATGTTTGAGTACAACACCTCCAGAAAGAAGCTTATTTTTCCCGAATATGGGAGGAATATTCAGGAGATGGTAGACCATATACAAACCATTGTCGATCGCGACGAACGAAACAGGGCCGCCAAAAGCATTATCGATATTATGGGAACTATTCAGCCCCATCTTCGCGATGTGAATGATTTCAAACACAAGCTATGGGATCATTTGGCCATTATGTCGGACTTTAAACTCGATATTGATTACCCCTACGAGCTTCCCACCCTCGAAACACTCAACGAAAAGCCCCATTCCGTGCCTTATCCTACCCTGTCGGTTGCCAATCGGCATTACGGCAGCATCATTTTGGCCATGATCAGGGTTGCATGCGATATGGAGGAGGGGGAGATGCGGAACCATTTGGTAGAGCTGATTGCCATCAATATGAAGAAGTCGTACCTCTCCTGGAATCGCGATGGCGTAGAAGACGAGATAATTATTAAGGATCTTGAACGGCTTTCGAACGGGGCTCTTAAAGTAACCGAGATTGCGCGGTATACCGAATCGCGTATCCATCCTCCGCAGAGGACACAGGGTAGTGCCAACAAAAAGAAGCGTCCTTTTCATTCGAATTTCAAGCCGAATAACGGAAGGGTCTTCAACGGAAACAGCAAGAAACCGTAGTCCAGAGTAAACCGTATGGCGGCTTTTGAAATAGAGGGCGGTATCCGCCTGAGTGGCTCAATACGACCTCAGGGTGCCAAGAATGAGGCACTTCAGGTTATTTGTGCCTGTCTGCTTACACCCGAAGAGGTGATTCTCCACAATGTGCCCGATATTCTGGATGTCAATATTCTCATTGATATTCTCAGAGATCTGGGTGTAACGGTTACTCCCAAAGGGGTTGGCTCCTTTGCCTTTCAGGCTGGTTCTGTGAATATTGAGGTGTTGAATGATCCGGAGGTGCGCATGAAGGCCATCCGCCTTCGGGGTTCCATCATGATGGTGGGGCCATTGCTTGCCCGGTTTGGCAGGGGATACATCCCGCAGCCTGGTGGCGATAAAATTGGCCGTCGCCGCGTGGATACCCATTTTATCGGGTTAGAAAAGCTGGGAGCCACAGCTCGTTTTAATCAGGAAGAGGGCGTTTTCTGCGTAGAAGCCAATCGGCTCAAGGGTGCCTATATGCTGCTCGATGAGGCTTCGGTAACCGGAACAGCCAATCTTTTAATGGCGGCCTCTTTGGCCGACGGTGTCACCACGCTTTACAACGCCGCTTGCGAGCCGTATATTCAACAACTTTGTAATATGCTCAACCGGATGGGGGCTCGCATCACGGGAGTAGGCTCAAACCTGCTTGTTATTGAGGGCGTTACGTCGCTCAAAGGGTGCGAGCACAGGCTATTGCCCGATATGATTGAAGTGGGCAGTTTTATCGGGCTGGCCGCCATAACCGGTTCTTCGCTCACCATCGAGGAGGTCTCCTGCCCGCATTTGGGCATCATTCCCGATCAATTCCGCCGGTTGGGAATCCGAATCGAACAGCGGGGCGATGATCTCTACATTCCCGCGCACGACCGCTACGAAATTGAGTCGTTCATGGATGGTTCCATTATGAGTGTCTCCGATGCCCCTTGGCCAGGTCTGACACCCGACCTGCTGAGCGTTTTTCTGGTGGTTGCTACTCAGGCGGTGGGCAGCGTGCTGATTCATCAGAAGATGTTTGAGAGCCGTCTCTTTTTTGTCGACAAACTGCTCGACATGGGTGCGCAGATTATTTTGTGCGATCCTCACAGGGCGGTTGTGATTGGTTTGGCGAAACGGCATATGCTTCGAGCCACCCGCATGACATCGCCCGACATCCGCGCCGGAGTTGCCCTATTGATTGCCGCTCTTTCGGCCGAAGGAAAAAGTGTGATTCTGAATGTTGAGCAGATTGACCGCGGTTATGCTGCCATCGACAGCCGACTAAACCGGCTGGGCGCCTCCATCCGAAGGATAGAGTAATCCCTCTCTGTAAATGGGCACCGGATATTCGGTCTGGTATGTCTGCAAGGTCATCTCCTGTCCGTCGAAAACAGCATAGGTGCAGGCGTGTATCCATTCGCCCAGGCCAATCAACCTACTGTCGTTTGCAAGGTGCACATCCATAGGAAGGTGGCGGTGCCCCATCACGAAAAACCGGGAAAAATGTGTTTGCAAACTCTTCTCTGCAAAGGTGATCTGAAACTCCTTCTCTCTTCCCATAAAAGGGGTGTAGACCCCCTTGGCAAGACGGCTATGTTTCGACCAGGTTTGGCCAAGGGTCAGATTCCAATCGGGATGGATTTTCGAAAAGAGCCACTGGAGCGTTGGGCTCGAAAAGCAGGCTTTCATAATCCGGTATTGCTTTTCGGCAGCACCCAACCCGTCGCCATGTCCGAGGTAAAAAGGAACGCCGTAGAGGTGGGTAAAAATTCCCTGTCGAATAATTTGCATCCCCACCTCCTCTTCCAGGTAACGGAAGGCCCATAAATCGTGGTTTCCCGGGAAAAAATAGACCGGAATCCCCTGGTCGGTGATTTGGGCAATCGTTCCGAGAAAGCGCACAAAGCCGGCGGGAACCACCTTTCGGAACTCATACCAATAATCGAAAAGGTCGCCCATCAGGAAAATAGCGCCTGCACTGGGCGCAATCTCACGCAACCACGCCACCACCCGCTTCTCCCTCGCGAGGCTCTCCTCACGGGAGCCTAGTCCGAGGTGGAAGTCGGAGGCAAAGAAGAGTTGCTTGCCCGGTAATAGCTCAAGTTCACTATTTTGCATTCTCCAGCAGAGTGGCTAATTTTTCGGAGAGTTTCTCGCCAAAGAGATCCTTCGCAATGATGGTACCCTCTTTGTCGAGTAGAAAATTGGCGGGAATCTCCTCCAGATCGTAGGCCGAAACTACAGCCGATTCCCAGTATTTCAGATCGGATACATGCTTCCAGAGGTTTGTGCTGTCTTCGGCAATTGCCTCTGTCCACTGCGCTTTGTTTCTGTCGAGCGAGACCTGCAGAATTTCGAGCCCGGCATCTTTGTATTGCCGGTACACCTCACGCAGATGCTTGTTGGATTTGCGGCAGGGCGTACACCAACCCGCCCAAAAGTCGACCAATACATACTTCCCCCTGAGCGATTGGAGAGAGAAGGGAGATCCCGAAGGCGTATTCATTACAATATCAGGGGCTGTCTGCCCCAACCCGGAGAGCATCCTCTGCACCTTGTCGAGGCGATTCTGTTCCTTAATCTGGATTACGTTTCCGTGAAGTTTTTGCACAAAGGCCGAGGTAGGGTATTTGGGATAAAGCGATGAGTCTACCTTTTCGAACCACACCAGGTCGTCGGCTCCATTCAATACAAAGGTTCCCGGAGCTACCTGCAGGTAGACTGCGTAGAGCGAGACCATGTCGGAGAGGTTTTCGCTGATAAAAGTGGTGGTTGCCTCATGGAGCCTCAGCATCTCCGATTCGAAGGTGGCTTCGGCGAGCAACTTAATGTTTTCGTAGTTTCGGTGGTCAACAAACCGGAGGAGGAGCGTGTTCAGCGAATCTACCATAAAGGCTCCTTTGCGTGCTTCGTTGGCCAGCATTTGAATTTTTTCCGATGATTCGCTCCCTTCGACCCGGTAGGTGGCCGAGAGGTGTGCCGCGTTTCCGGCAACCACAATCCGGTTGCCCGGTGAGGCCAGAATGGTGATGGCATCCTTGGGGGCCAGGTTTGTGCTGATGGAGTAAAAAACCGGCACCGAAACCACCTTGCGAAACGAACTTTTACCCGATACACCCGGGAAGAGGGTGTCGACGGTTGCGGTGGTCTCGGAGAGAGCGGTGACGTAGATTTCGGTCGAGTCGGTTACCCCTTCCAAGGTAAGTTCAACAGAGACATTGCCGTTATTTCGGCATCCTGCAGCAAAGAGTAGAACAAGGGGAAAAATGGAAAAATATTTGTGCATATACACCTTGTAATTCGAATGTTGACAAATGTAGAAGTTTTCATTGAACTATTTTCGGCCGTGGTGGTTTTTACATTGGGTGATTCTGATTTTTGTTGATATGCCCAATTTTTCTTTGTACCTTCATCACATTGTACTGGCCTCGCTTACCTGCATCTCTATTTTTTGGGGACGGCTGCACTTTTATTTTTGGTTTACAACTATTAAGCATGAAATATCTGAATTTCGACAAATCTCAGCTGGTGAATCTGGAGTATTCCACCAGTCGCGAATTTATCCGCACCAACAGATCGGGCGCATATGCTTCTTCCTCCATTATCGGGTGCAACACACGCAAGTACCACGGGTTGCTGGTCTGTCCGGTCTCTTCGCTCCATGGTGAACGTTTTGTATTTCTCTCCTCTCTCGATGAAACTGTGATTCAGCACGATGCCGAATTTAATCTGGCCATTCACAAGTACGGTCCCGAAACCTATTGCCCGAAGGGGCATAAATATGTGGTCGATTACGATATCGAGTACATTCCTAAAATTACCTACCGTGTAGGGGGTGTTCTTTTAACGAAGGAGTTCATCATGATTGATGAGCGCGACCAGATTTTGGTGAAGTATACCTTGCAGGATGCCCATTCGCCCACACGTCTCCGTCTGAGACCTATGTTGGCGAACAGGGGAATTCACGAGTTGGCCCACGCCAATATCTATGCCAACAGCAAAGTAACCTTCATTAAGAATGGCATCAGCAGCCAGATGTATCCGGCTTTGCCGGCGCTCCATATGCAGATGTCGAAGGAGAGCGATTTTGTGCAAATCCCCGATTGGTATTATGGGGTTGAGTATTATAAAGAGCAAGACCGGGGATACGATTACAAAGAGGATCTTTTTTCGCCCGGCTATTTTGAGATGGAGCTGAAAAAGGGCGAAAGTGTACTCTTTTCGGCCAGCCTCCATGATGAGGCGCCTTCGGGTTTTTCGAAAAAATTTACCGCTTCACTTAAAACAAGGGTATTGCGAGCCGATTTTTTTGATTGTTTGCAAAATGCAGCTCAACAGTTTATTGTGCGCAGAGAGGCGAAAACCGAGATTATTGCGGGATATCCCTGGTTTGGAGCTTGGGGGCGCGACACCTTTATTGCCCTTCCAGGCATTACGTTGGCGTTAGGCGATACAAAAACCTGTAAGGAAGCCATCGATACGATGGTAAGAAGAATGGACGGCGGCCTTTTCCCTAACATGGGTGGCCACGACGCTCCCGCCTTTAATTCGGCCGATGCGCCGCTCTGGTTTTTCCAGACGCTGCAGAAGTTTGCCGAAGCGACCTCCGAAGGGCAGGTTTGGAAGTTGTACAAAAAGCCGATGAAGGCCATTCTGGAGGGCTTTCGTAAGGGATTGCCCTATAATATATCGATGCACAGCAATGGTCTTATTTGGCAGGGCGCCGAAGGAAAGGCTCTCACCTGGATGGATGCGGTGGTGAACGGTGTGCCGGTTACGCCCCGGCGTGGTTACGCGGTAGAGCTGAATTTGCTTTGGTATAATGCGGTTTGCTGGTATCTGAAGTTGGCCAGGGCTCACGGCGACTCCCTCGAAGTGTCGGGCTGGGAAGCGATTCCGGAGCTGACAGCTGCCTCTTTTATGAAACTCTTTTGGATTGAAGAGCGGGGCTATCTGGCCGACTGTTCGGATGGTGAGAAGCCCGACTGCTCTATTCGTCCCAACCAGATTTTTGCCGTTTCGCTTCCTTTTACCCCCTTGCAGGCGGAGCAGCAAAAATCGGTACTCGACTTGGTGACCGGAGAATTGTTAACCCCTCGGGGGTTGAGAACCCTTTCGCCTCGCGACAAGGCCTACAAAGGGCTTTATGATGGAGATCAGGAGACACGCGATTCAGCCTATCATCAGGGAACCGTTTGGCCTTGGCTGCTTGAACCCTACTGCGAAGGTTACCTCAAGATGAATAAAAGATCGGGGAAACAGTTTTTGAAAAACCTGATTGAGGGGTTTAGCGAAGAGATGACCATTCACGGAATTGGAACCATCTCCGAAATTTACAACGGCGATCCGCCACACGTGGGCAGAGGGGCTATTTCGCAGGCATGGAGTGTAGGAGCCCTCCTGGCAATCATGAAAATGGCCGGTATGAACAAAATACAAAATCAGGACAAATAAGTATAGCAATATGAAAGTGTTAATGTTTGGATGGGAGTTTCCTCCTCACATCTCCGGTGGTCTCGGAACAGCCTGCTACGGCCTCACAAGGGGCTTGTCGGTTTTACCTGATGTGGAGGTCTCTTTTGTCGTGCCGAAAAGTTTTGGCGATGAGGATCAGAGATTTGCTCGCTTGATTGGGGCAAACAGCGTTCCTGTGATGCAAAAGAGGGTGCACATCGAAGGATTTCTGAAGGAGCTCACTAAAATTGAGGTGGGTGTAAATGTGTTCCCATACATCGACCCCGAGGAGTATGCCAAATTTTCGTCCGACACCTGGCTTGAGAGCAATCAGTACATTACCACCGATGGTACCGGGCGTTTTTCGTTTGATGGAGGGTACGGCCCCTCGCTGATGCAGGAGATTTCGAAGTACGCACTGGTGGCATCAGCTCTTGCTGCCGAAGAGCCGTTCGATATCATTCATGCGCACGATTGGCTCTGTTATCCGGCCGGAATTGCTGCCAAACAGATTTCGGGCAAGCCCCTTGTGCTCCATGTGCATGCCACCGATTTTGATCGAAGCGGCGGCTCTGTGAACCCTGTAGTTTTCGACATAGAAAAATTGGGAATGGAGATGGCCGACCGCATTATTACTGTGAGTAATCTTACACGTAACACAGTCGTAGAAAAATACGGAATCGACCCCGACAAGGTGGTTACGGTGTACAACGCCGTAGAACCGGTGGTGTTCAAGGAGAATATCTCCATCGAAAAGGGATTCGACGATAAGGTAGTTACCTTCCTTGGCAGAATTACCATGCAGAAGGGGCCGGAGTATTTTATTGAGGCAGCCAATTTGGTGCTGAAAAAGATGAGCAATGTTCGTTTTGTGATGGCTGGCAGTGGCGACATGATGCCCAAAATGGTGCGACGTGCCGCGCGGTTAGGCATTATGGACCATTTCCACTTTACCGGCTTCTTGCGCGGCGACGATGTGTACCGGATGCTTTATCTGAGCGATGTGTATGTGATGCCTTCGGTTTCGGAGCCCTTTGGGATTTCGCCACTCGAAGCCATGCAGTCGAGTGTTCCGGTTATTATTTCGCACCAGTCTGGCGTTGCCGAAGTGCTTCAGCACGCCGTCAAAATTGATTTCTGGGATACGCATGCTATGGCCGATGCGATTTACGGGATTCTCAACTATCCGGCCTTGCACAGCTTTTTCAAGACACACGGAAAAGAGGAGGTCGATAATTTAAAGTGGGAGAATTCTGCTATGCATGTCCGAGAAGTTTACTACAGTGCGTTGGGCCTTCCCTCCGCATTATAGCCTATTGCCGTTGTTCAAACTACATTTTGACCCGCTATGAACCGAACATGTTGCTTTGTATTGCCTATTCCTGAAGCGGTTCTTTTAAGTATCATGGAGCGCCATGCTACCATTAACAATCAAATTTCACCAGCATGAAAAAAGTTGTCCTTTGTTTTCAGATACATCAACCCTTGCGATTAAAAAGATATCGTTTTTTTGATCTGGGTACCGATCATTACTATTATGATGACTTCGCCAATGAGGCTCGAATCCGGAATCTTGCCGAAAAGGCCTATCTGCCTGCAAACAAGGTGATTCTCGATGCGATTGCCCGATTTGGGAAGCAGTTTAAGGTGGCGTTTGCCATCTCTGGAACAGCCCTCGATCAGTTTCAACTCTATGCTCCCGAACTTATCGACAGCTTTAAGGAGATGGCACGGAGCGGCTCGGTTGAGTTTCTGGGTATGCCCGAGAACCACTCCCTTGCCTTCATGGGACACAAAGAGGTCTTTGTTGATGAGGTAAGATTGCACACTAAAAGAATGAAGCAATATTTCGGCCAGCAACCCGTAACCTTTTTCAATACGCAGATGATCTACTCGAACGAGATAGGGAATGCCGTTTTTGATCTGGGGTTTCAGAACGTGGTGACTGAGGGGGCTAAGCATGTTCTGGGATGGAAGAGTCCGAACTATCTCTACTCAAATGCCGTGAATCCTCGCCAGAAATTGCTCTTACGAAACGGGGTGCTGAGCGACGACATTGCCTTCAATTTTTCGAATCCCGAATGGGTAGAATTCCCGCTCACAGCCGACAAGTTTGCCAAATGGCTGGCCTCGGGAAGCCCCGATGAGGAGAGCTTGGTGTTGGCCATAGATTATGGCGCATTTGGCGATAGAAATCCTTTCTCCACCGGGATTTTCGATTTTCTCAAATACCTGCCTGCCGAAATCATCGCCAATCCGGCGTTGGAGATGGCCACTCCTGCCGAAGTGGCCTCGTCGAACCAGTCGGTGGGTGCGTTGAATGTAGAGCATCCCATTTCGTGGGCCGACGAAGAGAAAGACCTTACTGCCTGGTTGGGGAATGAGCTTCAACAGGAGGCCTTTAATAAATTGTACGATCTGAGATCCAAAATGGGAAAAATTAAAGATTCGGAGATTTTAATGGATTGGAAGTATTTGCAAAACAGCAATCACCTGCGTTTTATGAGTACGAAATTTTTCTCTACAGGAAAGGTTTTTACGGTTCTCAATCCCTACGAATCGCCCTACGATGCCTTTATTAATTTCATGAATATTCTGAGTGATCTTACCCTTCGCGTGGACAGAATACTTGCCGACACATCCACGGGTTCTCGCACGCAGGAGAAGATTGCAGTGGCTCCGAAACGCCGGGCCAAAGCCTCAGAAAACTAAAATCTTTACATGGTAAGAGAGGTTCACTTTGACCTGCATGGGGGAAACCCCATGCAGGGTGCCTCTATTTTGCTTATATTTGCCCCTTAACGAATTGATAAGAGCCCTATGACACCCGATTATATATTTGAGACCAGCTGGGAGGTATGTAACAAAGTGGGAGGTATCCACACTGTGGTATCGACCAAAGCTTTGAGTCTTCTGCACGAGTATAAGAGTAACTACATAGTGATTGGCCCCGATGTGTGGCGCGATACCAACGACAACTCCGAATTTGTGGAGGATTTACATCTGTTGAAATCCTGGCGCGAAAAAGCGCAGGCCGAGGGGCTTCGTTGTAGAGTGGGTAGGTGGAATATTGAAGGCAGACCTATCTCTATTCTAGTTGAATACCAGTCTTTTGCAATGCAGAAGGATGAGATCTTTGCCGAATTCTGGGAAACATATAAGCTCGACTCGATTTCGGGACAGTGGGATTACGTAGAGCCTTGTCTGTTTGGTTATGCCGCAGGAAAGGTGATTGAAAGTTTTGTGCGCTTCTCGGTCTCGAGTAGTGAGAGGGTAGTGGCTCAGTTCCATGAGTGGATGACCGGATCCGGAATTCTCTATTTGAAAAAGCATGCCCCTGAGATTGCCACTATTTTCTCGACCCATGCCACTGTTTTAGGACGTGCCATTGCCGGAAACGGTCAGCCCCTTTATGGGTCTCTCCAGTCGTATCTGCCTGTCAGAAAGGCCGAAGAGTTTGGTGTTGTTGCCAAGCAGTCCATGGAATCGATCTCAGCTGTGGAGGCCGACTGTTTTGCTACAGTTAGCGAGATTACCGATGCGGAGTGTCTGCAGTTTCTGGGCAAACCGGCCGATATTGTAACCCCGAACGGCTTTGAAGACTCTTTTGTGCCCAAGGGCGAAGAGTTTACTTTGGGCATTGCGACGGCCCGCCAAAAATTGCATCAAGTATCGGAGGCTCTTTTCGGAAGTATCTCTTCAAACCCCTTCTTCGTTGGAATCGGAGGGCGATATGAGTTTAAGAACAAAGGGATAGACCTTTTTGTCGATGCTATGAAATCGCTCTCGGAGAGCGGGGATCCTGGGCGTGAGGTGATTGCCCTTTTGCTGATTCCGGCCAACCACTATGGCCCGAGAAAAGATATGCAACAGATTTTGGCCGATGGCTCGCTACAGAACAACGGTGACCGCTACCTTACACACAATCTTCATGATGCCGATTTCGACGCCATCCTTCGCCGCATCAAAAGCGTCGGTTTGCAGAATGGGTCCGAAAGCAAGGTAAAGATTATGTTTGTGCCCTGCTATCTGAACGGGAACGACGGCATCTTTAATTTAACTTATTACCAGCTCCTTATGGGGTTGGATATGACAATTTTCCCCTCCTATTACGAGCCTTGGGGCTACACCCCTCTGGAGAGCGTTGCTTTCCACGTGCCCACTGTAACCACCACGTTGGCGGGCTTTGGTCTTTGGGTGAAGACGCACCTCACAGAACAACAGAATGGCGTAAAGGTGATTGAGCGTAACGACTCGAACGACGCATTTGTCGTTGAAGAGATGGCTCGTTTTCTTAAAGAGGCTACCCTTTGGAGCCCCAAAGAGATGGAAAAGGCTCGTAAAGCGGCTTATGATGCCTCTCGCATTGCTCTTTGGAAAAATTTTGTTGAATACTACTATGAGGCCTACAATATTGCTCTCAAAAGTTTGGTGGAGCGTCTGCCGAAAACACGCATTAAGCGCGATCTGAGCGAGCATCTTCCGCTAGCCGACAGTTTTAGTGCCGAACTGCAACCCAAATGGAGGCGACTGTTGGTAGAAAAGAATATTCCCCAGAACCTGCTCCCGCTCGAGGAGTTGTCGAGAAACCTCTGGTGGTCGTGGAACCCCGATGCGGCCGATCTGTTTGAGTCGATCGACCGACAGCTGTGGATGTGTGTAGAGAAGAATCCGGTCTTCTTTATTGAGCGCCTCCCGTTTACACGTCTTCTCGATCTGGCAAAAGATAAGGGTTTTATGTCGCGGCTTCAAGCGGTTTACAACCGGTATACCCTTTATATGGCTCAGAAGGAGCATGCCAAAGGTCCGCGAATTGCCTATTTCAGTATGGAGTATGGCCTGCACAGCTCTTTGAAAATCTATTCAGGAGGGCTCGGCATTCTGGCCGGCGATTATCTGAAGGAGGCGAGCGATCGCAATGTTCCCATGGTTGCCGTGGGGTTGCTTTACAGGTACGGCTATTTTAAACAGCTGATCTCGGCAAGAGGCGATCAGATTCACAATTTTGAACCGCAGAATTTTGCCCAGAAACCGGTACAGCCTGTGCGCGACGATCAGGGCAACTGGATAAAAATTGCCGTGGCGCTTCCCGGCAGAACCCTCTATGCCCGTTTATGGAAGGCGTTGGTGGGGCGGGTCGATTTGTATCTGCTCGACACCGACTACGAAGACAATCTGGAAACAGACCGCTCTATTACGCACCAGTTATACGGGGGCGGCGAAGAGAATCGCTTTAAGCAAGAGTTGCTTTTAGGGATCGGGGGTATCAGAGCGCTTCGTGCACTGAAGCTGAAGGCCGATCTGTTCCACTGTAACGAAGGACACGCCGCCTTTATCGGGCTTGAACGACTCTCCGAATTCATTAACCAGGAGAACCTCACCTTCTCGGAGGGTCTCGAACTGGTAAGGTCGTCGACCCTCTTTACCACCCACACCCCTGTACCAGCCGGCCACGACTCTTTCCCCGAGGGTTTGATTCAGAGCTATATTTCGCACTATCCTGCACGTCTGAGAATCACTTGGGAGCGCTTTATGGGATTGGGTCGTATCGTGGCATCCGATCCCAACGAGCGATTCTCAATGAGTTACCTGGCGGCCTCTCTCTCTCAGGAGATGAACGGGGTCAGCAAACTGCATGGCAAGGTGAGTCAGGATATTTTTGCCCGGATGTGGCCGGGGTATGTTCCCGATGAGTTGCATGTGGGTTACGTGACCAATGGTGTGCACTATCCCACTTGGACTGCCAAAGAGTGGCGACAACTCTACGAGTCGCGTTTCGGAAGCGATTTCATTAACCAGCAGATGGACAAGGAGTGCTGGAACCGGATATACGAGGTTTCCGACGAGGAGGTTTGGTCTATTCGTACTCAACTGCGCGAGAACTTAATTCAATTTATTGATTCGCGCATAGACTTTGCACAGAACCAGAGTACCGAAGATCCGAGGTATTTGGTAGAGGTTTTGGAGAGCCTGAGTGCTAAGAGTCTTACCATTGGGTTTGCTCGCCGTTTTGCTACCTATAAGCGTGCGCATTTGCTCTTTAAGGATCTTGCCCGACTCTCTGAAATTGTGAATAACCCTGAGCGTCCCGTTCAATTTTTGTTTGCCGGGAAAGCCCATCCTGCCGACAAAGCGGGTCAGGATTTGATTAAAATGATTGTCGAGATTTCTAAACGGCCCGAATTTGTGGGGAAGATACTGTTCTTGGAAAACTACGACATGGAACTGGCCTCGCATCTTGTGCAGGGGGTAGATGTTTGGATGAATACCCCTACCCGGCCTCTCGAGGCTTCGGGAACCAGTGGCGAGAAGGCCGTGATGAACGGGGTACTCCATTTCAGCGTTCTCGACGGTTGGTGGTACGAAGGGTATGTTCCCGATGCCGGCTGGGCCCTTAGCGACAAGATTGTCTATTCGGACGATCGCCTGCAAGACGAACTCGATGCATCTATCATCTATAATCTTATTGAGAATGAGATTGCCCCTGCCTTCTACGAAAGGGACGAGTCGGGCATTCCCAAAAGGTGGGTAGGGTATGTAAAGAACTCCATTGCCAGAGTGGCTTCCAACTTTACCACCACGCGGATGCTGAACGACTATATGCAGCAGTACTATATTCCGCAGGCAGCCCGTTTCAAGAAGTTGAAGGCGCGCGACTACGAACTGGCTAAAGAGATTTCGGGCTGGAAAAAGAAGATTATCAGGAGTTGGAGTAGTATAGAACTGCTCGACGTGAGGTGGCCCGATATTGGAAAGGGGGTCTTTGTTGTGGGGAATCCCTATGAGATTGAGGTGGTTGTTGACCTCAAAGAGTTATCGCCCGAAGATGTTGGCGTGGAGGTGATTACCGTGGAGCCGGATCCCACTTCCACCTCGCCGCGCTTGGTGCAGACTAACCAATTGAACTATATGTCGAGCGAAGGCGAACGGGTTCGTTTCCAGGGTACCATGACAGGCGACCGAGCCGGAACCTACGATTTTGGCATCAGACTTTTCCCGAAGAATGAGCTTCTGCCCCACCGTCAGGATATTTCGCTGGTGAAGTGGTTCTAATAGCATTAGAGTTATGCAAGGTATACAGGGTATTGAGCAACGCCTCAACTGAGGCGGGCTCTGCCCTGAATCCCGGTGCAGTGAGCCTGATTCGGGGCTCAGGTAATGAATAGGCCTCTACGGTAAATTGACCCTCATCGGCACGTGGCCGGAAGCCGTTTCGAACCAGGGCATTCGCAATCCAGTGTTTCAAAGGGCCATCGCCCAGAAGTCGGATAGGCGTCCACTCGTTGCGCATAAAGCGAAAGGTTCCCACCGACTTGTCGAATCGAAGATTTTCGTTCTCGAAACAGGCTCCGAACATCCCCGAAAGAATCAAATCCTCTGGCGTTCCCGTAATAAGCGGTTTTCCTGCTGAGAGGAGCCAGAGTCGGTCGCCCAGAAGGAGAGCCGATTCCAGATCGTGTGTCGAGAGAAGAATGCTTTTGCCGGAATCTTTGGCCAGCGAGTGTAATAGCGACATCATATCGAACCGGCTCGGTAAGTCGAGGAAAGCGGTAGGTTCATCGAGGATGATGATGGGGCACTCCTGTGTTAAAGCCTTAGCAATCATAGTTTTCTGACGTTCTCCATCGCTCAGGTCGGCCATCCGCTTTTGGGCAAGGTGCGAAATAGCAGTTTTTTCCATGGCCTCCCCGATTTTTTGGTAGTCGTTTGCTTCGAGCCCCCCAAAGAAGCCGGTATAGGGTTGTCGACCCAGAGCCACCACCTCCGATACTTTCAAGTCGGCTGCCGGAATCCTTTCGGTAAGCACAATGGCCAGCGTGCGCGAAAGGGCTTCGTGCGAGAAGTGTTGTGCCGGTTGGCCCAGCAGGGTAACCTCCCCGCCCAACCGCTTCTGCAGCCCTGCCAGTGTACGGAGCAGCGTAGACTTTCCTGCACCGTTGGGTCCCAAAAGGCAGGTCAGTTCGCCCGCGAAAAGTTCGAACGACAATCCTTCGTGAATGGGCGTTGATTTACGGCCTCCCGACAGATATCCAATGGCCAGTTCACGGGCCTTTATGGTGCTATTGATAGACATCAGAAGAAGAATTTCGTTTTTTCTTTCCGAATCATCACATAGAGAATAACCGGGGCTCCCAAGAGGGGGGTGATGGCTCCCAAAGGAAAGATGCCGCTTTGTACAGGTATGTGCGTGAGCAAATTGCATAACAGGGCAATGCCCGATCCGCTCAACAGGGTTGCCGGCAAAAGACGGGCATGGTTTGAGGTGTGGAGCAACATGCGCGCCACATGAGGAACGGCCAGCCCGATAAAGGAGATGGGACCGCAAAAGGCAGTCACCACTGCGGTGAGCCAGCCGGTGCACAACAGAATCAGTATTCTCACTCTTTTAACCCGGATTCCCAGATTTGCGGCATATTGATCGCCCAGCAGTAGCGCATTGAGCGGCTTCATCTGCAGAAGGGCCAGAGAGAGTCCGATAAGAATGGCTCCACTAAAAAGGGGTAACATGTGAAGTGGTGTCCCTGAGAAATCGCCCATGCCCCAGAGTACAAACGAACGGACCCCTTCGGAGGTGGAGAAAAAATTGAGCAGCGTGATGGCCGATGAGGTCATGTAGCTAATCATGATGCCAATAATAAGCAGGGCAATGGCATTGGCTACTTTCGAAGAGAACCAGATGATGAGGGCCAGGATAGCCAAAGCACCCACGAGGGCACCCATAATGAGGGCCAAGTGGCCTGAGACCGAAAAATCGCCGATCCGGCCCAATAAGTGCCCAAATCCCAGCAGAACCAAAGCAGCGCCCAGGTTGGCTCCCGAGCTGATGCCCAGAATGGAGGGGTCGGCAAGCGGATTGCGGAAAAGCGTTTGGAGGAGCAATCCGCTTCCGGCCAGGGCGGCACCGGCCAACAGGGCGGTTACTGCTTGGGGAAGGCGTGAATCGAGCACAATATGACGAAACGACTCCTTCACCGCGGGATCGCCCGAGAGGGCCGCCAAAACATCGTTGAGCGGGATAGTTACCGAGCCCCAGGCCAGGTTAAGGAAAAAGAGAACCGGAATCAGCAGCGAAAGTACCCATACAGGCCTTTTGGCGGCGCCCGTGGCGACACCCCCTAAGCTATCTGTTGAAGGATTAAGCGGTTTCATTCCTGTAAGAAATCAAAATAGACCGGCTTGTAATCGGGCAGCAGCGAGCGATGAAGGGCGTGAATCATGTCGGCTAACACCACATCGGGTTCTAAGAGTCCCTTTTCGTAATAGGGCTTCCGGCCGGTGTTGCAGGCCAGAATCTTACGCTGCCGGAATGCCTTGAAGTAGGCATAGGAGGCAAACTCTTCGCGGAGGGTTTGGTAGGTAAGGTCGCCCTGCGGCCGGTTGTACTTTATGAGCCAGATGTCGGCTTGTGCGGCTTTGGTATATACCGATTCGAACGAAAAAGGAACTGAGCCCGTGCCCTCGATATCGCTAAACAGGTAGTCGGCGCCCGCATCGGTAAACCCTCTCGCGGCCACACTCCGGTTGCCCGCAATAAACCACACCTGACCCATCTTCTTTTCCGAAAAGAGGGTGGGTTTTGGCTCCACCCCTTCGGCGAGCCGACAGAGGGCATGATAGCGTTCCGACAGTGCATTAAAGAGCGAATCGGCTCTCTCGGTGCGGTCTACAAACCGGGCCACAAATTTGATCCACTCGGCCTGACCCAGTGGCGAATCTTCCATATAATCGGCGCATTCCAGAATGGGGATCCCCGCCTTCTCCATCACGCCGTAACCGGCATTCCGGAAGGGGGTGGCCAATATAGCTCCGGGGCTCACGTCGAGCAGTTTCTCGATATTCATCGAGGAGGCCGGCCCTAAGCCGACAATCGTTCCATTGGTAATCCCTTCGCCGATGAAGGGGGCCGAAATATACTCGGGTTCGGTTACGGCGCGAATGGCCTTTTGACACCCCAACATCTCGAGCATAGTGATTTGGACCCCCGAGAAGCAGGCAAACGATGTCACCGGAATTCGCACCAGCGTTCCCTGCGGCAGCCCTTCGGGCAGCGCATCTCCCTTGCGAACCAGAAGATAGCGCTGCAGAATTCGGGCGGTATCCCAAGGGTTGGTAACGGTGATTTCGGTGAAACTGCCGTGTTCAAAAACAGAGAATCCTTTGGCGTAGAGAACCGAAGCTTTTTCGATGGGTTTTGCCTGCTCCTGTTCGTTTAACCGTTCCTGCGCATCTTTTTGCCTGCAGTGCGGAAAAGCAACCAAGGCAAGCAGTAGGAGAGGGCAGATGAGTGTGCGGATTTTCATAACTCGGCAACCAGACGACACAAACGTACACAAAAAATGGCAATCGGGGGGCTGGCCCGACGAATGGAAAGATTCGATTTTGGCATGAAGGCAAAAACCGCTACCTTTACCCCTCAAAATTAGAGTGTATGAGCAATAATTCGTCCGAAGGGTCAACCCTCTTTACCCGCCTTCTGTGGAGGTTTTACGGAGGCGGATTGCTCTTTCTGGTTCTTTTGTTTACCGCGATTTCGCTTGGCTGGATCGGCTTCATGCCCACATTCGAAGACCTCGAAAACCCACAAAAGAACATTGCGTCGGAGATCTATTCGGACGATGGAAAGCTGATGGGTACTTTTCATATAGAGAACAGAAATCCTGTCGACTACACCGACCTCTCTCCTTTTCTTGTGCAGGCACTGGTGTCGCGCGAAGACCGTCGTTACTATAACCATTCGGGTATCGACGGGTTTGGGCTGGTGCGGGTGGCCGTGAAAACCCTATTGATGGGAAAGTCGAGCGAGGGGGGTGGGAGTACCATTACCCAACAGCTGGCCAAAAACCTCTTTCCCCGCGACACCACCAACCGCAACCCGGTGGCACGCATTTTCGCGCTGGGAGTTGCCAAGTTTAAAGAGTGGGTTACCGCAGTAAAACTCGAACGGAATTATACCAAGGAGGAGATCCTGGCCATGTATCTCAATACGGTTCCTTTTGGAAGCGAGAGCTTCGGTATCAAATCGGCGGCCCGAACCTTCTTCAATAAGCAACCCAATGAGCTCGCCGTTGAAGAGGCTGCTCTTCTGGTAGGGGTGGTGAAAGGCCCCACCATGTATAGTCCTGTGCGCAATCCTGAGCGTTCGTTCGTGCGACGAAACAGCGTACTGCAAAAAATGGTGGAGGAGGGGTATCTCTCCGATGCGCAATACGACTCTCTCTCGGTTCTTCCCATAAAACTCGACTATAGAGTGCAGAACCACAACGCCGGCATGTCGACCTATCTGCGCGAATATCTGCGTAGAATCATGAAAGCCTCCAAACCCGAGAGAGGCTCCCTGAGCCAGGCGGAGTACCAAAAGCGCCTCGAAGCCTGGGAGGACGACCCTCTCTACGGTTGGTGTAACAAGAATTTTAAACCCAACGGCGAGCCGTACAATTTGTACATGGATGGTCTGCGAATCTATACTACCGTGAACTACAGCATGCAGGAGTATGCCGAAACCTCGTTGCGCGATCACCTGAAAAATACCCTGCAGCCCAGTTTCGTCAGAGCCAAGCGTAACCAAAAAAAGGCACCCTTTTCGAACGACCTTACCGATGCCGAAATCAATAGCATTGTTAATTCTGCGATGCGCCGAACCGACCGGTACCGGATCCTGAAGCAGGAGGGAGCCACAGATGCGCAGATTCGTACCGCCTTTTCGCAAAAGGTGCCCATGCGGGTTTTTACCTGGCAAGGCGAGGTGGATACCCTGATGTCGCCTATGGATTCTATCAGGTATTTTAAAACATTTCTGCGTGCCAGTTTTATGGCTGTCGATCCGCATACCGGTTATGTCAAGGCCTATGTAGGAGGCCCCGATTTCAGATATTTTAAGTACGACGGGGTGATAGACCAGACTCGCCAGGTGGGTTCCACCATCAAGCCCTTCCTCTACATGATGGCCATGGAGTATGGCTATTCGCCCTGTTACAGGGTGCCCAACGTGGCGCAGGTTTTTGAGATGCCCGACGGAAACCCCTACAGCCCCGCAGGCTCGGGAAAGAGAGAGGGCGAGAGCGTCACCCTCAAATGGGCCCTGGCCAACTCCGAGAACAATATTTCGGCCTGGCTGGTGAAGCAGTTTCCCCCGGAGGCCATTATCGAATTGATGCGCCGCATGGGCATCTCTACGCCTATCGATCCGGTACCCTCCATTTGTGTGGGCGCCCCCGACATTTCGCTCTATGAGATGGTAGCTGCCTATGGAACCTTTGCGAATAAGGGAATCTATACCGAACCCATCTTTGCTACACGTATCGAGGATAGAAACGGAAATCTGATCTCCTCGTTTCATGCCCGCACCCAGGAGGCCATTAGCGAAAACGCTGCCTACCTTATGGTGAACCTTTTGCAAGGGGTTGTGCAGGGAGGTACGGGAGTTCGTATGCGCTACACCTACAACCTAAACAATGAAATCGGAGGGAAAACCGGTACCACCCAAAATCATTCCGACGGTTGGTTTATGGCGGTGACTCCTAATCTGGTGGCAGGAACCTGGGTTGGTGGCGAGGATCGGGGTATCCATTTCGACAATCTCAGCCAGGGGCAGGGTGCCGCCATGGCGCTTCCCATTTTTGCCACCTTTCTCCAAAAGGTTTACGCCAACGGAAAGTTGGGGGTTACGCGGAACGATACCTTCGACCGACCGGCGAACTTTAACGTGGATCTAAATTGTGCTCTGGAGGGCGAAGAGGCTCACGACGGCACCGAGGAGTAGTTTGGTTAGCCGTTAGCATTGCCCTGCGAGAAGATTTTCCGAATCAGTTCATCGATCTTTTCGGCGTAGGCAATCTCAATGTTGAACGTCTGTCCTACAAGGTGTTTACGGTGTGCCGTTGCAACAAATATCTTTTTGAACCCGGTTTTCTCAGCCTCTCGGATGCGCTGTTCGATACGGGCAACCGGCCTGATCTGTCCCGAGAGTCCTACCTCACCTGCGAAGCTCCATAGATTGGAGAGGGGTTGGTCGATGTTCGACGAGAGGATAGAGGCCACAACCGCCAGATCGATGGCCGGGTCTTCGACCCTCAGCCCTCCCGCCATATTCAGAAATACATCTTTTTGCGAGAGCCTGAATCCTGCCCGCTTTTCGAGCACGGCAAGCAACATATTGAGGCGTCGCACGTCGAATCCGGTGCACGAGCGTTGCGGGGTGCCATACGCTGCCGTACTCACCAGCGACTGTACCTCAATCAGCAAGGGCCGGATCCCCTCCATGGTGGCACCGATAGCAATGCCGCTAAGTTCGGTGTCGTGGTTGGTAATCAGCATCTCGGAGGGATTTGTCACCTCCCGGAGCCCCTTCGAATGCATCTCGAAGATACCTAACTCCGATGAGGAGCCAAATCGGTTTTTTAAGACCCGCAAAATACGGTACACATGCCGATGATCGCCCTCAAACTGGAGCACAGTGTCGACAATATGCTCCAGAATCTTGGGCCCGGCCAACAAACCATCTTTGGTAATGTGCCCAATCAGGATGACCGGGGTTTGGGTGGTTTTTGCATACTTCAATAAACGCGCGGCACACTCTCTCACCTGAGATATGGTACCTGCCGAGGCCTCAAGTTCCGTCCAGAAAAGGGTTTGGATAGAGTCAATAATGAGCAGCTCGGGCTCAATCTTATCGCACTCCTCCAGGATACGTGTCAGTGAGGTCTCGTTATAGAAGAGACAGTGGTCTTTCACCTCGCCAATCCTCCCGGCACGCAGCTTGATCTGCGAAAGGCTCTCTTCGCCAGATACGTAGAGCGTTTTAAGCGCTGTCATCTGCATGGCAACCTGAAGCGCGAGCGTTGATTTGCCGATACCCGGTTCGCCGCCCAACAGCACCAGAGAGCCCGACACAAGTCCGCCCCCCAACACCCTGTTCAACTCTTCGCTTTGGGTATCCATTCGGATGGCCTTTTCGGAGGTGATTTCCGACATCCGAAGCGGTGAGGAGGGAGTGCCTCCCGGATTTAGCTGTCTCGATTCAGTGGGCGAAATATTCTCTTCAATAAAGGTATTCCACTCGCCGCACGAGGGGCATTTACCCAGCCATTTGGCCGATTCGAATCCGCAGTTTCTGCAGAAAAAAGCCGATTTTGTTATCTTTTTTGTCATTTACCTGTCAATTTTGCCAACAGCTCATCTATGCTGCGGTTCAGTTCGGGCGAGAGTTTCCACATATAGATGGGCCATCCGAAGAGCAATGAAAAGAGCACCGATCGTATGGCAATATCGGCCACCCAATGAAAAGCGGGAGGCATCAACCCCGACAACACAATGCAGACCAGGGTTAGCGCTACAATCCCCAGATCGACCGGTGCAAAGGGGTGGATCCGGAAAAAGTGCCACACAAACCAGCTCCTTACCGTATTATAGAGCACGAGGGTAAGGGTGGTGGCCATGGCTGCGCCCACCATGCCGAAGCGCGGAATGAGCCAATAATTGGTAAGGATGGTCACCCCGATGAGCAGGAGATTGGCGGCCATGTCGTACCGAAACTTTTTGGAGTTAATCAGAATCATCCCATTGATGCCGGTGTAGAGTGTGGCAAGCTGTCCAATGGCCAGCAACAGAAATACCGGTTTCCCCTCCCGGTAGCTGATGGGCATTACATGGTACAGCGAATCGAGGTTAATCCAGAGCATCAGAAAGAGGTAACAGCCCGAAATGAGCAGGATGAGGGTGGTTTGGCGGTAAATTTTGGCCAACTCTTCACGGTTTCGGTTCTTGCTGTGAAGCGAAACGTCGGGCTGTACTATGCGGGTGATGGCCCGGTAGGGCATCATAAGAAGACTCACAAAATAGGAGGTGGTGGTGTAGATACCCGTCTGTTTGAGGCCGGCAGCTCCCCCCATACTGGCCAGCATAATCTGGTCGATTGCGGTGAACGAGAAGTTGCTAAGACCGTTCAGGAGCGAGATAAGACCATACGACATGGCAATCCGGTAGAGCCGGTGGGTAAAGGCGTTTCGTACCGGGCTAAGGTGTACCAGTTTGTGCTTCAGCATATAGAGAAGCAGGAGCAGGGCAGGCATGCACTGGAAGAAGATATACAACCCCACAAATCCATGAAAATCGACCCACCCAAAGGCATATGCCAATACGGCAATAAGGTTCGACAACCGAAGCAGAATGTCCGACACAAAGCCCGAGAAGAGATTCTTTCCGTACATTCTCAGATACATGTCGAAAAGGTTGAAGAAGGCTGTGCTCAGGATAACCGGAATCAAATAGAGATAGTATGCCCCCAAGAGGGGCGACTCCGAATAGTGCGAGAGAATGGGTTCACGGAAGCCCAGCAGAAAGGCTGCACAGGCCAGAAAGCCCAAAGCCGAAAAGAGGAGCGTCCAGAAGAGGAGCCCGTTGTTCCGGTGGTCGGCAGTTTTCAGAAAAGGGAAAAAGCGACCAATCACCAGAGGGGTACCCAGATTGGCTCCCTGCGCAAAGAGGGCGGCAACATTGACCAGAAGATTCACAAGTCCGAGTTGTTCTTCGGAAAGTATATTTGTGAATATCAGGATTTTATTTAGATATCCAATGGCGGCACCTGAATAGGAGATGACGGAAAGCCTGAAGCCGTCTCGGATGACCTTTCCCATAGATGGTGGCGCTTAATCAAAAATAACTTACCTTTGTTTTGGCTGGCCGGGCGCAGGAATTTTCATGTTGCCCGGTGTCAAATATCGCTTTTTTTTCGCTTTTATCAAATGCATTTATGATCTGCTCGCTACTCACTTTTGTAACAGCCGTTTTGCATCGGATTCTTCCCGAGAAAATCCGGTTTGCCCTGGCTGCCGGTCTGGTGCGGAAATACCGATTTTCTTACATCATCGAAGACGGTTTAGGAATCCTATCGAAACGGCTGCCCGACGATAATTTCGCATTTCTTGTAAAATCGGGTCAATCGTGCGATGCAGTCGACATGATGGAACAGCTCACTCCCTCTTTGGAGGGTGCCGCCGTCTGTTTCGATATCGGTGCCAATATTGGCATAACCACGGTGTGGATGGCCCGACATGCCCGCAAGGTATACGCTTTTGAACCGGAGCCTTCGAATCTGGTCCGTTTTCGCGAACATATGCGATTAAACCGGGTCGATAATGTGTCCCTTGAGCCGAGTGCAGTTTCCGACCATGAGGGTAAGGCCACCTTTAATCTTACTGCTTCGTACGGGCACCATTCGCTGGGGAAGGTGCGCACCTCGCCCATTACAGGCACCATTGAGGTCGATTTGATTACGGTTGACAGCTATTGCCGCAGTCATAACATTGAACAGATTCATTTCATGAAAATCGATGTGGAGGGATTCGAACTCGAGGTGTTGCAGGGTGCACGGCAGATGTTGGAAGGGCGCAAAATTACTCTTGTGGTTTTTGAGGTGAGTCCCGAAATTCTGGCCGCTCTCTCGAAACAGTCCGTAGCGATTTACGACTTTCTGAGGGATGCCGGCTACAGGATTTGTTTCCTCAACAACGAACCTGTGGATCGCCATGCGTTTGCTTCGCTCAAGGCCAATGCCGATTTTCTCGCCTTTCCCGAACCACGGCAGGAGGAGGCTCACTTCTAAATTTGCACTATGGAGAGTGCTTCTGCCATATTCGAAACAGACTGGCTGGCGTCGAGGCCTGTGTTCTACCACGAAAAAAGTGGTGTGGCGGGATACGATATCTGGCAGGTAATCGATTTTGGCTCCTTTTCGTTTCATCCCGAAGGGTTGGCGCGCTACCTGGAGTATGGATATGCCGTTTTTGGGCAGACTCCCATACAGCATGTACGCTTTTTGCCCCCCAATTCGCGCTGTATCAGAGAGGCTTCGGGTAAATTGCGCATCGAACAGCTTCCCGATACGCTTCCGCAACGGCTCCATTGCTCCACCCGGGTTGACGATGTGTTGGAGGCAATGGCCGCGTCGGTTCAGGGATGGGAGGCTGCTACCCAAGGCCCCCTGATGTTACCTCTCAGCGGGGGATTGGATTCCCGCTTTTTGCCCCCCAATTCGCGCTGTATCAGAGAGGCTTCGGGTAAATTGCGCATCGAACAGCTTCCCGATACGCTTCCGCAACGGCTCCATTGCTCCACCCGGGTTGACGATGTGTTGGAGGCAATGGCCGCGTCGGTTCAGGGATGGGAGGCTGCTACCCAAGGCCCCCTGATGTTACCTCTCAGCGGGGGATTGGATTCCCGCTTTCTGCTGTGGTTGCTAAAAGATAAGGCAAGAGTTCGTGCCTTTACCTATGGGGGAGCCCCCCGGCAGGAGCAGTCGCATGAGGTGGTGCTGGCGCAAGCGCTTGCAAAGCAGATGGGCGTTCGTTGGCAACATATTGAGCTGGGTCGGTTTCACCGTTTTATAGACCAATGGATTGCCCAGTTTGGGCCTGCGACCCATGCCCACGGAATGTACCAGATGGAGTTTTATACCGAGGCAGGCCGGGGGTTGCCCGCCGCAACGCCCGTTTTGAGCGGAATCATTGGCGATGCCTGGGCCGGAAGTGTGGAGATTCCTGCAATTGATAACCCTTCGCAACTGATTCAGCTGGGCTATTCGCACGGGATGCATGCCGATGCTTCGCGTCTTCATTCTTCGCACAAGGGGGAATTGGCCGAATCCTGGTTTGCGTTGGAAAGGGAGCATCTGCGCGATCCTCTCTACAGGGTGGTTGCTGCCATGCGTTTTAAAATGATGTTGTTGAGGTACCTGCTTGAGGTGCCCCAATCGATGGGGTTTCTGCCCTGGACCCCTTTCCTTACTATCGAAACCGCCCTCTTGATGCTCAATCTGCCCGCCCCTCTCAGAGCCGGCAGGCGATGGCAGCGCCTTCTGTTCGAGGCCGAAGGGCTCAATATAGAAAAATTGCCACTCTCCTTTTCGAGAGCCAACACCCTCAATGTACAGGCTCTGAGTTTGTTGCCCCCTCCGCCTCTGAAGGTGAGCCTTCTGCGCGAAATCATAGACCCCGTCTATGTGGAGTGGATTAACCGGATTCTTGCATCTAAGGGATGGCCTTTTATGCTCTATCACCAAGCGCTTTCGACCCCCCGGGTAAAAGGGGTGATGGCCGGTTTGGGCTGTCGAAACTACAGGGCAGAGGCCTATGCTGCGTACCTTACGCTAAAACCGCTCGAACAACTGATTGAAAAAAGGGATCAATTATGAGTCATATCTGGAAGGTTTTTTTTGCCGGTGATTTTCTCCTTTGCCCCGGGTCGGAGCTGCCTGTCTGCTCCGACGAGCTGCAGGCACTGCTCCGTGATGCCGATTTTGCATCGTGCAATTTTGAGGGTTGTATCGAGGGGGCCGGTACCCCTGCAGTAAAAGCGGGACCCTATCTTTCGCTTTCGAAGGATGCGCCTGCCTGGCTCGAAGAGCAAGAATTCAACGTGATTAATCTGGCAAACAACCATCTCTACGATTATGGCAGGGAGGGGGTGCGTTCCACCTTATCGGCATTCAGCAAGGCCCTTACCGTGGGAGCGGGACTCTCGTTCAAAGATGCCTATCGGTTACACTCTCTTCCGGTTGGAAAAATCGGAGTGGGATGGCTTTCGTTCGGCGAGGCCGAATTTGGCGCCTGGATCGAGGCCGACCGATTGAAAGGTGCATTTGCCTGGGTCAATCACCCCGACACGAATCGCATTATTTCGGAAGCTAAACAACTTGTGGATGTGCTGATTGTGCAGGTTCATGCCGGTGTAGAGCACACCGTGGTGCCACTGCCCGAATGGAGGGCTCGTTTCAGGGAGTTGGCTCATATGGGCGCCGATGTGGTGATTGGATCTCATCCGCATGTGCCGCAAGGGTTTGAACTCTACAACGGGGTTCCTCTCTTTTACAGTCTCGGCAATTTTTATTTTAACCGTCCCGGAGCTCAGGGTGGGGGAATGGGGGTAACCCTTACATTTAACGGCACACGGCTGGTTGAGACAGATACTGTGGGTATCGAAAGCCGTGGCAATCGGATCGAACTGATAGACCCGCTTAGGTGGCAATCCGAATGGAGCCGCCTCTGCAGCCTGCTGCAAGAGCCTCTCTATACCCAAACCGTCGACAAAATGGTTCTCGATCTGTGGGAAACCCGATACCGGCACCATTACGAGCGGGCCTCGAACGGTATCACGCGATACACCTTATTGGAACTGGCAAAGCATTGTAAGAACCTCCTAATGCGGAGAGGGATGAATCTGCCCCTCTTGCAGCACAATATCCGGATAGAGAGTCATTACTGGGCTGTGCGACGGGCCTTAGAACGAATGTTGGAATCGTCATGACAGCCGCCCCTTATACCCCTGCTTCGTACGCACCGGTTGCGGTATTTGTGTACCGCAGACTGGCTCACACCCGCCTCACAATGGAGGCGCTTCTGCGCAATGCCGGTGCAGGGCAGTCGCACCTCTATCTCTTTTCCGACGGCGCGGCCACTCCCGAGGCGGAGGCCGATGTGGCCGCCGTACGCCAATATGTGAGCTCTCTCAGCGGCTTCGGGTCGCTCACGTTGATTTGCCGAAGCAGGAACTTCGGTTTGGCCGCCAACATCATTGAGGGTGTATCGGAGATTCTCGAAAATCACGACAAGGTGATTGTGGTTGAAGACGACCTCGAGACTTCGCCCTGGTTTCTCACCTTCATGAACGAGGCCCTCGACCGGTTTGCCGATGATTTGCGGATCGGGCATGTCCATGGCTACATGTATCCCTTGGCCCCCCTGCCCGATGTGATTGTGACCCGATGGGTAGGTTCGTGGGGTTGGGGTACCTGGGCACGGGCCTGGCAGTTTTTTGAACCCGACGGGGCAGTATTGCTCAGGAATATAGAGAAAGACAGATCTTCGCGTGCTTTCGACATGAATGGCCGGTTTACCCGGATGCTCAAGCATCAGGTAGAGAAAAGAAACAACTCGTGGGCCATCCGCTGGTACGCCTCGCTCTTTCTTCGCGGTTTATATGCCGTAAATGCGGGCCGTTCGCTGGTTCGCAATACGGGGAACGACGCCTCCGGAACCCATTCGCGGGCCGATGCCTGCTACGATGTGGTTCCTTCGCTCTCACCACTCTCCTTCGATTCGCTTTTGTCGGCTTTGCACGAACAGCCCTACTCGCTGCCCGAAACGTCCGAAGCCCGCTGGAAGATTTCGCGTTACCACCATTCGGTGTATGGTATCGCGGGGAGGGTTAAACGTCGTTTTTACAGACTCTTTCAAACATTGGGGGCCCTATGAAAGTTTTACTGTTTAGTACCTCGCTTCGCAGTGGCGGTGCAGCCATTGCCTGTTACCGGTTATGGCAGGCACTACAAAAATCGGGGGTCGAAAGCCACATGATGGTTCGCGACGGGAGCGATCGCGATCCGGCTGTTGCTGCCGGCTCTGTAATCACTCTTTCGTTACGCTTCGGCGCCCTGCTCCGCGGTCGTTTTGCCTTTTTATGGGAGCGTTTCACTATTTGGCTGGCCAATGGTGGGTCGCGAAAAAATCTATTCGCGGTTTCGTTGGCCAACACGGGCCTTCAGGTGGTCTCGCATCCCGTTACAGCCGGGGCCGATATCCTCCATATTCACTGGGTGCAGCAGGGATTTCTCTCGTTGCACGAAATAGCCCGGCTCCAGAAAACGGGTAAGCCCATCGTATGGACCCTCCACGATATGTGGCCATTTACCGGAATCTGCCATTACGCCGGGGCGTGCGACCGCTACACCCGCGAGTGCAAAAAGTGTCCGCAGCTGCGGAATCCTTCGCCAACCGACATCTCCCGGAAACGGTTTCTCGCCAAAGCGGCTACCCTCGATTTTTCGAAGATTGTCTTTGTGGGCTGCAGTGACTGGATTGCCCAGAAGGCCCGCGACAGTGCCCTTTTGCGAGAGAGCAGGGTGGTTACTATTCCCAACCCGATTGATACCGAAACCTTTGCACCCTCCGACCGCATGGTTGCGCGGCAGCGGCTCAACCTGACTGCCACAAACAAGGTGGTGCTCTTTGGCGCTGCCAAAGTAACCGACAGCCGTAAGGGAATCCACTACTTTCTGGAGGCCTGCCGGATTCTCTTCTTTCGCCAGTCGGTCTCGGCCGCCGATATCACAGTGCTCTTCTTTGGCAACGACGAGCCCAACCTCTCGAGTCAGATACCCTTCCCCTCGGTGCACCTGCAGTACCTGCACAGTGAGGCCGATCTGGCCGCAATGTATTCGGCTGCCGATCTGTTTGTAATCCCTTCGATCGAGGATAATCTCCCGAATACTGTGGTCGAAGCACTTGCCTGCGGCACCCCGGTAGCAGGTTTTGCCACCGGAGGCATCACCTCTATGATAGAACCGGGCAAAAACGGAGAGTTGGCCACTCCCGGTAGTGCGCAAGATTTGGCCATGGCCATCTACAAGGTGCTCTTTGTCTCCGATCCGGTTGTGCTGAGCAGAGGGGCCCGTCATTCGGCACTCGCCCGGTACCGCGAAGAGGTGGTTTCATCGCAGTACAAAGCGTTATATAACAGTTTGATAAATCATCCCGGACACACGTTATGAACCCAACCGATTGCCTTACCGACAGAAATTTCTGGGCCCGCTACTGGAAGGATTACCGTCCCCGGCCGGTGGCATCCCGGTTGCATTACGACAACTACCTTTCGTTTGTAGCGGAGGGCTCCCGCTTTGTGGAGATTGGCGGATTTCCCGGCGAACATGCGCTTAGGTTCTGGAAGTTAAGGGGATGCGGAGTCACTCTGCTAGATTTCTATATCGACCGGCAGATTGTCGACGACTTGGAACGAGTCAATGGCGCCCCAAAGGGTACAATTCAGACCAAGGAAGCCGATTTTTTTGCCTGCAGCGAAGGATCGCATTTCGATGTGGTTTTTTCGGATGGGTTTATCGAACATTTCGAAGATACAGCAGCCGTTGTGTCGCGGCATGTTGATATGCTCGCGCCGGGTGGCGTGCTACTCCTGATTGTGCCCAATCTCAGGGGAATCAACGGGTGGATTCAGAAACTCTTCGATCCGGCCAACCTGGCCATCCACAACCTCGAGAGCATGAAGCCCCAAACTCTGCGTGCCATCATGGCCTCGCTGCCTCTCACCAACTGTGAGGTGGTTTATAGCGGGAGACCCATGGTGTGGCTCGAGAAGCGCAAAGGGCTGTTTGCCCGTGTAAGTGGGGTTCTTGTTAAACTATTCAGTTTGGCTCTCAAGATCTTCCCATTCAAAAATCGCTTTTTCTCGCCCTATCTGATTCTGTTTGCCCGAAAAGTGTAGTTCGGTATATACCCACCCATTCGCATGAGCGCTCCCCAAATCTCCATCATTACGGTGGTTTACAATGCCGCCCCACAATTACAAAGAACCATCGATAGTGTGGTGTCGCAAGACTACCCGCATCTGGAATATATTGTGGTCGACGGAGGTTCGACCGATGGAAGCAGCCAGTTGATAGCTTCGTACGGTAATAAGGTTGCGAAATGGGTGAGCGAACCCGACAAGGGCATCTACGATGCCATGAACAAGGGGTTGCGAATGGCTCAGGGCCACTATGTGTGGTTCCTGAATGCAGGTGATACCCTCCCGGCAGCGCAGACCGTTTCGGAGATGGTGGCGGGGCTTCCGGCCGGAGCGCCTCCTTCGGTAATTTACGGAGAGACCATGATTTGCAATGAGATGGGTACTGTTATCGGGCCACGCCGGAAAAAGGTGCCGGAGACCCTCTCCTGGAAAAGCTTTCGGGAGGGAATGGTGGTGTGCCATCAGGCCATTTTGGTTGAGCGCACGCTGGCAGATCCATTCGATAGGCAGTATCGCATCTCGGCCGATTTTGCCTGGGTGCTGGCGGCTCTCAAAAAGAGCTACACCACGCACAATAGTCGTATGGTGCTTGCGCACTACGTGCAAGATGGGTTGTCGCGGCGGAATATCATGTTGTCGCTGCGCGAAAGGGCAGGCATCATGGCAGGCTACTACGGCTGGCCTTCGGTGGTTTGGAACCACCTACTGATGATTCCCCGATTCCTCCTCTTCCGGTTCCGCTATGGGCGATACTAACGCTTTCCAGCCCATATAAGGCAGGAGTGCCAGCCCGGCAAAAAGCAGCAGAACGAAGCCCATCGACACCTTTTCGCAAACCGCGTAGGCTTTGGGTTCAAAACGGAACTCCAGCGTGTGGTTGCCTGCGGGCAGCGGAAGTGCTCTCAGAAGGTAATTGGCACGCAAATAGTCGGTTTTTTTGCCGTCTACGTAGGCATCCCAGCCATCGGGATACCAGACTTCCGAAAAGAGTGCCAATCCGTTGTTCCGGTTCGATGTGGCGTAGGTAAGTCTGTTGGGGCTATATTCGGTAAGGCGGATATAGGCTGCCGAATCTTTTTGGTACGAAAGGGCTCCATTGAGCAGGGATTTGAACTCCGAGCCCACGATGGCCTTTTGCGCCGGATCGAAATCTGTAAGAGCAGCCATCTCCTCGTCGGGGGTCTCTACATACAGCACCTCCTGTACAAACCAGCCGTTGCCCAAAGCATCGGGATTTAACCGCGCTTGGGGCTGTTGTAACGCACCCGGAAGAATCAGGTATTTGGTGTTGAGCATGTTGAGAACATCCTGATTTCCCTTAGCAATCTGATGGTCAACCAGATCCTGGTAACGGCCCAGTTTGGCGCCGTGGTACCCGCCAATCGATTTGTGCCACCACGATGTGCTCCCATCACTAAAGGTGCTTACAGCGAGGTTCATTACCCTGAAATGGGGTGTGGTATCCTGTAAAATGGTCTTGTCGGCCTCGGTCATGGGCCAGACAGCCTCTTTTTCGCGTTTCGAAACCCACTGTTTGTTACCATAGGGGTCTGACATTTCGGTATTGAGATATCGCTTATCGACACTCCACAAATCTACCAGCACAAGCAGGAAGATGGACAGGGTGAGCCCTTTGACGCCCATCTTCGCTTTGGAAAAGAACCAAAGCGCTCCCATTCCGGCCGAAATGAAGAGAAAACTGCGCAGGGCATCTGCTTGCAGGAGCGACTTACGAGCCGATGTCAGATCGGCCACATACTGCCCGATAGCGCCCGCCGATTGGGGGTTTTTAGCTTGCAGATCGGCCAGCCCCGAAACCTCGGCCTGACTCAGGAACGAGAAGAAGAGATCGGGTATGAGCCAGAAAAGGAACGAAAGCCCGCCGGTAAGACCAAAAGCAATGGCTATCTTCCGTTTTTCGCGTGCAATGATTCCCGGGTTTTGTGCAATGTGCCGCACCATAAGCAGAGCCAAAACGGGGATGGCTATTTCGGCCACCACCATGGCCATGGAGGGGGCCCTGAATTTATTGTAGAGCGGGAAATAGTCGAGGAAGAGGTTGGTTAGCGGCATAAAATTCTTACCCCAGGCAAGCATAACAGACCAGACCGAGGCCCCCGCCAGCACCCACTTGAACGATCCTTTGAGCAGGAAAACTCCCAGAAGGGCCAGAAACAGAATCAGTGCACCCACATAAGAGGGAGCACTCAAACCGGGCTGGTTGCCCCAATAACGATCCGATTGCGCAATCTGCTCCTTCATGGGCGCCGAAACCTTCTCCATTGCCGAAGGGCTGTCGCCCAGCGCACCATTACCACCACCCCTGATATTGGGAACCAGAAGCGAGAATGTTTCACCCACGCCGTAACTCCACTGGGTTACATAGTCGCGGTCGAGGCCCGAAGTTTGATTTGCCTTATTAGCCGACAGAAGTGGTTTGCCACGGGTAGTAAACTTTGTGTAAGAGGCAGTGGTATATAGATTTGTGATATTTACACCCATGGCAATAATTACCGCTGCCAACAAAACACCCGATGATTTTAGAAAAGCGGGCCATTGGGCACTCTTATGCGCCTCGATTGCCTGCGAAATGCCATAGAGCGACACCAGCAAGGCAAAAAAGTAGTAACTAACCTGGATATGGTTGTTATAGATCTGCAATGCCAGAAAGAGCGCTGTGATAATACCGCCCAACAGGTACTTTTTGCGGAAGGTGAGGATGATGCCGGCAAAGGTGGGTGGAATTAACCCCAGTACCAGTACTTTCCAGATGTGTCCCGCCTGGATAATACTGATAAAATAGGTTGAAAAGGCATAGGCCACAGCTCCGGCGGCAGCCATCCAGGGATTGAGCCGGAGGGTGAGCAGCAGAATGTAAAACCCTGTTAAATAGAGGAAAAGATAGGAGGCGGGATCGGGAAGCCATCCCTCCATCGCCCTACGCACCTTCTGAATCACCTTTGCCTGGTAGCTGGGTGTGATCTGGTAAGTGGGCATGCCCGAGAAGGCCGAATTGGTCCAGAGGGTTCGTTCGCCCGTCTTCTCAGCGTATTGGTTTGCCTCGCGCGCCATGGCTGCACCCTTCCGGGTATCCACCTGAAACAGGGTTTTTCCTTCGAAAATCCGGGGTGTAAAATAGCCCACCGACAAGATGTAAAAAAGGAGCAAAACTCCCGCATGGGGGAGGAGCCGTTTCAAGAGCTGCGCGTTCATGACTTGAGGTTTGGGTGTTATGCAATGAGCCTACAGCAGGGTTTTCAGTAAAGCGGCAAAACTCACCTCTTTCGAAACCACCGCTTTCAGTTGATCGATGGCAATACGCGTTTGCTCCATTGTGTCGCGATAACGGAGGGTAACCGTGCCGTCTTCCGAAGTCTGGTGGTCGACAGTTACACAGAAGGGGGTGCCGATGGCATCCTGACGGCGGTACCTCTTACCGATGGAGTCTTTTTCGTCGTATTGGCAGTTAAAGTCGAACTTCAGGTCGTTAATGATATCGCGGGCTATCTCGGCCAAACCATCCTTTTTTACCAACGGCAAAACGGCCAACTTCACTGGAGCCAGCACTGCAGGGAGTTTCAGTACCACGCGCGAATCGCCTTCGGCGAGGGTCTCTTCGCAGAAGGAGCCTGCCAGCACACTCAAAAACATACGATCGACCCCGATAGAGGTTTCAATCACATAAGGAACATACGATTTGTTGAGTTCCGGGTCGAAATATTGCAGTTTCTTGCCCGAGAACTTTTCGTGGCTCGACAGGTCAAAGTCGGTACGCGAATGGATTCCCTCAACCTCCTTAAATCCGAAGGGCATTTCGAATTCGATGTCGGTGGCCGCATTGGCATAATGCGCCAATTTGTCATGGTCGTGGAAGCGATATTTGGTGGCAGGAAAACCCAGCGATTGATGCCATTTCATGCGGAACTGTTTCCAGTGCGAAAACCAGGAGAGCTCTTCGCCCGGGCGCACAAAAAACTGCATTTCCATCTGCTCGAATTCGCGCATGCGGAAGATAAACTGACGGGCCACAATCTCGTTACGGAAGGCTTTTCCGATTTGGGCAATCCCGAAGGGGATCTTCATGCGACCGGTTTTCTGCACGTTGAGGTAGTTCACAAAGATTCCCTGTGCCGTTTCGGGTCGGAGGTAGACCTTCATCGACCCTTCGGCGGTAGAGCCCATCTCGGTAGAGAACATCAGGTTAAACTGCCTGACATCGGTCCAGTTACGGGTCCCGCTGATGGGGCACACTATCTCCTCATCCTCGATAATATTTTTGAGCTCTTGCAGGTTGTTGTCGTTCAGTGCTTTTGCAAAACGGGTGTGAACAGCCTCCCTTTTTGCGGCAATCTCCTGCACCCGGGGATTGGTTTCAACGAACATGCCCCGATCGAAGGTGTCGCCAAAACGCTTATGCGCCTTCTCAACCTCTTTTTCGATTTTTTCGTCGAGTTTGGCCAGAAGCTCCTCAATCAGAACATCGGCACGGTATCTTTTCTTGGAATCTTTGTTGTCGATAAGCGGATCGTTGAAAGCATCCACATGACCGGAGGCCTTCCAGATGGTGGGGTGCATAAAGATGGCAGAGTCGATGCCTACAATATTGTCATGCAGCAAAACCATGCTGTCCCACCAGAATTTCTTGATGTTGTTCTTCAACTCAACTCCATTCTGCCCGTAATCGTACACGGCACCCAGGCCGTCGTAGATTTCGCTCGAGGGGAAAACGTATCCATACTCTTTGGCGTGAGATACCAATTTCTTAAAAATGTCTTCTGATGCCATTTGTGCTTATGTGCTGAAAGTAATTGATTCTATTGACGTTTATGACTCGCAAACCTACAAGATTTTCGTGTGAAAAAAAAACGGGCAGGGAGAATAATTCGTTACGACCGGTGTTATATTTGTTCAAAGGATGGAATGTTTTGTTAAACAATTCTTTGTCGGTTAACAATTATTTAACACCTCAATATCAGCTATTCGGTTTTTTACTCTCTCTCTTTGGCACAATAATTGCTGAGTTTTGTTTAATGTTTTGCTTTGAATGTTTAACATTTTAAACCTACTCGCTATGACAGCAATGGAGTTCAATACACAGCTTGTTCTTTTAGAAGACAACCTGACCCGATATGCAGTACACCTGACACGCGACTACGACAGAGCCCAAGACCTGTTGCAGGATACCTACCTTAAGGCCCTCACCTATAGCAGCCAGTTTGGCGACAGTACCAATCTCAAAGCCTGGACCTATACCATCATGAAGAACACCTTTATCAACTATTACAGGAAGAGTATGCGAGAGAATACCACCTTCGACAACTCTAAGGATCTGTTTTTGTTGAGCCAGAATAAGCACACTGCCCACGTCTCGCCCGAGGTGTCACTTTCGGAAGGAGAGATTCGCATGGCCATCGATTCGTTGAGCGATGAGTTCCGCGTACCCTTCTCCATGTTTCTTGAGGGGTTTAAATATCAGGAGATAGCCGATGCGCTTGGATTAAAAATCGGCACCGTAAAGAGCCGGATTTTCTTTACCCGTAAAAAGTTGATGTCGAGCCTTGAAGGCTATTCCTAAGGGAGACTAGACCGGAATCCGTTGTATATCTTTAACGCGCAACTGGATGGAACACTGGTCGCGGAAGGTGTTTTCTTCTAAGGTATAACAGATGTCGAAGGGATATTTGTTCAGTTCCAACTCTTTGTAGAGGTTTCCCAACTGGAAACCGATAGCAGAAATGGCATTGTAGGGGCACGTCTCCTGGATAATCTCCAGGCGGAGGTGCTCCTTCGCTTTTCCTACCCTTCGGCTGTTCCCGTTGTCCGACACACTGCGTGAGCAGAACAGCGGCTGCATGTTATCGGGGCCAAAGGGCTCGAATAGTTGCAGTGTTTTAAAAAACTCGGGGCTAATCTCTTTGAGGTCGATACAGGCATCAATCTCTATCGTGGGATTTTTTTGGTCGGGGCGTATATATTCCGACACTACCTTTTCGAAACGCGCTATGAAGGGTTGAACATTCTCTTTTTTCAGGGTGACCCCGGCAGCAAACATATGGCCTCCGAAGTTTTCCAGCAGGTCGGAACAGGCATCAATGGCTTTGTAGAGGTCGAACCCTTCGACCGAGCGGGCCGAACCCGAAACCAGTCCGTTCGAATCGGTGAGAATTACGGTGGGCTTGTAAAACTCTTCAATCAGTCGAGAGGCAACAATGCCAATGACCCCCTTTTTCCATCCCGGTTTATAGAGCACGGTGGTCTGCTTCGACCCGAAATCGGGATCCTTTGCAATCTCCTGACGGGCTTCTTCGGTCATCTCCTGATCGTACCCTTTTCGGGTGTCGTTGTGCTCGTCTATCAGGAGACCCATGCTGCGTGCAGTCTCCTCGTTGGTCGCCGTTAACAGGGCAACCGACTCCTTCCCTTCGCCAATTCGGCCGGCAGCATTAATGCGGGGTCCGATTTTAAAGACAATATCGTCGACCCGAAGGCGACCGGCCTCCAGTTTTTCGTTGAGGTTGGCCAGCTGAATAATGGCTTTGACTCCTGTTCCGGGGCTACTATTGAGTTTTTGCAGCCCCAGCGTAGTGAGTATCCGGTTTTCGCCCGTCATCGATACGATGTCGGAAGCGATGCTGATCGCTACAAGGTCGAGAAAACATAAAGCCTCCTCGGTAGGAATGCCGAATTGGTGGCAATAGCCCTGGAGCAGTTTAAACCCCACGCCGCATCCGGAAAGGTGCTTAAAGGGATAGGGGCAATCGGGACGTTTGGGGTTAAGAATGGCCACTGCCTCGGGTAGATCGTTGCCGGTATAATGGTGGTCGCAAATCAGGAAATCGATACCCTTTTGTTTTCCGTAAGCCACCTTCTCAACCGCTTTGATTCCACAGTCGAGGGTGATAAAGAGGGTACATCCCTGCGAAGCGGCCTCGTCGATACCCTGAATCGACACTCCATACCCCTCTTTATAACGGTTGGGGATATAGTAGTCTATGTGAGGTGTCAGCTTGCGCAGAAAAGAGTAAACCATGGAGACGGCTGTGGTGCCATCTACATCGTAATCGCCGTACACCAGTATCCTCTCGCCCGAGTCAACAGCCCTTTTCAGCCGGGTTACTGCTATATCCATGTCCTTCATCAGGAAGGGATCGTGCAGGTCGGAGGCTTTGGGTTCGAAATAGGCGTCTGCCTCGCCGGGTGTACGGACTCCGCGCTGAACTAACAGTTCTGCCAGGATTCTGTGGATTCCCAGTTGCGTTGTAAGGTGGTCTATGTCAGCCTGTTGTACTTTTTCTTTGAATTTCCACAACTTATTTTTCATGGGCATAAAAGTAACAAAAAAAGCCGTCCCTTTGTGAGGAGGACGGCTTTTTGTGGTGAGGCTGTCTAATATTCGTTCCAGCTTTGTATCTTGATGTCGTCGATGCTCATGCGCGTGATGGCGGTAAGGAATGCGCTGGCCAGACGGGCATTGGTGATGAGCGGAATGTTGAAATCGACGGCACTGCGACGGATGGTGTAATCGTTCTGGAGTTCGTTTTTGGAGAGATTTTTTGGGATGTTAATGACCAGATCAATCTTTTTCTCCTTGAGGTAGTCGAGGGCATTAGGATGCTCCTTTTCGTCGGGCCAGGCCACAGTAGTGGAGGGAACCCCGTTTTCTTCCAGAAAGCGCGCTGTACCTTTCGTGGCAAATAGGTTGTACCCTTTTGCAACCAGCATTTTGGCAGGCTGCAGCAGTTCGACCTTCTCTTTTGGCGATCCGCTCGAGATCAGGATATTTTTGGCAGGAATCGTGAGCCCGATAGAGAGCATCGATTTAAGCAGCGTTTCGTGGTAGTCGTCGCCAATACAACCTACTTCGCCGGTCGAGGCCATCTCTACCCCCAGAATCGGGTCGGCCTTCAGCAGACGGTGGAAGGAGAATTGCGACGCCTTAATGCCGATATAGTCGAGGTCGAAATTCGATTTGTCGACCGTCTTAACCGGAAGGCCCAGCATAACCCGGGTGGCCATCTCGATTAGGTTAAGCTTTAGAACCTTCGACACAAACGGCATGCTTCGCGAAGCCCTCAGGTTACACTCAATGACCTTGATTTCGTTGTCGCGGGCAAGGAACTGAATGTTGAAGGGCCCCGAGATCTGGAGTCCTTTGGCAATCTGGCGGGCAATCCGCTTCACCCTTCGGACGGTTTCGAAATAGAGCTTTTGCGGAGGAAAAACGATGGTGGCATCGCCGCTGTGTACCCCTGCAAATTCTACATGCTCCGAAATGGCGTAGGCCAGAATTTCGCCCTTACTCGACACCCCGTCGAATTCAATCTCCTTGGCATAGGTGAGAAATTCGGTCACTACAACCGGATGTTGTTTCGACACTTTCACAGCCAGTTCCAGATAATCCTTCAACTCCTCCTGGTTCGACACCACGTTCATGGCGGCACCCGACAATACATACGAGGGGCGGATGAGCAGAGGGAATCCCACTTCGTCCGAGAATTTATAGATCTCGGTCATGGTGGTGAGCTCTTTCCATCGCGGCTGGTCGATGCCGAGTCTGTCGCACATCATAGAGAATTTGTGGCGGTCTTCGGCCTCATCGATCGAGAGAGGAGAGGTGCCCAGAATGGGGATTTGTTGCTTATACAACCGCATCGACAGGTTGTTGGGGATTTGGCCGCCCATCGATACAATTACTCCCATTGGTTGCTCCAGATCGCAGATATCCAGAACCCTTTCGAGCGACAACTCCTCAAAGTAGAGCTTGTCGCAGGAGTCGTAGTCGGTACTTACCGTTTCGGGATTGTAGTTAATCATGATGGAGCGGTAATTCTCCTTTCTGATGGCCTTAATCGCGTTTACGCTGCACCAGTCAAACTCTACGGAGCTTCCAATACGATAAGCACCCGAACCCAACACAATCACCGAACGGTTATCGTGTTCGAATTGAATGTCGTGTTCGATACCGTGGTAAGTCATATAGAGATAGTTGGTCTGGGCGGGATATTCGGCTGCCAGCGTATCTATCTGCTTTACAGAGGGAACAATCGAGAACTGTTTGCGGAAGGCACGTACCTTAAGCAGGTAGCGCTCCATATCGGCAACCTGGGGCTTAAATACCATCCTGGCAATCTGGAAGTCGGAGAAGCCGGCTCGTTTGGAATGGCTCAGCATGGCGAGCGGAAGTGCCTCGAGGGTTGAATATTTTTCGAGCTCCTTTTCGATGTCGTGAATGTTCTTCAACTTATAGAGGAACCATTTGTCGATTTTGGTTAACTCGTAGATTTCATCGATGCTCATGCCCTCATCTAAGGCCTTGGCAATGATAAAGATGCGCATATCGGTAGGCTCCGAAAGTTCTTGACGGATGTTAGACACCTTGATTTCGTGGTTGCCAACAAATCCGTGCATGCCCTGCCCAATCATCCGAAGTCCCTTCTGGATAGTCTCCTCGAACGAGCGGCCAATGGCCATCACCTCGCCAACGCTCTTCATCGATGATCCGATGAGTCGCGAAACGCCGTGAAACTTGTTCATATCCCAACGGGGAATCTTGCAGACAATATAGTCGATGGCCGGTTCAAAAAAGGCGGAGGTTACCTTAGTTATGGAATTCCGCAGTTCGTACAAACCGTAGCCCAGCCCCAGTTTGGCAGCAATAAAGGCGAGCGGGTAACCGGTTGCTTTCGAAGCGAGTGCGCTCGAACGCGAAAGGCGGGCGTTCACCTCAATAACCCGGTACTCTTCGGAGAAGGGGTCGAGGGCAAACTGTACGTTACATTCACCCACGATGCCCACATGGCGTACAATGGCAATGGCAGCGCTGCGCAGTTTCTGCACCTCGCTGTTGGTGAGCGTTTGGGTAGGTGCTACAACAATACTTTCGCCGGTATGAATCCCCAGCGGGTCGAAGTTTTCCATGCTGCACACGGTGATGCAGTTGTCGTAACGGTCGCGGACAACCTCATATTCAATCTCTTTCCATCCTTTAAGCGACTCCTCAACAAGAACCTGGCTGGAGTAGGTAAACGATTTACTGACCAGAGTTTCCAACTCCTCATCGTTGGTACAGAAGCCGCTGCCCAAACCGCCCAGCGCGTAGGCTGCACGCACAATAATAGGGAACCCCAACTCTTTGGCTGCCTTTTTGGCATCGGCCAAATTTTCGACCGCAAAGCTTCGGGGTGTTTTTATCTGAATCTCATCCAGCTTGCCTACAAAGAGTTCGCGGTCTTCGGTGTCCATAATAGCCTGGACAGGGGTTCCGAGTACTTTTACATTGTACTTGTTGAGCACACCATTCTTGAAAAGAGCGATTCCGCAATTCAGCGCGGTTTGCCCTCCAAAAGCAAGAAGAATTCCTTCAGGTTTTTCTTTGGCAATCACTTTTTCAACAAAATAGGGCGTTACCGGAAGAAAATAGATCTTGTCGGCAATGCCCTCGGAGGTTTGGACGGTGGCGATGTTGGGGTTGATGAGGACTGTCTCAATCCCCTCTTCGCGTAGGGCCTTTAAGGCCTGCGATCCGGAATAGTCAAACTCACCAGCTTCTCCAATTTTCAGCGCGCCCGACCCGAGCACGATCACTTTTTTCATGTTGTGTTCCATTCGGCGGAGGATGTGTTTATGCGTGTTTTTTCAACCTGCAAAATTAGATAAAATAGGGAAGTCTTTTGTGTGGTGGTTAAATTATTTTAGAACAATTCCCCTTTATTACACCGATTGTCGTTATTTTGCATTTCGGCAGCTATTGGATGATTGATGCGGGAATATGGCTTTATGAGGATATCGGTTACCATATTGTTACTCTGTTTTCTGGCTTTCACCGCAACCGCTCAAACTCCGGTTCAAAAGCCGATGCAGATGGTTGGCTACCGCCTGTTGCCCAATGGCGACACGCTTTACCTTACCACCATTCCCGAGGTGGTGATTTTTGCTCCCCCTCAGTTCAAGAATCGTGCGCAGGCTCGTCGTTACACTCGGCTCGAACACAATGTGCGAAAGGTCTACCCCTATGTGGTGCTTATCCGGCAAAAGTTCAAGGTGCTCAATCAACATTATCTCTCGATTAAGGGCGACAAGGAGCGGAAGGAGTATGCGCGGAAGGTCGAATCCGAGATTAGAAGTCAGTTTGAGGGCGAACTCAAGCGGCTCACCATTACGCAGGGACGAATTCTGATTAAACTGATAGACCGCGAAACAGGCATCACCTCATACGCCTTATTGCAGGAGTTTCGCGGAAAACTGTCGGCTTTTTTCTGGCAGACTCTGGCCCGAATTTTCGGGCTCAACCTGAAGGATGCCTACGATGGCACCGGCGAAGACGAACTCATAGAAGAGATTATACTTCGAATCGAATCGGGCAATTGACCAGGAGCCACGGCTTGGCTTTATTAATCAGCGCGTGAGCCAGAAAAAACATCAGGATATCCCTGTCGATTAGTTCGCTTTCGTGGTTTTCTATGTCGCGGGCAAAGGCCTCCAGCTGACTAAGCGTGCACTGAAAAGGGTTTGATGCCAGGGTTTCTATGGTTGGACCCGAGGTGAGGGTTCCGGCATGATAATCGGCTACAAGCGTAGCGCCCGGCTGTTGCAACGTGACCACCCGTTGGGGTGTGGGGCTGCAAAAGGAGTAGACCATTCTGATTTCGGCGCCGTTATCGATTTTCAGACGACATTCCAGCGCCCCGTTTCCGGAGGCGTTGCCCGGAACGGAGGTTTCGGCCTTACAGACCATCCCCTCCGTAAGGGAGAGCAGGAAAGAGAGGTCGGCGGTCATGAGATTGACAAGCCTGCTCCTGATTGCGCTCTTTGGCTCTTCGTGCAGCGAATGGTGCATCTCCACAAAAAAAGGACGCGAACTCTTTGCTGCCAGTGCCTCCGAAACCGGATGGTGCATGATGCTTCCACCAAACCTCACCAATACTTGCGACTCTTCCGAAATTTTGAGCAGGGCGCTCATCTCCTCCTCCGAGAGGCTCGAAGGAAGGCAGATAAAGAGATGCTGGAAATGGGTAAGAGCCTCTTTGGCCAGCGCAAAGGTATTGTCCGACTCCTCTCCCAGAATGACAGCTTCCGAAAATTGGAAGAGCGCTTCAGGCTCTCTGTACGAGATGGTTCGGCAGGCCCTGGCTGCAAGATGACTCTGTTTCGGGTCGGTGTCGAAGAGACCTGCCAAATCGAACGAAGATTGTGGTGCAAAAACCTCCAGAAACGACTTTGACAACTGAGTTAATCCGACAACTCCGAATGCAACCATGCAAAATGTGTAAGTTGGAACGTCCCAAAAATAGGTAGAAAGAGCCTATTTCCTGCACTTTCGGCCCACTATTTATCAACTGTTGCCTGTTCAAAACAGTTGTTGAAACAGTTTACTATCTTTGTTGACCGAAGAATCTACAATGGACGACCCGATTTTATTCCAGGGGCAGAGGAAGCGCCTCATCGGCGAACTCCGGCAGAAGGGCATAACCGACGAACGGGTGCTTTCGGCCATGGAAAGAGTTCCCCGACAGCATTTTATGGAAAAAGGTCTGGCCCATCTGGCCTACCATGATAAGCCTTTTCCCATTGGCGAAGGTCAGACCATTTCGCAGCCCTACACGGTTGCCATGCAGACACATCTGCTCGATGTGCGGCCCCGACACCGGGTGTTAGAAATTGGTACCGGTTCGGGTTATCAGGCTGCCATTCTGGCCGAAATGGGTGCCATTGTATTTTCGGTTGAGCGCCATTATCCTCTATTCAGGACTGCCCGAAAGCACTTTGCAGGCATGGCCTATGCACTGAACCTTTTTCATGGCGACGGCTTCGCCGGTTTACCGGCGTATGCTCCCTTCGACAGAATTCTTGTGACTTGCGGCGTGGCCTCTGTTCCGGCTCAACTGGCCAATCAGCTGGCCTATGGAGGTAAGATGGTGATTCCCCTGGGGCCTTCCGATTATCAGGTGATGACACTGCTTTCGAAAACTGCCAATGGCGATTTTGTGCAGTCGGAGCACGGTTTATACTCTTTTGTTCCTATGCTTGAGGGGCGGATTTTGCCCCGCAGGCCCGGGACGCCAATGAACGATACATTATGATTACACTGAAACAATTCTCTTTCAGCCCCTTCGAGGAGGCTACCTTTGTGCTTTCGGACGAGAGCCGCGAGTGCATTATTGTGGATGCCGGATGCTATACCCGTGAGGAGTGTGAAACACTGAAGCGGTATGTGGAGGATTCGCAGTTGAAACCTATTCTGCTGCTGAACACGCACGGGCATGTAGACCACCTGTTGGGTAGTCGGTTTGTGGTTGATACCTGGAATATTCCCTTTGCAATGCATGCGGCCGACAGCTATCTGCTCGAAAATGCGGTGACCCAGGGGCAGATGTTTGGACTCCGGGTTGAACTTCCCCCCGCAGCCACCCGCTACATTGAGGAGGGCGAAGAGATTGTGTTTGGCAATAGCCGTCTTACGTCGATTCATGTGCCCGGCCACTCGCCCGGGAGTTTGCTCTTTTACTGCCGCGAGCAGGCCTTCCTGATTGGGGGCGATGTGTTGTTTGCCGGGAGTATTGGTCGAACTGACCTCTACGGGGGCAATTACGATACCCTCATCGATGGCATTTATGCCAAGGTGTTGGTGCTCCCCCCCGACACAACCGTTTACCCCGGCCACGGACCCAAAACCACAATTGGACACGAATTAGCCGGAAACCCTTTTTTGCTGCGGCTCGGGCGGGTATAAACCCGGTTGTTGCTTCGGCGAATGTTTTGTAACATATCATTTGTAGTATTCCATACATGGGATAGTTGTAATTTCGCACCCTCTATTCCGGATGAATTCTTCTATTATGGCCCCAGCACAATTTTCTTCCCGCCACATCGGTCCCGATGGGTTCGATCTTTCGCGTATGCTCCAAACCATCGGGGTATCTTCGCTCGATGAGCTGATAGACAGGGCTCTGCCCGCCTCTATCCGATTGCCGCATCCTCCTGCGGTGGGCGAGGCCATGAGTGAGTACGCCTGCCTGCAATGGCTGCGCGAGCTTTCCGAAAAGAACCGGCTCTATAGCTCCTACATTGGGATGGGCTACTACAATACCATTACCCCCTCGGTGATTCTGCGCAATATTCTGGAGAACCCCTCCTGGTACACCTCCTACACCCCCTATCAGGCCGAGGTGTCGCAAGGCAGGCTGGAGGCCCTGCTCAATTTTCAGACCATGGTGTCGGATCTTACCGGGTTGGAGGTGGCCAACGCCTCGCTGCTCGATGAGGCACAGGCTGCTGCTGAGGCCATGCTGATGATGTTCCATGCCCGTTCGCGCGAGTTGGTTAAGCGGGGCGCTTCGGTGCTCTTTGTGGATGAACGGCTCTTTCCTCAAACCCTCGACGTGTTGATGACACGTGCCACCCCCGCAGGCATTGAGATCAGGCTGGGCGATTATGCCGACTTTGAACCCGAGAGCGATATCTTTGGTGCCATTGTTCAGTTTCCCAATGCCGACGGAGCCCTCTGCGATTACAGCGATTTTGCCCGCAAGCTTCACGATAACGGACAACTGCTTGCCGTGGCAACCGACTTGATGGCGTTGACCCTTCTTTCGCCCCCGGGTGAGTGGGGTGCTGATATGGCCTTTGGCAGCTGCCAGCGCTTTGGCCTTCCCATGGCCTACGGCGGGCCGCATGCTGCCTTTTTTGCCTGTCGCGAAGCCTTTAAACGCGATATGCCCGGCCGTATCATCGGAATCTCTGTCGATGCTCGCGGGGAGAAGGCTCTTCGTATGGCGTTACAGACGCGCGAACAGCATATTAAGCGTGAAAAGGCCACCTCGAATATCTGCACCTCGCAGGCACTGTTGGCCATTATGGCAGGCATGTATGCGGTATATCACGGAGCCGAAGGGCTTACCGCCATTGCCCGTACTATACACAACCACACCTTTCGGCTGGCCTCCGCCCTTCGGAGTCTTGGATGCACGATAGATTCGGAGTGGTTCTTCGATACGATCAAGATAGAGCTGCCGGCTCATATTTCTACTGAGGCCCTCCGCACCGAGGCGTTGGCCCGGTCAATCAATTTCCGTTATTTTGTATCGGGTCACATAGGCATCAGCCTCGACGAAACGGTGGGTGAGGCCGAACTTGCCGCTATCATTGCCCTTTTCGAAACCGTTCTGGGCAAATGTGCCACCGTAGCTTCGACTCCCGACTCGTTGGCCGTTTGGCCGCGCGAGTGGGTTCGTAGCTCGCCTTTTCTCACGCACAAGGTTTTCAGCGAAAACCGTTCGGAGACGGTGATGATGCGCTATATCAAAAAACTGGAGCGGAAAGATATTTCGCTCACCCACTCCATGATTCCGCTGGGTTCGTGTACCATGAAACTGAACGCGGCATCGGAGATGCTGCCCATCACCTGGCCCGGCTTCGCGGCGCTTCATCCCTTTGTACCTGCCGAACAGGCAGAGGGATACCGGCTGCTGATTGCCGAGTTGGAAAAGAGTCTGGCTCTATTAACCGGTTTCGATGCCGTTTCGCTGCAGCCCAACTCGGGTGCTGCGGGCGAATATGCCGGCCTGTTGGTAATCCGCGAATACCTTGAGCGGAGAGGAGAGGGAGCAAGAAACATTGCACTGATTCCCTCTTCGGCCCACGGAACCAATCCGGCCAGTGCCGTAATGGCCGGAATGAAAACCGTTACCGTTCCCTGTACAGAGCGGGGCGATATCGATGTGGAGGCGCTGAAGGCGCTTGCCGAACAGTATGCCAATCAGCTGGCCGTCTTTATGATTACCTACCCTTCGACCCATGGGGTGTTCGAAGAACGGATCAGGGAGATGATCTCGATTGTACATCAAAATGGCGGGCTGGTTTACATGGACGGTGCCAACATGAATGCCCAAACCGGGTTAACCAGTCCGGGCTTTTTGGGCGTCGACGTATGTCATCTTAATTTGCACAAGACCTTTGCCAGCCCCCATGGTGGTGGCGGTCCCGGTGTGGGCCCCATCTGTGTGACAGCGCATCTGGCCCCCTATCTGCCCACCCATTGCGAAGTGGCAACCGGGGGCAGCGAGGGCATCACTGCCGTTTCGGCCGCTCCCTACGGAAGTGCAGGAATTCTCTCAATTGCCCTGGCCTACATTAAAATGATGGGAGAGGAGGGGCTTGCAGAGGCCACCCGTTATGCCATTCTGAACGCCAACTATCTGGCTGCGCGCCTCAAGGATAAATACAACCTGCTCTATACCAATAAAGAGGGATTTGTGGCTCATGAGATGATTCTCGATTGCCGTCCCTTAAAGAGCAGTTCGGGCATCACCGAGGGCGACATTGCCAAACGCCTTATGGATTATGGTTTTCATGCGCCCACGCTCTCGTTTCCGGTACACGGTACCCTGATGGTTGAACCCACCGAGAGCGAGTCACTTGCCGAACTCGATCGCTTTGCTGAGGCGCTGCTTTCGATCCATTCCGAGATAGAAGAGGTAGCCGGTGGAGCCCAGCCTGCCGATGACAATGTACTCAAGAATGCCCCCCATTGTGAGGCCGAAGTGGTTTCCGACAACTGGAGCCACCCCTACGGCCGTGAAAAAGCTGCCTATCCGCTTGCCTGGATTCGCGAAAACAAATTCTGGCCGGGATCGGCCCGTGTCGATGATGCCTCCGGCGACAGAAACCTGATCTGCACCTGCAAGTAACCAGATCTGCACCCGCAACTCATTTACTCTGCACCTGCAAGCAATTTTCGGAAAGAGGCCTGAGCCTTTACCAGGTGCCCTTTCAGAAATGTAGCCTGTTCGGGTAGCGTTGTGCGTAGAAGCTACTTTATCCCGATTTAAAGAACCTCTTTGCTGGTTTTCTTTTCTGAGAAACAGGTTGCGATACATTGTTTCATAAATTCGGCCATCAGTACAAAAGCCAGCAGCATAAACGGGAAGTGCCACACAATATGGTCCATATGCGTGTGGATGAACGCATGTCCCTTAAAGAGGAAGAACCACGAAAGCGGCCCGGCGAGCGAAACCCACAGGGTGGCCATAAGTGCCATATTGCGACGATATCTCAATGCAGACCCGGGATCTTTCTTTTCAAGGAGCATCCAAAGAGTGATAACGGCAAGCAGCGGGAAGAAGAGCGAGAACTCTACTTTACTCCATCCCTCAAGAGAGGTGCCCTCAAACCAGTGGCTGATGTTCCAGACGTGTCCGTGATAATAGACCATGAATACATCCCAGGGGTCGCTTTGCAGGCTTTCGGCAATCTGACTGTCGAAGGATGTGCCGCTGCCAAAGGTGCGTTTTTGCAGACTATGGAGGATAAATTCCCAACCTTTCGCCCAAGAGCCCTTCTCGAAAGAGAGTTGCACCGACAGAAGTATCATCACGCTGATAACGCCGGCCAGCGCTCCAGAAGCGCCTGCGAGAAAACGCCGGATAAAGCGTTTCCATCCCCAATCCTGATCAATAGCATAAAATATGAAGGGAATCATAGCCATTACCAGCACCGACGAGATAAATTCGAATCCGTTACATAGACACTTTACACCCATCGCTAGCGCCAAAACGGCAAAGATTCTCCGGTTCGAAAGTTGTCTGTTTTTTGATTTTTCGAACAGCCAGAGCGATACCACGAGTGGGATATAGAAAGCACCGAATACCCAATAGAGGTTTCTTCCAAAAACGGTTATCCATTGCGCGAAGAGGATGCCGATGCCTACTCCCGCGCCGACTCCGGTTCCCCACAAAGTTTGCACCCACACCAGAAAGAGGGTAAGCAGTAATGCAGAGAACAGGGAGTTACACAGATAAAGCAGCGACAGGGTGGCTTCGCCTTGGGTGCCAAGAAGCTTTGAGATGCCGTAATAGATCAGCGTATGCAGTGCCGGTTGCGAATAGTAGCCTT